>DATAOO010000427.1:0-5180 GCA_036265695.1 Pseudonocardia sp. | reverse complement strand
GGCCGTGCGGCGCTTCGAACGCGGCGACGCAACAGCGACCGAGATCGGCGACGTCGCGCGCGAAGTGCTCCTCGAGCGCTGCTGGACGACCGGCGGATGCGCGGTCTCGTCGGCGGCTTCGTCGATCTCGCGACCGCGCAGGCGTCGCGTCCGGACGCCCCCGTCGACCGCCTGATCGTCGCTGTCGCGCGGCGCCGGGCGCACGTCCAGGTCGAACGCGATCTCAACGCGGCCCTGCAGACCTTGGAGCCGCTGTTGCTCACCCTCGGTCACCGGCAGGCGCAATCGTCGGCGAATGATCTGTTCCAGACGGTGGCCAGGCTGCCCGACGGCCGCGATCACGCCGTCGTCTACGCCGACCTGCTGCACGTCGTGCCCGCCCACCTGCAGTGGCATCCGACGAGTGAGCCGTTGCCCGGCGCGCTGGTCGAGGTCGTGGTGGAGCCTGCGGTGTCGGTCCACCTGCGGCGGTGCGCGCGTGCGCTGGAGGCCGACCTCGCCCACTCGCCGTTCGGTAGCGACACCGCGTTGATCGGCCAGGTCGCGCACGTGTTCCAGGAGCTCGCCGAAGAGCACTCCGTGCTCGACGGCAGCGTGGTCTCGCGCGCCGACGAAGCGCGCTCGGAGCTCCTGCAACTGGCGAAAGCACCGATCTGGCCACCCGTCAGCGAACCGGCGCTACTGGAGGGATCGTGAACCCGACACGCGCCGTACGTGCCCTCGTGGGCGCGGCACTGGACCCGGACGGCCCAGCGACCGTCAACGACCTGGTGCGCACCCTGGCGCAGGTGACCGACTGCTCCGGCGCGGTGCTCTGGGAAGCACCCGACGGCCGGTGCGCCCCCGCGGGGCTCTCCGTCGTCTCGCTGTGGCTCGACGTGCCCTCGTCCGCTGCCTACGAGACCGAGTTCGACGCCGACGCGCTGACCTCGCTGGCGTTCGCCACGCGGTCGCTCGCCGTCCCGGACGACGTGGACCACGCGGCGGCCTTGCTCGGTCTCGATGTGACGGGTGCACTGCCGATCGACTACGTCGACGGCTGCCGCGGCGTCTTGACGCTCCTCGGACGAACCCCGCTCGCCACGGTGTTCGACACGGTCGTCGAGCTCGTGGAGGTGCTGCCCGAGCTGTGCAGCACCGTGCGCGAGCGGCAGACCCTCGCGCTGGTCAACGCGTGCGACACGATCCTGCACGACGCGGACGTCGAGTCACGGGAGGGGCCGGTGCCCGGGCGACAGCTCGGCGAGCTCCTCTCCGATGTCTGCCGGTTCCTCGCGAAGGGGCTGCACGCGGCCGAGGTGTCCGTCTTCCTGGAGGATCTGGCGCAGCCCCCCGGCCGGTACTCCTTGTTCGCGCATTCCGACGGACCCGGCGCGGTCGAGCCCTGCGACCCGCACCGGCGCACCTGCATAGCGGTCGATCCCGTGGACCGCACGGGCTTCGACCAGGCGACGGGGGGCGCTCCCTTCATGGAGGTGCGCCTGCTCAGCGGAACCCACATCAACGGGCTCGTCCGCTGCCTCGGGACCGAAGGGCCGCCCCACCACTTCACGACATCGGATCTGGCGCTGCTTCGCCCGGTGGCCGCCCAGCTGAGCCGGTACTGGCGGACCTGGCAGCACCGTTGGGCGCTCTCGGAGGAGAACGAGTCGTGGCGCCGCCTGGCCGCGGGGATGACGTCGCTCAACAAGCTGGTCGCCGAGGAGCTGGACCACACGCCCGGGGACGGGGGCCAGGAGCGCCGGGTCGGTGATCTAGCGGTGCACATCATGCGCGAGGTCGTCCCCGAGTCCGCCGCGGTCGTGGCCTACGGCACCTGCGGCTCCCCCGACGGCACCGGGCTCCTCGCCGTCTCGCGCACGGGCGACGGCCGCTCCGACGGCCCGTCGCGGCTGGCGCAGGAGACGGTGCGGGGCCACCGGCAACTTCGACGGCTGCCGAACGACCCTGACAAGGGCGCGGGTTGGGCGATCTGCACCCCGATCGCCGTCGGGGAGCAGGTGTTCGGGGTGCTCGAGACGTCGGGACCGGCCGCCCGGATTCCGGCGAACTCGGAGCAGGTCAACGAGATCATCGGCGACCAGCTCGGCCTCTACCGCCATCTGCAGGACGCGCTCGGCAACCTGCACGACGCGCGCCACCGCCTGGAGCTCGCGCTGCGGACGGAGGCCGAGGCGATGGAGGACCTCAAGCACCAGTTGGTGAGCCCCCTGCGGACGGCGGCGAGCCGGACCGAATCGGTGCTGCGCATCGGCCGGTTCGACGGCCGGGTCGAAGGGCAGCTCAAAGCGGTACGCGGACTGTGCCGGAAGGCGAGTCGAGTGGCGATGTCCGCAGGCGTGTTCGCGACGCTGAGCCGCGGTGAACAACCGGTCTGCAAACCCGAGCGGATCGGCGTCGACGACCTGGTGCGGCTGCTCATCGCCGCCGCCGACGACGCACAGGTGCTGGGTGACCCGCGCCGCGGCATCCGGTTCGAGGTGGAACGCGAGTCCATCCGTCGGATGGGCCGCCGACTGGTGAACGTGGACACGTCGTTCCTGCAGCAATGCGTGGGCAACGTCTTGGACAACGCGGCCAAGTACGGCTACGAGGGCACCGGCGTGTCGGTCGGGGCGGACGTCGGGCCGTCGAACATCACCCTGGCGATCGCCAGTACCGGCATCCCACTGCGCGCCGCCGAGTTGCCCCTCGCGGTGCAGCGCAACTGGCGCGGCGACGCGGCGCGCAGCACCACCGGCGAGGGTTCAGGCCTGGGGCTGTGGATCGTCGACCACCTGATGCGCGCGATGGGCGGTCGCGTGTTGATCGACACGTGCGCCGCGCTGACCACGGTTCGCCTGGCGCTTCCGCTCGCGTAAGCACCGATTCGAGGAGGAAAGATGCCGCATTTCGTCGTGGTCGAGGACGACCACCTCCAGGAAAGCCCGCTGGCGGACCACCTCGCCGGGATGTACCCCGACGCCGTCGTCGAGACGGTCACCACCGAGGAGCAGTTCCGCGCTCAGCTGCCTGCGATGAGCGCGGCGGTTCCCGATCTCGTGCTGATGGACGTGATGCTGCGCTGGGCGTCGCCGCGACCGGGCCTGCCTACGCCACCCGAGGACGTCGTGGCGGCCGGCTACTACCGCGCCGGGCTGCGATGCGCCCGATTGATGCTCGCCGACAGCCGCCTCCAGCACGTGCCGGTTGTCCTGTACACGATCCTTGAGCGCAACGACCTCGAGCGCGACGGGCAGACCCTGCCACCGAACGCGACCTACATCGGGAAGAACTCCGAACTCGACGTCCTCAGCAGGCACGTGCGTTCCCGGATCCGCGAACGGCCGATCCGCCGCGACGGCGTCCGTCACACCGTCTGACACCGGGAGGGGTGAACTCACCCACGTCTTCGAGACCGCGTGGACATCTCCCGTTAACCTGAGATGCGAGATCGCTGTGCCCCGGGTGGTGCCGCACGTCCGCGCCCCGCCTCGACCCGGCAGACGACACAGCACGTCCACCCGGAAGGTGAGTCATGCGCCCGTGCGCTGCCCGCTGCCCTCGTCGTGCCCGGACCGGTACCCGGTGACCCTGGCCCTCACCCGCCCGGCCGCGGTCTACCCGGCCGCGCCCGCGCCCGCCCGCCGCACGTTGCTCGACGTGCTCGCCGACACCGCGGCGCTGCACCCCAACGCGGCCGCGATCGACGCGGCGGGCACGGTGCTCACCTACCGCAGGCTCGCCGAGGAGGTCGACGCCACGCGCCGGCGCCTCACCGAGACGGGCATCGGCGTGGGCGACCGCGTCGGCATCCGGATCGCCTCCGGCACCGCCGAGCTGTACGTCGGGATCCTGGCCGTGCTGTCCGCCGGTGCCGCCTACGTCCCCGTCGACGCCGACGACCCCGAGGAACGCGCCGAGCTCGTGTTCGGCGAGGCCGGGGTGTGCGCGGTGCTGGGCTCCGGCGGTCGGCTCACCCCGCACAGCGCCCCCATCGGCACGCCGGGCGTCCCCGGCCACCGCGACGACGCGTGGATCATCTTCACCTCCGGCTCGACGGGCACGCCGAAGGGCGTCGCGGTCAGCCACGGCGCGGCCGCGGCGTTCGTCGACGCCGAGGCGCGCCTGTTCCTCGTCGACGAGCCCATCGGGCCCGGCGACCGGGTGCTGGCCGGGCTGTCGGTCGCGTTCGACGCCTCCTGCGAGGAGATGTGGCTCGCGTGGCGGCACGGCGCCTGCCTCGTGCCCGCGCCCCGCGCGCTGGTGCGCACCGGCGTCGACCTCGGGCCGTGGCTGCAGGCCCAGCGGATCACGATCGTCTCCACCGTGCCCACGCTGGCCGCGCTGTGGCCGCTGGACGCGCTGGAGGACGTGCGGCTGCTGATCTTCGGCGGCGAGGCGTGCCCGCCCGAGCTGGCCGAGCGGGTCGCCGTCGAAGGCCGCGAGGTCTGGAACACCTACGGTCCGACCGAGGCGACGGTCGTCGCCTGCGCCGCCCGGCTCACCGGTGTGGGCCCGGTGCGGATCGGGCTGCCGCTGGACGGCTGGGCGCTCGCGGTCGTCGACGGCGCGGGCGAGCCCGTCGCGATGGGCGAGAGCGGCGAGCTGGTGATCGGCGGTGTCGGGCTCGCCCGCTACCTCGACACCGAGCGCGACGCCGCCAAGTTCGCCGCGCTGCCGTCGCTGGGTTGGGAGCGTGCCTACCGCAGCGGCGACGTCGTGCGCGCCGACGAGGCCGGGCTGTCGTTCCTCGGACGCGCCGACGAGCAGATCAAGCTCGGCGGACGGCGCATCGAGCTCGGCGAGGTCGACGCCGCGCTGCTGGCCCTGCCCGGCGTGCGCGCCGCCGCGGCCGCCGTGCGCCGCACCCGGGCGGGCAACCAGGTGCTCGTCGGCTACGTGGTGGCCGAGCACGAACTCGACACCGACGCCGCCGCGACCGCACTGCAGGAACGGCTGCCCGCCGCGCTGGTGCCGCTGCTCGCGGTGGTCGACGACGTGCCGACGCGCACGTCGGGCAAGGTCGACCGGGACGCGCTGCCCTGGCCCCTGCCCGCGGGCGGCCTCGACCCGGGGGCCGCGGGCCTGCTGACCCCGACCGAGGGCTGGCTGGCCGAAGGCTGGGCGGAGATCCTCGGCGTGTCGGTGACCGACCCGAAGGCCGACTTCTTCACCCACGGCGGCGGCAGCCTCACCGC
>DATAOO010000426.1:0-3283 GCA_036265695.1 Pseudonocardia sp. | reverse complement strand
CAACCTCGCCCACGGCTTCGCGGCGAGCGGCGCCGACAAGGACCAGCTCAAGCGCGCGGCCACGCCGAACGTCGCCATCGTGTCCAGCTACAACGACATGCTCTCGGCCCACCAGCCGTTCGACGACTTCCCGGCCCAGATCAAGGCGGCCACACGGGACGCGGGCGGCACCGCGCAGTTCGCGGGCGGCGTGCCCGCCATGTGCGACGGCATCACGCAGGGCCGCGCGGGCATGGAGCTGTCGCTCTACAGCCGCGACGTCATCGCCATGGCCACCGCCATCGCCCTCTCGCACGACATGTTCGACGCCGCGCTCATGCTCGGCGTCTGCGACAAGATCGTGCCCGGCCTCCTGATCGGTGCGCTGTCGTTCGGGCACCTGCCCACGCTGTTCGTGCCCGCGGGTCCGATGACCTCCGGGCTGTCCAACGCGCTGAAGAGCAAGGTGCGCCAGCTGTACGCCACCGGCGAGATCGGCCGCGACGAGCTGCTCGCGGCCGAGGCCGCCGCCTACCACGGCCCCGGCACCTGCACGTTCTACGGCACCGCCAACTCCAACCAGATGCTGATGGAGCTGATGGGGCTGCACCTGCCCGGCGCCAGCTTCGTCAACCCGGGCACGCCGCTGCGCACGGCGCTCACCGAGGCCGCGGCCGCGCGCGCCGTCGAGCTGGAGACGCCCGTCGCCGACATCGTCGACGAGAAGGCCGTCGTCAACGGCGTGGTGGCGCTCCTGGCCACCGGCGGGTCGACCAACCACACGATGCACCTGGTCGCGATGGCCCGGGCCGCGGGCATCGACCTGCGCTGGGACGACTTCGCCGACCTCTCCGCCGTCGTGCCGCTGCTGGCCCGGATCTACCCCAACGGCAAGGCCGACATCAACCACTTCCACGCCGCGGGCGGCACCGCGTTCCTGGTGCGCGAGCTCGTGGGCGCGGGCCTCATGCACCCCGACGTGCAGACCGTGGCCGGGCCGGGGCTGGGCGCGTACACGACCGAGCCCATGCTCGTCGACGGTCGGCTGAGCTGGCGCGACGGCCCCACCGAGAGCCTCGACCTCGACGTTCTGCGCCCGGTCGACGACCCGTTCGACAAGGACGGCGGCCTGCGCATGCTGGCGGGCAACCTGGGCCGTGCCGTGATCAAGACCTCCGCGGTGGTGCCGGAGCAGCGGCTGGTCGAGGCGCCCGCCCGGGTGTTCGGCGACCAGTCGGAGTTCCAGGCCGCGTTCGAGGCCGGGGAGCTGTCCGACGACCTCGTCGCCGTCGTCCGCTACCAGGGCCCGAAGGCCAACGGCATGCCGGAGCTGCACAAGCTGATCACGCCGCTGGGGGTGCTGCAGGACCGCGGCCACCGGGTCGCGCTGGTCACCGACGGCCGGATGTCCGGCGCGTCGGGCAAGATCCCGGCGGCCATCCACGTCACGCCCGAGGCCGCCGCGGACGCCAGCCCCATCGCGCGGGTGCGCGACGGGGACATGGTCCGGCTCGACGCCGACGCGGGCACCATCGAGGTGCTGGTCGACCACGCCGAGTTCGCCGCCCGCCCGGCGGCCGCCCCACCGGAACGCCCGTTCGTGGGCACCGGCCGGGAGCTGTTCGAGTCCTTCCGCCACGCCGTCGGCCCGGCCGACGCGGGCGCCAGCATCTTCGGAGACGCCGCATGAGTTCCGTACTGGACGTTGCCCCCGTCGTCCCGGTCGTCGTACTGGACGACCCGACCAAGGCCGTGCCGCTGGCCCGTGCGCTCGTCGCGGGCGGCCTGCCGATCATCGAGCTGACCCTGCGCACGCCGTCGGCGCTGGAGTCGGTGCGCCGGATCGCGGCCGAGGTGCCCGAGGTGCTGGTAGGGGCGGGCACGATCCGCTCGGCCCGCCAGGCCGCCCGCGCCACCGCGGCGGGCGCGCAGTTCCTGGTGAGCCCGGGCAGCACGCCCGCCCTGCTCGCCGCGCTGGATGACACCGGGCTGCCCTACCTGCCCGGCACGTCGACCGTCTCGGAGATGCTGGCGGTCGCCGAGCACGGGCACACGGCGATGAAGTTCTTCCCGGCCGAGGCCGCGGGCGGGGCGCCGTACCTGGCCTCGCTGGCGAGTCCGCTGCCGGACCTGCGGTTCTGCCCCACCGGCGGCATCACCGCCGCGTCGGCGGGCAGCTACCTGCGGCTGCCGAACGTCGGCTGCGTCGGCGGCTCCTGGCTCACCCCGGCCGACGCGGTCGCCGCGGGCGACTGGGCCCGGATCGCCGCGCTGGCGGCCGAGGTGGCGCTGGTCGCCGTCTGATCCGATGATCGCCGCGAGTGGCACCTCACGACGGCCGCGCGCCGCCTGGTGTGCCACTCGCGGCGATCTTGTCGCGGTACGCCTCCGATAGTTGTCGGTAGGGGCGGCTGACCAGGGCCAGCCCGGTGACGACCAGCCCGATGACCCCCGTGGCGATGAACACCAGCGCCATGCCGCGATCCGGGCCGGTGCCGAACCACGGGCCGATCCACCGCGCGCCTGCGCCGTCGGTCATGAACGGGATCATGACGAACTGCGTGAGCGGGGCGACGAGGAACGCGGTGAGGGGCGACGCCGCCTGCTCCACGCTCTGCGCGAACCCGAAGACCCGGCCTTGCCGCTCGTAGGGCACCACGCGCTGCAGGATCGTCTGCTCGGCCGCCTCGGCGTACGGCATCACCAGCATGAACGGCAGCAGCGTGATCACCAGCAGCACGATCGACGACCGCAGCGGGAACACGATGCAGACCGTCCACAGCACGAGGTTGACCAGCAGGAGCGTGCGCACCGGGTTGGCGCCGACGCCCGTGCGCGTGATGAGCAGCCCCCCGATGATCAAGCCCGCGCTCAGCAGGCCCCACAGCAGCCCCCACGCCTGCACGGAGACCAGCGAGAGGCCGTAGGGGTCCATCACGGCCATGAACGCGCCGCCGACGAAGTTGTTGAAGCAGGAGAACGCGATCAGGGCGAGCAGCCCGGGCACTCCCCGCACCACGCGCAGGGTGCCCTTGAGATCGACGCCGTGGCCGCCGTCGGCGTCGTCACCGGTGGTGACCACCCGGCGCTCCTCGATCCGCACCCCGGCGAGGTGCACGAACGACGCCGCCGAGACGACCATGGCGAGCACGATCGTCGAGCGCATGCCGTCGAACGCCACGAGCAGGCCGCTGATCACCGAGGTGACGAGGAACGAGACGCCGGTGGTGGTGCCGACCAGGCCGTTGGCGCGGTCGCGCAGGTGCTCGGGCATCAGCAGGGTGACGAGCGTGGGCAGGGCGAT
>DATAOO010000425.1:0-13697 GCA_036265695.1 Pseudonocardia sp. | reverse complement strand
CTTAGCGCCGATCACGGCTGGACGTCGACGCCGGTCGTCGCACCGGCCGCGGCGGGGCTGGCCCTGCTCGTCGTCTTCGGCGTGGTCCAGACGCGGCTCGCCACGCAGCCGATGGTGCCCCGGCGGCTGTTCCGGGCCGAGGTGTGATCGTGGCCGTGCTCGCAACGGTCGTGAGGTACGACCTGGTCTTCCTCGTGGCCGCCGGGCTCGGCGTGGTCATCGCGGCGGGCAGCGTGCTGCTGCCACGCCGACGTCCGCGTTGAGCGTTCTTGATGGGGCGTCGAACGACGCTACGCGGAGAAGGACCGAGTCAGGGGAAGCGCCGGGCGGCGGCGGCCGCGAGCTCAGCGCGGTTGTGCACGCTGAGCTTGGCGTAGACGTGTTCGAGATGGGTCTTGACGGTGCCGCGGGAGACGAAGAGCCGCTCGCCGATCGCGGGGTTGGTCAGGCCCTCGGCGGCCAGCCGGGCCACCTCCAGCTCGGTCGGGGTGAGCGCCTCCCAGCCGAACGGGGGTCGCTTGCGTTCACCGCGTGCCCGTCGGGCGTAGGCGATGGCGGCCTCGGCGTCCAGGTGCTCGCCCTCGGCGTAGCGGCGGCCGAACTCGGCACTCAGGAGCTCCTCGACGCGGGCGAGGTCGACCCGGGCCTCGGTCGGGTACGCGCCCGACACGTCGAGGCGCGCCCGCAGGCCCGCGGCCGCGCCGTGCAGACGGGCGGCTTCGCCGAGGCTGCCGAGGTCCAGCGCGATCCCACCGAGCGCTTCCAACGCGTCGGGGACGTCCACGAGCAGCCCGGCGTCGACGATCACGGCGAGCCCCGCGTGCACGGTCCGGTCCGCGGCGACGGGTTCGCCCGCGCGCCGTCGCAGACGCCCGAGCAGCACGCGGCACGGCCCGGACAGCGCCGAGCCGAACGCCTCGGCGTGGTCGAGCGTGGCCTCGGCGAGCTCAGCCGCGCGGACGTCGTCGCCCGCGGCCAGCGCGCCCGCGGCCCCGATCACCTTCAGCCGCATGCCCTCGTTGGGGACGAACGTCGTGCGCAGCAGCTCCCCGACCTCCAGCACCGCGTCGAGGGCGTCGGCCGGTCGCTCGTCCGCCCGCGCGATGCGCCGCAGCCCGGCGACGACCGCCTCCACGATCGGCGGCAGGGGCTTGCCGGTCCGCGCGATCTCCGCAGCGATCCCGTCGAGCTCGGCGAACCGGCCGCGGGCCAGCTCCGCAGTGGCCTGCTGGGCGCGCCCCCACAGCTCGATGACCGGGTCCCCGATCCGTTGGGCACCGTCCGCGCCGCGCCGGGCGGCGGCCACGCTGTCGGCGAGCCGGGCGCCCGCGGCGGCGGTCATCCCGAGGCCGAGCTGGTGGCAGGCGAGCTGGAAGGCGTTGCCCTCCTGTTCGGCCATCGCCGCCGAACGCAGCATCGCCTCCTGGGCCGGAGCGGGACGGTGCTGGAGGAGGTGGCTGAAGCTGAGGAACTGGAGGGCGTCGGTCTCGCACCACCGGTCGCCGCTCTCCCGGGCCAGCGCGATCGCCTCGACCATCGCGGAGCGGCACACCGGCGGGTCGAACAGGAACGCGATCGCCCCGTGCGCGTGACGGCACCGGGCCCTGGCCCGCACGTCACCCGCGGCGACCGCCTCGGCCAGGCCCCGGTCGGCGGCGGCGATGGCGCCGGGGAAGTCGCCGCCGTAGAAGCGGTCGTAGGAGCAGGCGGCCCACGCGCGTGCGCGGAGGTGCCCCGGCGCGTCCGGGTGCGCGACCAGCACCCGCTCGGCGCGGTCGGCGCCCTCAAGGCCCAGGCCGCGCTGCGACCAGAAGAAGGTCAACGCGGCGGCCAGCCGCAGCCCGGCCTCGGGTTGTGCGTGCACCGCGTGGTCGAGCGCCACGCGCAGGTTCGGCAGTTCCGCCTCCATCGCGTCCAGCGCGGCCAGATCGGCGCGGGTCATCGCCGGGTCGGCGGCCTCGGCGAGCGCACACGCCCAGCCGAGGTGCCCGTCGGCGACGATCTCCGCCTCGCCCTCCGCCTCCAGCCGCTCCCGGCCGTACTGCCGCAACGTCTCCAGCAGCCGGTAGCGGTCCGACTCGGCGTCGAACTGGACGAGCGAACGCTCGACCAACCGTGCGAGCAGGGGCAGGACATCGGTGGGCGCGAGCGCGCCGAACCCGGCGACCGCCTCCGCGGCCTCCGCGCGGAAGCCGCCGACGAACACCGACAGGCGCCGCAGCACCGTGCGCTCCGCGTCGTCGAGCAGGTCGTAGGACCACTGCACCGACGCCCGCAGCGTCTGGTGGCGGGCCAACGCCTGCCGCGGGCCGCCGGTGAGCAGCCGGAACCGGTCGTCGAGCTCGTCCACGATCCGCCCGAGCGTCATGCTGCGGGCGCGGGCCGCCGCGAGCTCGAGGGCGAGCGGGATGCCGTCGAGACGCGCGCAGATCTGCACGACGGTGGCGGCGGCGTCGACGCCCGCCGGCGCGTCGGGCCGGGCCTGTCCGACGCGTTCGAGGAAGAGCCGCGCGGCGTCGTAGTCGCCCAGAGCCTGCCAGTCGGCCCCGGGCGGCGGCACCGCCATCGACGGCACCCGCCAGGTCGTCTCGCCCTCGACGCCCAAGGGCTCGCGGGACGTGGCGAGCACGGCCAGCGAGCTCGTGCCGCGCAGCAACCGGTCGACGACCTCGGCCGCGGCGTCCGTCACGTGCTCGCAGTTGTCCAGCACGATCAACGCCGTGGCGTCGGCCAGGTGCTCGATCAGCACCTCGACCGCGGGCGTGCCCTCCAACGGGAGGTCAAGCACCCGGGCGAGCGCGTCGGCCGCGAGCGCCCCGTCGGTCAGCGCGGCCAGCTCCAGCCACCACACGCCGTCGGGGAACCGGGCGGCGGCGCCCATCGCGACCTGACGACCCAGGCGGGTCTTCCCGCACCCGCCCGCCCCCGTGAGCGTCAGGACCCGGGCGGCCGTCAGCAGGTCGTCGGCGCGGGCGATGTCGGAGCTGCGCCCGACGAACGAGCTCACGGCCTCCGGCAGGTTGCTGGGCACGCCGAGCCGCCCGTGGCGGGGTGCGCGCGCGGCGTCGGTCGTGGACACGGAGCCGAATGATCCGCGCCGCCACGGTGTCGGGCAAGGCTCCGTCAGCGCGTCGCGGACATCTCTGCCACCTGGCCGATGTTGTCGGCCATCGACTGCCGGACCGTGGTCCACATCCTGTTCCCCGACCGTGTGGAGACCGCCGTGATGTCCTCGTTGGACCTCGCCCGCGCCCAGCTCGCCGCCGTGTTCGCCCACGACTGGGCCTACCTCGACGGCCTTTACGACCCGGAGGTGCGCTACCTCGATCCCGACGGGGAGCTCGTCGGGCGGGCCGCGGTCACCGGCCGCATCCGTGAGCTGTCGGACGCGCTGCCCGAGTGCACCTACCAGGTGCGGCACAGCACCGTGGACGGCGACGCCGCGATCGTGGAGTGGACGCTCGCGCTGGGCGACGATCTCCGTCTGAACGTCGCTACCGCCTACGAGTCGCGCGACGGCCGGATCGTCGTCGAACGCAACTACTGGGACAACGCCGTGTTCGCCCCGGCCCCGGCCGGTGACGCGTGATGCGCCGCTGGGTCGCCGCCGCGCTGGCCGCGGTCGCGGGAGCCGGGCTCGCGACCGCCGTCACCGCCGGGGTCGCGCACAGCGCACCCCGGGCACCCCATCCACCCACGCTCCGGCTGTTCGAACGCGATACCCAACAGGCCAGCATCGACCTGGGCGACCGCGGACAGGGCCCGGGTGACCTGTTCGTCTTCTCGGGCGACCTCACCGACGGCACCGCGACGGGCCCCAAGGTGGGACGGGCCGCAGGCTCGTGCACCACGACCAGCGGCGACGCCGCCAAACCCGGCGACCTCCTCTGCGCCATCACCCTCACGCTGCGCGGCGGCCAGATCCAGACCCAGGCCGTGTACGACAGCGCCGCGCTGTTCGGCGGCAGCGTCGTCCCCCTGGCGATCACCGGCGGCACCGGGGACTACCGCGGGGCGCGCGGCGACGGCACCGCGCAGGTCCCCGACCCGAAGGACCCCACCGCGGTGGTCTTCGTCCTCAACCCGAGCGCGTGACCGCAGCCGGTCCGGTGCACGCCGGGAGCGGGCGATCCTGAGGCGGCTCCTGCATCCGTCCGCATGCCCGCCTGCCGGGTCGGCGATGTCGAGGGTTGCCCCCGTGCCGCGACGGCGCCTGCTCCCCGATTCTGAGGGTGCTACCCGGTTCGGTATCCCGCATTCGAGGAGGATCATCATGGCCAGTTCCCGACCGCGCGAGGCGCCTCGGGGAGATGACGGCGACGAGGTCCTCCAGCTACGGGAATCGCCCTTGTGGCGGATGGCGGGCACGGTGGCCGTCACCGCGGGCTCGCTGATCGCCCTCGCCCAACTCGGCCAGCTCGCAACCTACGACCGCGCCGACGTCGTCGCCTCGCTCGCCGACCCGTTCTTCCGGGCCTTCAGCATTGCCTACGCCGCGGCGTTCGTGGCCCTCATGCTCGCTCTCGTCGCGCTCTACATGAGACAGGCCCGGGCAGGCGGGACGTTCGGGCTCCTCGGTTTCGGCGCTGCTGTTCTCGGCACCATGTGCTTGGGGGCGAACATGTGGTTCGAGGCCTTCTGCTCGCCGTGGTTGCTCGAGGCGGCGCCGACGCTGTTGACGGCGGAGAAGGGGGTCATCTGGCAGATCGGCTACCTGTCCAGCTACGCAACCTTCGCGCTCGGCTGGATGCTGTTCGGAATCAGTTGCCTGCGCGCCGGGGTGTACCCGACCGTCGCCTGCGTTGCGGTGGTGCTCGGAGGCGCGATCGGGTTCTTCGCCGCCCAACCGCCGTTCGGGGTACCGCTCGGCCTCGCGGTCGCGGCGCTGGGTGCCTGGCTGTGGCGGTCCGACCGGGCCGCGTCCGCGGCGAGCGCGGTGCCGCAGCCCGCTCAACCTGGCGCGGGAGTGCCGGAACCTCGCTGACCAGGGCCGCGCACGTGACACCCGCGCCACCGCAGGCCACGGACTCCGCCTGACCGCGCACTGACGACACGCCGGAGTCGGTCCAACGTCTCCTGGAACCCGACATCACCGCGCCGCGGGCCGCCGGTCGACTGCCGCTCCTGCATCGCGACCCGTTCGATCGGATGCTGATCGCGCAGGCAACCTGCGAAGGGCTCACCCTCGTCACCCGCGACCCACAGATCCACCGGTACGACGTCGCGCTCCTCCGAGCCTGAACGCCCTGATCGCTGCTCGCGCCCCCCGACGTGCCGTTGAGCTGCATCAACCGGATCGTCGCTCATCGCTTCCGCTCCGCGTGCGCGAGGAAACCGGTCCCGGGCGCGCCTCGACGTCGTCGGCCTGCAGGGCCACGCCGCAGCGCTCACAGCTGAGGTGCCCGTCCAACCGGCCACCACAGCCCCGGTGCAGCAACAGCCGCGGCGGCCCGTCCGGGTGCGGGTAGTGGCGATCACCCCACTGCAGGAGCAGCGCCAGCACGCCCAGCAACTCGGTGCCCTTGGCCGTCGGCGCGTACTCGAACCGCTCCGGGCGCTCCTGGTAGCGGCGCCGTTCCACGACACCTTCCTCGACGAGGTGCGCCAGCCGGCGGGCGAGCACCGTCCGTGTGACGCCGAGGCTCGCCACCAGCTCGTCGAAACGACGGATCCCGACGAAGAGATCGCGCAGCACGAGCAGCGTCCACCGCTCGCCGACGACCTCCAACGCCCGCGCGATCGAGCAGTTCTGGTCCGCGTAGTCCGAGCCGAGCACGCGGCGAGCTTACCTCGCGGGTCGCGTGAAGCTACTTTATGGTCTACCGTCCGTCGCGTGACGCGACTCAATCTCCGGCTCGAGGCCCACCCGTCGGTTCGGGCCGTGCGGGCGCGGCCCGCAGCCGGGGACGGCGACGCGCTGTTCGCCACGCCCGGCGTCCTCGACCACGCCGCGCTGCGGGACCTGTGCCTGCGATCCGGCGCCGACGACGTCGGGTTCGTCGACATCGACCGGCCCGCCCTCGCCGAGCAGCTCGCCGACATCACCGCGGCCTTCCCCCGGCCGCGCGCCCTGGTCGCGTTCGTGAAGCGCACCGCCGTCGAGGCGATCCGCTCCCCCGCGCGGTCGGTCGGCAACCGGGAGTTCCACCGCGCCGACGATGCGGTCACCGAGGTCGGCGACCGCATCGCCACCGTGCTCCGCGACCACGGCGTGCGCGCACTGCACCCGGGTGCGGGCTTCCCGATGGAGATCGGCGCCTGGCCCGGCAAGACCTGGGTGGTCGCGCACAAACCGGTGGCCGTCGAGGCCGGGCTGGGCCAGATGGGCATCCACCGCAACGTCATCCACCCGCGGTTCGGCAACTTCATCCTCCTCGGCACCGTCGTGATCGACGCGGCGGTCGACCGCTACGACCGACCGATCTCCTTCAACCCCTGCCTGGAGTGCAAGCTCTGCGTGGCCGCCTGCCCCACCGGCGCGATCTCCCCGAGCGGTGAGTTCGACTTCGGCGCCTGCATCACGCACAACTACCGCGACTTCCTCGGCGGCTTCGGCGACTGGGTCGAGTCCGTGGTCGACGCACGGGACGCCGCCGGCTACCGCACCGCCGTGCCGGACACCGAGACCGTCTCCGTGTGGCAGAGCCTGGCGTTCGGCCCGCAGTACAAGGCCGCCTACTGCGTGTCGGTGTGCCCGGCGGGCGAAGACGTGCTCCGGCCGTGGCTCGACGACCGCCGCGAGCACCTGCACACCGTCGTCAAACCCCTGCAGGACAAGGTCGAGCCCGTCTACGTCGTCGCGGGCTCCGACGCCGAGGCGCACGTGCGACGGCGCTTCCCGCACAAGGCCGTCCGCCGGGTGGGGAACGGCATCCGGCCCGCCTCGATCGACGGCTTCGTCCTCGGCCTGCCCCTGCTGTTCCAACGCGGCGCCGCTGACGGCCTCGCCGCCACCTTCCACTTCCGGTTCACCGGCGCCGAGCGGCGAGCCGTCACCGTCGTCGTCCGCGACGGCGCGTGCACCGTCACCGACGGCCACCACGGCGACGCCGACCTGCGCGTCACCGCGGACGCCGCCACGTGGCTCGCGTTCCTCGGTGGGCGCGCGGGCCTTCTCGGCGCCCTGCTGCGCCGTCGCATCCGGCTCCGCGGGTCACCCCGCTTGTTGCTCGCCTTCGGCCGCTGCTTCCCCACCTGAACGGGAGTCACCATGCCCACTGCCGCCTTCGCCGACCGCTACGGCCCCACCGCGCTCGTCACCGGCGCGTCGTCCGGCATCGGCCGTGCGCTCGCGTGGGAGGCCGCCCGTCGCGGGCTCGACGTCGTGCTCGTCGCCCGGCGGGCGGCCGCACTGCGCGAGCTCGCCGACGACGTCTCGTCCCGGCACGGGGTTCGCGCCGAGGTCCGGGTGCACGACCTGGCCGACCCGGCCGCGCCCGCGCGGCTGGCCGAGGAGACGGCCGACCGCGACGTCGGTCTCCTGATCGCCGCCGCGGGCTTCGGCACCTCCGGCGCGCTGGCAGGCGCGCCCCTCGCCGCGGAACGCGAGATGCTGCAGGTCAACTGCGGCGCCGTCGTCGAGCTCGCCGCAACGCTCGGGGCGCGCATGGTGCACCGCGGGCGCGGCGGGATCGTCCTCTTGAGCTCCATCGTGGCGTTCCAAGGTGCGCCGAACGCCGCCCACTACGCCGCCACCAAGGCGTACGTGCAGACCCTCGCGGAAGGCCTGCACGTCGAGTTGGCGCCGCGGGGCGTCGACGTGCTCGCCGCAGCTCCCGGCCCGGTTGCCAGCGGCTTCGGCGACCGGGCCGGGATGGCGCTGCGCTTCACCGTCGAGCCGGACGTGATCGCGCCGCGCATCCTCGACGCGCTCGGCAGGCGCTCGACCACCACCCCGGGCGTCTTGTCGCGGCTGATGAGAGACGGCCTCGCCCCGCTGCCCCGCCCGGCCCGCACCCGCATCATGGGGAAGGTCATGGCATCGATGATCCGGCCGACCACCGGGGCCGGGAGGTCGCCGACGAAGCGTCGGTGACACCACTGAAACGACGAAAGCCCCGGTCGACGACGGGGGCCTTCACCAGTGGAGCTGAGGGGAATCGAACCCCTGACCTACTCGATGCGAACGAGTCGCGCTACCAACTGCGCCACAGCCCCGGTGCCCCGCTCGGGGACGCACAAACCCTAGCAGCCGCCTACTGGCCCGCCGCACGGCGGTAGCCGGGTGCCGAGCCGTCGTCGAGCTCCAGCTCGTCCTCCTCGTCCTCGACGAGCGCGGTGCCCGCGGGGAGCGGGGGCGGCGGCGTCGGGCGCAGGCGCGGGAGGGCGGGCCGCTCCTCCTCGACGACGGCGGGGACCTCGGGTGCCGCCGGAGCGACGTCCTCGTGCTCGTCGTCGGAAGCCTCCGGCGCCGTCTCCGGATCGGGGTCGGCCCGCCGGTCCTCGTCGGCCTCGTCGGACTCCGCCGGGCGGGTGGCGGCGCGGCCGCGCTCGGCCCAGTCGTCCAGCTCGGGGTCCTCGGCGGCGGAGGGACGGCGGGTGCCCGCCATCCGCGCGGCACGACGGGCCCGGATGGCCTCCTCCATCCGCACCTGACGGCGCAGGTAGACCAGGTAACCGACGAGCACCACGTCGATCGCCCCGTGCACCCACCAGAGCACGGGCAGCGCGACGCCCGCCACGACGCCGGTGCCGACCGCCGTCACCAGCATCGCCAGCACCACCCGCTGCCGGAACGCGTAGCGCGCCCGGGCGGCGAGCGCGGCGGCCTCGGCGTCGAACCCGCCCCGACCCGCGCGGTAGCGCGGGGGCGGCCGCTCCCAGAGGCGGTCGTCGGGCTGCTCCGCGGCCCAGTCGCCGCCTTCGTCCCCGCCGTGGTCCCCGTCGTCGTCGACGGCGCTGCCTTCGTCGGGTTCCCCGTCGTCGTCGAGGCGCAACTCGGTGCGCGCGCTCGGCACCCGCACCTCGGCGGTGCGGGTGGCGGTGACCACCCGACCGGCCTCGACGACCGTCTCGTCCCTCTCGACCATCACGTCCACCTCCTGACTCCGGCGCCGGGGCGATCGCGCCAGCACCCGCCCGGAGAGCGCAGCCACGCTGGGCCGCGCCACCTCCTGTCGATGCCGCGCGACCGCGGGGACCAAGATCAGCAACCACAGCACGACCAGGCTCGCGAAGATCATCGAGCTCGGCACGGCTGGCCTCCTCCCCACGGCGCAGTCAGACGCCACCCCGTCTCCCCAGGCAAGATCGCGTCCGGGGCCCACGGTAGTGAGCGATGGGCGTCGTCCCCCGCAACGACGCGCCGACGCGCCGAGGTTCACCCCGTGAGCCGCATGGGGCAGAAGGGGCCCGAGTGGCGGAACTCAGGGTCGCTCGGCGCCACCCTCGGTGACGAGGCGGGCCACGACGCCCCCGATCGGGAGGTCCTCGGTGGTGAAGGCGAAGCACAGGTGGTCACGCCATTCGCCGTCGACGTCGAGGTAGCGCCGGAACAGCCCCTCCTCGCGGAAGCCCAGCTTGCCGAGCACCCGCAGGCTCGCGCCGTTCTCCGGCCGCACGGTGGCCTCCAGGCGGTGCAGGCCGACCGGCCCGAGGCACTGGTCGACGGCGAGCGCGACCGCCGCCGTCGTCACCCCTTTGTTGGTCACCCGCGAGTCCACCCAGTAGCCGACGTAGGCCGACAGCAGCGGCTCACGCACCACGTTGCCCACCATCACGTGCCCGACGAGCCGACCGTCCAGCGTGATCCCGAACGGCAGCGCCGTGCCCCGCCGCCCGGCCGCGCGCAGCGAGAGCCACCGCCCCGGCCACTCGGCGGGCGCGTTGCGTTGCAGCCAGGTGCCCACCATCGTCGGCTCCCACGGGGCGAGGTGCCGCTCGTCGCGGATGCGGATGGCCGACCACGCCTTGCCGTCCCGCAGCCGGACGGGCCGCAGCCCGACCAGGCCTGCGGGCACGCGCAACGGGCCCAACGTCGCAGGCCAACCGGGGTGCCTGCCGACGGGCCGTTCAGGGTAGGCGCGCACGGAGGTCACGTCGGGAGGTGCAGGACGGTGACGGGCTCGTCCAGCCCGACGTCGGTGGCGTCCTCCGGGAGGACGATCAGGCAGTTGGCGTCGGCCAGCGAAGACAGCAGGTGGATGCCGGACGTGGCGAGCGGCTGGACGAGGTAGTCGCCGGTGGCCTTCTCGCGGAGCAGCCGACCGCGCAGATAGCCCTTGCGGCCCTTCACCGACGTGACAGGCGAGGTGAGGCGGGCCGAGACGCTGCGGCGTTGGACGTCCTTGCGGCCCTCGATCGTGCGCAGCAGCGGGCGCGCCATGACCTCGAACAGCAGGAGAGCGGTGGCGGGGTGGGAGGGGAACAGGAAGGTCGGCACGGCGTCCGGGCCGAGCCGGCCGAAACCCTGGGTCGAGCCGGGGTGCATGGCCACGCGGGTGGTGTCCAGGTCGCCGAGCGCGTCGAGCGCGGCCTGCACCTCGGCGCCCGCCCGCCCGCCGACCGCCCCGCAGACGATCAGCATGTCGCTGAACGGCAGGCGGTCCTGCACGGCCGAGGCGATCTGCCGCGCGTCGCCGCGGACGAGGCCCGCCCGCGACGTGTCCGCCCCGGCCTCGCGGGCGGCGGCGGTGAGGGCGTGCGAGCAGATGTCGGCCACCTGGCCCGCGCCGGGCGTGCGGGCCAGCTCGACGAGCTCGTCTCCCACGGAGATCACCGAGACCCGGGGGCGCGGGTGGACGAGCACCTTGTCGCGACCGGCCGCGGCGAGCAGCCCCACCTGGGCGGCGCCGAGCACGGCGTCGCGGCGGACGGCGACGTCACCCGGCTGGACGTCCTCGCCGAGGCGGCGGACGAACGCGGCCGACGGCACGCTGCGGGTGACCGAGACGCGCGCGCTCCCCGCATCGGTGTAGCCGACGGGCACCACGGCGTCCGCGAGCGTCGGCAGCGGCGCACCGGCGGAGACGCGCACCGCCTGGCCGGGCTGCAGCCGCAGCGGGTGCCGCGAGCCCGCGGGGATCTCGCCGACGACCGGCAGCTCGACCGGCACCACCTCGCCCGCGCCGAAGACGTCGACGCTGCGCACGGCGTAGCCGTCGATGGCGGCCATGTCGAAGCCGGGCACCGGCCGCGGGCTCACGACCTCCTCGGCGCACCGCAGGCCGTACGCCTCCGTGATCGCCAGCCGCACCGGCGCCGGGCGCACCGCGGCGCCCAGCACCCGTTCGCGCTGCTCGTCGACCGACCGCATGGCGCTAGCGCCCCCTCTCGAAAGGCTCGGCACGCATCTCGACGGCCCAGCCGCCCGCACGCTGCGTTGCCGCTCGATCCGAGTACGCCCGGTAGGAGGTCCGAGCGGCGCCTCGCCTGCGGACGGCTGGATCCGCCGATCTCCGCACCGGCCTTCCGAGAGGGGGCACTAGCGCTCCAACCGCTCGACGAGCCAGGCGCGCAGCTCCGGGCCGTACTCGGGGTTTTCGAGGGCGTAGTCGACGAAGGCGCGGACGTAGCTGCCGGGGTTGCCGAGGTCGTGGCGGCCGCCGCGGTGGACCACGACGTGCACGGGGTGCCCCTCGGAGATCAGCAGCTGGACGGCGTCGGTGAGCTGCAGCTCGCCCCCCGCGCCCGGGGTGATCCGGTCGAGCGCGTCGAAGATCACGACGTCGAGGAGGTAGCGACCGGCCGCGGCGAACGTGGACGGCGCCTCGTCGGCGGAGGGCTTCTCGACCATGCCGTGGACCTGCTTGACGTCGGCGTCGTCGGTGTCGCTCACGTCGAACACGCCGTAGGCCGAGATCTCCTCGCGCGGGATGTCGAACGCGCAGAGCACGCTGCCGCCGTACCGGTTGCGGACCTCGGCCATGCGGGAGAGGACCCCTGCCGGGAGGACCAGGTCGTCGGGCAGCAGCACGGCGAACGCCTGCTCGTCGGGCCCGATCGCCTCGCGCGCGCAGCCCACGGCGTGCCCGAGCCCGAGCGGCTCTTCCTGGGTGACCGTGCGCGCGTTGATCAGCTCGTGGGCCCGGCGGACCTTCGCGACGAGCTTCTCCTTGCCCCGCGCGGCCAGGGTCTTCTCCAGCTCGGACGAGTCGGCGAAGTGCGCCGCGACCGCGTCCTTGCCGGGCGAGGTGACGATCAACAGCTCTTCGGCACCCGCCGCCGCGGCCTCGGCGGCGACGAGCTCGATCCCGGGGGTGTCGACGACCGGCAGCAGCTCCTTCGGCACCGTCTTCGTGGTCGGCAGGAAACGTGTGCCCAGACCGGCTGCCGGGACGACCGCGGAGCGGAACGCGTTCATGACCTGCAGACCTTATCGGCGCCGATACGGTGCGGGGATGCACCCACTCGACTCGCTCGACAAGGAGGCGTGGCGGGCGCGTCTGCTCACGGCGCGGTCCACCCTTTCGGTTGACGCGCGGGCCGCGCGCGACAAGGCGCTGACCGCGGGGGCCCTCCGCCTGGCTGCGGACACCGGCGGGCCGATCTGCGCGTACGTGCCCGTCGGTGGCGAGCCGGGTGGGCCGACGCTGGTGTCCGCGCTGGTCGACGCCGGGCACGAGGTCCTGCTGCCGGTGGTCCCCCGTGTGCGTGGTGCGCTGGAGTGGGCCCGGTTCGACGGCTCGTTCGCCCGCGGGCCGCTGGGGTTGCGAGAGCCGACCGGCGAGCGGCTCGGGGTCGAGGCGATCGGCACCGCGGCGCTGGTGCTGGTGCCCGGCCTCGCGGTGGACCGGCGGGGCATCCGGCTGGGGCGCGGGGCGGGCTACTACGACCGCTCGCTGCCCTTCGCCCGCGCGCCGCTCGTGATGCTGTTGAACGACGACGAGCTGGTCGAGCGCCTCCCGGCCGAGCCGCACGACCACCCGGTGACGGCCGCGCTGCTCCCGAAAGCGGGGCTGGTCACCTTGGGGAAGACCGGGTGACGTTCGGGCGTTATGCTGGCACTCTCTCCTTGCGAGTGCCAGCCAGCGGAGGAACCGTGCCCACCTACCAGTACGCCTGCACCGAGTGCGATCACCGGTTCGATGCCATCCAGTCGTTCTCGGACCCATCGCTCACCGAGTGCCCCGTGTGCGGTGGCAAGCTGCGGAAGGTGTTCTCCTCCGTGGGGATCGTGTTCAAGGGCAGCGGCTTTTACCGCACCGACAGCCGTTCGGGCTCGGGCAGCGCGGTCGCGAAGGCGGAGTCCGGCTCCGACAGCTCCGGCTCCACCACCGAGACGAAGAGCGACAAGTCGAGCGAGAAGAAGGCCGACACCAAGGCCGCGCCCGCCGCCGCCAAGTCGAGTTCCCCGGCCGCCGCCGCCTCCTGATTCCTCGATCAATCGAATCTGGCTCGCCTGCCGGTCCGACCGTCAGCAGCGCGCACCCACGCGGTCTCGCGTGATCGCCTGACACCGCTCGCCATCCCGAGCGGCCCAGCTCACGAAGCGCCGCACCCGGCCGCGGCTCGGGTCGGCGGCGGCGGAGTTCGACGACCGCGTGGCGGGTGCCGTCGGACGTGGCACGCGGCAACGGGCGCCGTCGGACGTGGCGCGCGGCAACGCGGCCGCCATCGGACGTGACGCGCGCGGCAACGCAGGCGCCGTCGGACGTGGCGCGCCCGGCAACGCAGCCACCGTCGGACGTGACGCGCCCGGCAACGCAGCCACCGCCGGACGTGACGCGCCCGGCAACGCAGCCACCGCCGGACGTGAC
>DATAOO010000424.1:0-13870 GCA_036265695.1 Pseudonocardia sp. | reverse complement strand
CAGTCGGTCTCTCATTGTGACCATCTCAGCTCCAGCCCGTGGTCGGCGCCGACCCGGGTCACCCCGTCGGGCGCGCCGACCACGGTCAGCCGGTCGCCCACCGCCAGTTCACCCTCGGAGACGGGCCGGTCGGCGATCGGCAGGAGCGCCGCCACCGACCCGTTGAGGTTGATCAGCGCGGTCACGCCTGCCGCCAGCAGCATGATCATCGCCAGCAGCGCCGTGCGGCTGCCCCCCGCGCGAGCGCCGAGCTGCCTGCCGACCCACGTCGTCACACCCGTGGCGTCCAGGCCTTCGCTCACCACGAACAGGGCGGCGATCAGGATGACCGTCGGGTCGCCGAACCCGGCGACGGCCTGGTCGAGGTCGATCACGCCCGCGGCCCAGAGCACGAGGGCCGAGCCGTCGCCACACCTCCACCGGCAGCCGGTTCGCGACGAACAGCACGACGACGAGCCCGAGGACCACGAGGCTGACGATCGCGCCGTTCCCCACGCAGCGGAGTGTGGTGAGGGCGCCGCCGCCGCGGCCCTCCCCCGTGGAGGGCGAGACACCACCCTGTCGGCGGCTTACCGGCGGTTCCGAGCGGCCGTCGGGGCGGCTCGCGGGGTGCCGTCACGGCGCGGCGCCTCATCCCGGCCGGAGGACGCCGCGCGGGCCGGTGCGGGCGACAGTAGGGCCGCGGGCCCCCTCACCGGCCCGTGTTTGAGAGGGGTCGGGATGCCGGCACGACGCTACGAGTTCCGGGTGGCGGGGCGGCTGTCGGAGCGTGCGCAAGGCGCGTTCGTCGACATGTCCGTGCACGACGCGCCCGCGGAGACCGTGATCTCCGGGGAAGTGGTGGACGACGCGCACTTGCACGGGGTGCTGGCGCAGATCCAGAACCTGGGCCTGCACGTGGTCAGCGTGCTGCAGGTGCCCTCGGCGCCGGAACCTTCCGCGCGTCGTACAGAACCGTCGACCGCACCACCAGATCCTGCACCGAACGACGACGCGCGCTGACCGCCACCCACAGCAGGCCGAGCGGGACGAGCACGCAGAGCACCGCCCGGCACGCCGACCGCGTCCAGCCGAGCCTGGCGCCGCCGTTCGCCACGACGCGCACGCCGAGCACGGCGCCGCCGACGGTGCGCCCGGCGGTCGCCCATCCCACCGTGAGGTAGCCGACCGCGACACCGACGGTCACCAGCGAGGCTTCGGCGAGCAGGCCGTGCGGCCAGCGGAACGACACGGGGTTGACCACGAACATCCCCGCGACCACGGCCCCGAACACGGCGCCGGTGAGCGCCGCGACGACCACGCCGTCGATGAGCGCGGCGAGGATCCGGGTGACGATGCCCGCGGGCCGTTCCGCAGCGGTCACGGCAGGGCAGGCGCGCCCGCGGGCGGGCCGTCCGGGTACGGGGTCCGCCTCAGCAGCCGGTCGAACAGGCCCGCGACCCGGTCGTCGGCCCGTCGGCTCTCGGCGCGGACGGCGCGCACGGCGTCCGACGACAGCGCGCCGGTGGACTCGCGCACGATCTCCGGGAGGTCGATGGCGTCGATCACCGACTGCGCGATCCCCACGAGGTCGAGCCGCGCCACGACGGCGTCCAGGTCGACGCGGGCCACGACGCGGTCGGCGTCGACGCGGGCCGCGACGGCGTCGAGGTCGACCCGGTCGACGACGGCGGTCACGTCCAGCCCGGCGGCGAGCCGGTCGAGGTCGAGCCGGGCGGCGATGGCCTCGATGTCGATGCGGGCGGC
Organism: Pseudonocardia sp.; assembly: GCA_036265695.1. Classification (GTDB taxonomy): domain Bacteria; phylum Actinomycetota; class Actinomycetes; order Mycobacteriales; family Pseudonocardiaceae; genus Pseudonocardia. The sequence goes on along the minus strand of DATAOO010000424.1, from coordinate 12,124 downwards.
GACGGCATCGAGATCGATCCGGTCGACGATCGCGCCGATGTCGACGCGGGCCACCACGGCGTCCAGGTCGACCCGCGCGACGATGCCGTCCACGTCGACGCGGTCGACGATCGCGCCGATGTCGACCCGCGCGACGAGCGCATCGAGGTCGATCCGTTCGACGATCGCGTCCAGGGCGACGCGCGCGACGATGGCGTCCAGGTCGATGCGGTCGACGATCGCGCCGATGTCGACGCGGGCCACCGCGGCCTCCAGGTCGACCCGTGCGACGGCCGCGTCCAGGTCGACCCGCGCGACCGCGGCGTCGAGGTCCAGCGCCGCCGCGATCCGGTCGAGGTCGACGTGCTTCAGCACCAGAGTCGTGAGGTCGAGCGCGGGCAGCACCACGGCCACGACCTCACGCGCCACGTGCCCGGCCGTGCGGGCCAGGAGGACAGCCCACTGCGCCCGCAGCGCGCGACCCTGTGCCGCGGTCGGGCCGGCGGCCACCGGCCCGACGAGCGCGCCCGCGATCGGCCGGGCGATCCCGCCGACCAACCAGCGCGCGGGCGCCGTGACCCGGTCCGCCACCCGCCAGGCCAACGCGCCCGCCCCCAGGAGCACGGCGACGGCCGCCTCGCCTGCGCCCGCGTCCCCACGCGCAGGCCTGCCGACGTCCTCCGCGCCCATACGGCCTCCTCGCCGTGCCCCGCCCTGACACCGACAGTGTCCCGGCCGGGGGCCTACTCCGCGAACGCCTCGCGCAGCGCCTTCTCCTGGTCGTCGCTGAGGTTCGTGAACAGCAACTCCGGCTTCTCGCCCGGGAAAGCCGCCTTGACCTTGTCGAGCACCGCGTCGCGGCTCATCACGAACAGCGCCGACGTGCCCGGTGTGATCTCGTCGCGGGTCTTCTTGATGAAGTCGTCGTTGATGCCGACGTCGCTGAGCGAGCCGGAGAGCGCCCCCGCCGCCGCTCCGATCGCCATCCCCAGCAGTGGAACGAAGAACAGCAACCCGAAGAGCAGACCCCAGAACGCGCCGCCGAGGGCGCCCGCCCCGGCGAGGTTGTGCAGCTCACGCGTCTTCGGCCGCTTGGCCCCCTCGGGCCAGGAGACGGTCGCGGCGTCGAGGATGGTGATCAGCTGTTGCTTGGCGAGGTCCTCCAGCGTGCCGACCGCCTGTCCGGCGCCCTCCGCCGTGTCGAACTTCCACACGCTGAGCGTCCCCATGGTGCCTCCTCGTCGGGAGGCCCGGGTCCTCCGAGCCTCCCGACGATCCTGGAAACCCATCACGGGTGTGGCCTCACCCAGCGCGGGTGAGGCCACGGCCCGTCCGGGTGGGGTCGGCTGTGCGCCTGCCACGTTCAGGAGGGGTGTCGATGACGCGTGCCGACGGCGCGTTCGTCTCCACCGGCTCGCTGCCCGGCCCGGTCGAGGTCGCCCGCCTCGTCGAGGAGGCCCACCGGCGCTTCGGGCCGGTCCGCACGGGCGAGGTGTCCGACGTGTACCCGGCGCTGCGCACCGCCGACCCGGACCGCTTCGGCATCGCCGTCACGGGGGTGACGGGCGCGACCCACGCCGCGGGCGACAGCGCGGTCCCCTTCTCGATCATGAGTGTGGCCAAGCCGTTCGTGTTCGCCCTCGCCTGCGCCGCGTTGGGTCCCGACGAGGTGCGCGACCGGATCGGCGTGAACGCCACCGGCCTGCCGTTCAACGCGCTGTCCGCCGTCGAGCGCAGCTCCGACGGCCGCACGAATCCGATGGTCAACCCGGGCGCGATCGCCACCACGGCGCTGCTGACGGCCGGTGACCCCGTCGCCGAGGCGTGGGAGCGGATCCTGGCCGGGCTGTCGGCGTTCGCGGGCCGACCGCTGGCCGTCGACGAGGACCTCTACCGCTCGGCGGCCGCCACCAACCACCGCAACCGCTCGCTGGCGCAGTTCCTCTACGCGCGGGGCGCGCTGGCGACCTACCCCGACGAGGCCATCGAGCTCTACACCCGGCAGAGCTGCGTCACGGTGACAGCCGAGGACCTCGCCATGATGGGCGCCACCCTGGCCGACGGCGGCGTGCAACCGCGCACCGGCGAGCGCGTGGTCGACCTGGCCACCTGCCGCGCGACGCTGACGACGATGCTCGTCGCGGGCATGTACGAGACGTCCGGCGACTGGCTGTACGACGTCGGCCTCCCCGGCAAGAGCGGCATCAGCGGGGGCATGGTCACGGTGTCGCCGGGAAAGGGCGCGCTCGGCACGTTCTCGCCCCCGCTCGACGCCGCGGGCAACAGCGTGCGCGGCACGCGGAGCGCCGCCTTCCTGTCCCGGACGCTCGGCCTGGACATCCTCGCGTCCGCACCCGCACCGACCGCCCGAAGGAGCTGATCACTGTGGCGAGTCTGGGCCCGGGCTACCCCGTCTCGCTCTGACCGCCCGCGAGGAGCCGCCCGACGAGGTCGCGACGGCTGCGCACGCCGACCTTGTCGAACACGGACTTCAGGTGGTCCTGCACCGTGTGCGCGGAGATGTGCAGGGTGTCCGCGATCGCCCGGGTGGAGTCGCCGCGCAGCACGTGCCGGGCGACGTCGAGCTCACGCGCTGTGAGGCCGCAGGCGGCCAGCAGCAGACCGAGCGTCGACTGCGGCTCGGCGGCTTGCACGACCACCGCGACCTGCGATCCCAGCCGTGAAGCGTGCAGGTTGAGCCAGCCGCCGTCGACGGCGCGCACCTGCAGGCTCGGCGGCCGGTCGGTCGTCGCGAGGGCGGCGGCGACGGAGTACACGCTCACCGGCAGTGGCAGCTGGGTGGAGCTGTGCCCGATGAGCGGGAGGAGGGCGTCGGCCTCGGGTGTGCTGGCCACCAGCTCCATCCGTTCGTCGAGGAGCACGACGCCCGGACGGCGCTCGGCCCCGGGCGCCTGCCGGTGCAGCAGCACGGCCTGGCGCAGGGCGTGGGCGATGTGCGGGGCCATGCGGCGGACGGCGTCGGCCTCGGCGGCGGTGAAGCCGAGTGCGCCGTCCTCGCGGTGCAGGCAGAGGTAGCCCCAGCAGTGGCCGCCGACGACCAGCGCGGCCCGCAGCTCGTCGCCGAGCCCGGCCGGGCGCATGATGTCGCGGTAGCGCGGGCTCTCGCCCCACGCGCTGCGGGTGGCGGTGTCCAACGACCGGACGTGCCCGGGCGCGCGCACCAGCTCGGGGAAGGTGTTGACGTCGCGCCCGCTGAGCTCGTTGTCGAGGAACAGCGGCGTCATCGCGATGAGCGGGTCCTCGCTGTGGGCGCCGGTGAACAGCAAGGTCTCGGGGTCGGCGGTGGCGAAGAAGGCGGCGTCGACCGTCATCACCCGCCTCAGGGCGGCGAGCACCTGCCGCTGCAGCTCGGCGACGTCGAGGCTGCTGCGGCAGACGCGCAGCACAGCGCTGATGTCGGCCACGCGTCCAGTGTCGGGCCGCCGGTGCGCTCCGGAAACCCCACTTACTTGGGATGGTTCGCGGCGCGTGCCCGTCGGATGCTCGTGGCCATGACCATCGACCAGCTCACCCGCAACAAGCACCTCGTCGAGAGCTTCATCCAGGAGCTCTTCACCAAGGGCGACCTGACGGCGTGCGACCGCTACCTCGCACCCGGGTTCGTCAACCACGACCCACCGTTCCCCGGCGCCTCCGAGGGATCGGAGGGCATGCGCGCGGCGGCGGAGCTGTTCCGCCGCGCGTTGCCCGACTGGCGCAGCGACATCGATCACCTCGTCGCGGAGGGCGACCTCGTCGTCGAGCACTTCCACGCGTCCGGAACCCGCACCGGCCCGCTGATGGGCGTGCCCGCCGACGGGCAGCCGCTCACCCTGCGCGGCATCCAGATCTTCCGCATCGCCGACGACAAGATCGTCGAGCGGTGGGGGCGGCTGGACGACCTCGGCCTGCAGGAGCAGCTCCGCGCCACATAGGACTGCCCGCCGAACCCCGTCAGGTTTCGACCTGCTGGAGCAGCTCGCGGGCGAGGTCGGCGCCCTCGCCCGCCCCGAACTCGGAGTACCAGCGGTCGGCGGCGACGAGCAGCTCGCGCGCCGCGTCCCGGTGGCCGTCGGCGAGCAGGAGCTCGGCCCGGATGACCCGGGTCTGGGTCAGGAGACGCCGGTCGCCCGCACGCTCGGCGCCTGCGGCCGCGCGTTCCACCGTCGCGGCGGCGGCCGGGTCGTCCGCCGCGAGCTGGGCCTTGGCCAGGTGCAGGAGGTGCAGGGCGGTCGCGCCGGGGAAGCCGAGGCGCTCGGTGGCCGCCGCCGCCCGGGCGTGGTGGCGGGCGGCGTCGGCGAAGCGGCCGGTCGCCTGCGCGATCCGGCCCAGCGCCGCTTCGGCGTGCTGGAGAGCCCAGGCGTCGCCGAGCGGCTCGACGATCCGGATGGCGGCCGCGCAGTGGTCGGCGGCCGTGGCCACGTCGCCGAGGCCGAGCCGGGCGAACGCGGCCAACAGCAGGCTGCCGCCCGCCCACCACTCCTCCCCGCGCGCGCTGAAGGCGGTGTGGCAGGTCTCCAGGTCGGCGGCCGCCTCGGCGAAGCGGCCCTCCTGGGACAGCACGAAACCGCCGAACCAGCGGGCGCGGTCGGGGTCGCCGTCGCGGACGCCATCGAGCGCGGCGCGGGCGGCCCGCAGGTCGCCCGACATGGCTTCGACGAAGCTCAGGAGCAGCCGCGCGTCGGCACGGTCGGCGAACGGGCGCAGCCGCCCGGCCGCGCCCGCGTCGTCGAGCAGCACCCAGGCCCACCCGAAGCCGACGGCGATGTCCGCGCCAACCTCGGGACCGGCCAGGGCGAGGGCCGCGTCGATCGTTGCGCGCTCGGCGGCGGTGACGGCGACGAGAGCGGCCTGCTCCGGTCCTCGCACCCCGGCGTCGACGGTCGCGGCGAGGCGGGTCACCCAGTCGACCAGCGCCGCCTCCGCGATGCCCGCGACGGCGCCCGCCCGCTCCCACGCGAACGCGCGCACGCCGTCGAGGAGCCGGTAGCGGGTGCCCGTCGGGTGCGCGTCGACAAGGACGAGCGAGCGGTCCACCAGCCGTTCGACCACGTCGAGCGCGGCCGCCCGCGGCACGTCCAACGCAGCGAGGACGTGTTCGAGCGCGGCGAGCGACGCCCCGGCGGGGAAGGCGGCGAGCGCCCACAGCCCGCGTTGGTCGTCGGGGAAGAGCAGGTCGTAGCTCCAGGCCAGCGCCGCGGCGAGCGTGCGCCGCCGCTCCGGGCCCCGGGCGGTGGGGTCGGCGAGGAGCGCGAACCGGTCGTCGAGCCGCCGCAGGATCTCGGGCACGCTGAGCACGCGCGTGCGGGCGGCGGCCAGCTCGATCGCCAGCGGGAGGCCGTCGAGCGCGCGGCAGAGCGGGAGGACGTCCGGCCCGACGCCCGCCGCCCGGTGGGCGCGCGCGGTGAAGAGGGCGACGGCGTCGTCGTCGGCCAGCGGCGCCAGCGGGAAGATCCGCTCGCCTCCGACGCCGAGGGCGCGCTGGCTGGTGGCGAGCACGCGCACCCCGGGTGCGGCGTCGAGCACCTGCGTGACCGCGTCGCCGACGGCGCCCACGAGGTGCTCGCAGTTGTCCAGCACGAGCAGGACGTCGCTGGTGCGCAGTCCGGCGAGCCCGGTATTCCCGGGCAGGGCTTCGGCGAGCGCGGTGGGCAGCTCGTCGGCGGTCCGCACGCCCTCCAACCGCACCAGCCACGTGCCGTGCGGGGCCTGCCGTCCGCGGGCGGCCTCGACGGCGAGGCGGGTCTTGCCCACCCCGGCGGGGCCGACGACCGTGACGAGGCGGTGCTCGTCGAGCGCGGCCCGCACGGCGGCCAGCTCGGTGCCGCGGCCCACCAGCGGGGTGGTGGGCGCGGGCAGGTTGCCCCGGGGTGGGCCGCCCAGCGCGGGGTCGTGCACGAGCACCTGCTGCGCCAGCGCGGCCAGCGCCGGGCCGGGGTCGACGCCCAGCTCGTCGGCCAGCATCCGGGTGACGCGGCGGTGCGCGGCCAGCGCGTCGGCCGGGCGGGCCGCCCGGTACAGCGCCGTGACCAGCAACGCCCACAGCCCCTCGCGCAACGGGTGCTCCGCGACCAGCGCCTCCAGCTCGCCGACCAGCTCGCCCGCCGCCCCGAGCGCGAGCCGTGCGGCGAGCTCGTCCTCGGTCAGCCGCAGCCGCACCTCGGTGAGCCGCACCCGGTGCGGGGCCACCCAGTCGCCGTCGCCCGCGGCCGGGAGCACCTCGGTGTCGAACAGCCGCAGGCCCGCCCGGCAGGCGGTGGCCGCGGCCTCGGGGTCGCCGTCGGCGAGCCGGGCCGCGCCCTCGGCGGCCAGGCGGATCGCGTCGACCGCGTCGACGGTGTCGGCGACGAGCGCGTAGCCCGCCGGGCCGCTCGGCACGGCGGCCGCGCCGCCCAGCGCCCGGCGCAGCTGCGACACCTTGACCTGCAACGTGTTCGGCCGGACGCCGCCGGGCCAGAGGTCTTCGGCCAGCCGCTGCGCCCGCACCGGACGGCCGCCTTCGAGCGCGAGCCGGATGAGCAGCTCCGTGGTGCGCCCGGTCGGCACAGCCGCGGGCACCCCGTCGCGGCGGACGACAACGCGCCCGAGCACCGCGACGGTCAGCACCGGGAACACGCTAGTGCCCACCCGCCCCCATGATCGGTGAACGGCGGGAAGGGCCGCCTCCGGCACACCGGTGATCAGCGGCCACACCGCGCCTGGCTCGGCGGCCGTCGTCGTCAGCGGATCGTCAGCGCCCGGGCCGACGCTCTGCGACGTGGACGACCTGCTGCTCCGCCGCATCCTCACCGGTGACGACCCGGCCGTGCTGGTCGCGGTCGCGCTCGCCGCCGCGGATCGGCCGCTGGAGCGGGCCGCCGCCCTGGCCGCGGACGCCCGCGCCCGCCGCACCGTCGCCGTGGCGCTCGCCTACCTGACGGGCGACCCGGACCGGGCCCTGCTGCTCGCCCGCGACCACCTGGCCGACCACCCCGCCGATCTGCTCGTGGCGCACGTCGCCGCCCGCCTGGAAGGACCCTTGAAATGAGCTCTGCCATGACCCCCCGTCGTACCGCCGCCGCGATGGTCGCCGCCGCCGTGCTCCTGAACCTGGCCTTCACCGGCCTGGGCAGTGCCTTCGCCTACCCCGAGGTGCTCAAGCACCCGCCCGCCGAGGCGCTCGCCGCGTTCCGCGCCGCCCAGGGCGTCGTCTCCGCGTGGTTCCTCCTGCTCGCGCTGGGCGCCGCGCTGCTCGCGCCGGTCGCGATCGGCGTCGGACGCCTCTCCGGCCACCGGGCCATGCGTCTGGCCGTCCCGGTCGGGGTCGCGGCGGCGACCGTGCAGGTCGTCGGCCTCCTGCGCTGGCCGCTCCTGGTGCCGGGCTGGGCCGCCGACAACGACGTCGAGGCGTTCACCACGGCCAACCGCGTGCTGGGCAACCTCGTCGGCGAGACGGTCGGCTACCTCCTCACCGCGGCCTGGACCGGGCTGGTGCTCGTCGCGCTCGGTGCCGCGTTCGCCGGACGCCTGTTCGTCGTCCTCGGCGGCACGGCCGCGACCCTCATCCTTTTGGGGATCCTTTCGCCGCTCGACCTACCCGTGGTCGACCTCGCCAACTTCGCAGGCTACGTGCTGTGGAGCGCCTGGTTGTTGATCTTCGCGGCCGTGCTCGCCCGGCGGGGCGCGCTGCGGCGCAGCCGAGCCACGCGCCCGGTGTGAAACACTCAGGGCCACCCTGGAAGTAGCCGGAAGGACCAACGCTGTGCCGTCGGAACGGCGGACACCGACCCCCGATCTGGACGACCGAGTCGTCCGGACCGCGTTGATGTCGCTGCCGTCGGCCAGCGTGCTCCTCGTCGACCGGGACCTCCGCTACCGCGCTGCGGTCGGCGCGGCGATCACCTACTACGGCTTCGACCCCGCGAAGATGATCGGCAGGCTCGTCTCCGACACGCTCGCCCCCCAGACCTACGAGTTCGTCGAGCCGGCGCTGCGCCGGGCGATGGCGGGCGAGATGTTCACCGAGATCCGGGAGATCACGTCGCTGGGGGGCGCGGCGTTCGAGATGTCCTACGGGCCCGCGGTCGAGGACGGCGAGATCGTGGGGGCGCTCGTCGTGGTGCGCGACGTCACCGTCGAACACCGGGCGCTCACCGACCTCACCGCAGCGGGCGAGCTGCACCACATGCTGATGAGCCAGACCAGCGACGTCATCGCGCTCACGTCGCCGGTCGACGCCCGCTACACCTGGGTCTCCCCGTCCGCGGCCCGGGTGCTCGGGTGGGAGTACGACAAGCTGGTGGGGCGCGAGGTCTACGACTTCGTCCACCCCGAGGACGTCGCCGCCGTCCGCGCCACCCGCAACTCCCTGCTCGGCGAGCGCGAGCAGGCCAGCGTGACCTGCCGCTTCCGGCGTCCGTCGGGCGGCTTCATCTGGATCGAGGCGCAGGTCCGGCGGGTGCGGGACGCCGAAGGGGCGATCACCGGCCTGCTGTCGAGCCTGCGCGACGTGACCGAGCGCAAGCGCCTGGAAGCCGAGCTCTCCCGCGCGCGCACGAGCTTCGAGCTGGCGTTCGCCGCGGCGCCGATCGGCATGTCGCTCGTGTCGATCGACGGGCGCTTCCTGCGGGTCAACGACGCGCTCTGCAAGCTGCTCGGGCGCGACGAGGACTCGCTGCTGCGGGCGACGTTCCGGGACATCACCCACGTCGACGACCTCGGCACGAGCAACGAGCTGCTCAGGTCCATGCTCGACGGCACGGCCCGGGACGGACGGATGGAGAAGCGCTTCCTCCGCCCCGACGGCAGCGTCGCCTGGGGGCTGCTCGCGCTCGCCCTCGTCCGCGACGACGACGGGCGGCCGCGCTTCTTCATCGCGCAGACCGAGGACATCACCGACCGCAAGAACGCCCAGCGGGAGATCGAGCGGATGTCCACCATCGACGTCCTCACCGGGCTGCCGAACCGGCTGCTGCTCATGGACCGGCTGCGGCACGCGCTCACGCTGGCCCGCCGCAGCGGCTGGCTCGTCGGGGTGGTGTCCGTCGACCTCGACCGGTTCGCCGACGTCAACGACACCTACGGGCACGAGGTCGGCGACGACCTCCTGCGCCAGGTCGCCGGGCGGCTCGACGCCGCCACCCGGATGGGCGACACCACGACGCGCGTCGGCGGCGACGAGTTCGTGATCCTCTGCGAGCAGGTGGTCGGGGCCGACGAAGTCGCGCAGGTGGCGGGGCGGATACGGGCCGAGCTGGCGCGGCCGTTCGCGGTGCTCGGGCACGCGGTGCGGATCACCGCGAGCGTCGGGGTGACGGTCGGCGACTCGGAGACCAGCGAGTCGCTCCTGCAGGAGGCCGACCGCTCGATGTTCGCGGCCAAGCGCAGCGGCCGCGGGCGCATCGACGTCTACTCCGAGGCGTGGGGCTCGATCGCGGCCGACCAGGTCGCCGTGCACGCGGCGCTCGCCGAGGGCCTGCAGCGCGGGGAGCTGCGCGCGCACTACCAGCCGATCGTCGACCTGCGCAGCGGCGCGGTCACCGCGCGCGAGGCGCTCGTGCGGTGGGCCCACCCGCAGCGGGGGCTGCTCGGCCCCGCGTCCTTCCTGGGCGGCGCCGACCGCAGCCCGCTGGGCGTCGCGGTCGGCGAGAAGGTGCTCGAGCTGGCCTGCGCCACCGCCGTGACGTGGGCCGACGCGAGCGCGGTGCACGTCAACGTCTCGGCGCGGCACCTGGCGGAGCCGGGCTTCGTCGCGTTCGTCGAGCGGTGCCTCGAAGACTCCGGGCTGGCGCCGTCCCGGCTGGTGCTGGAGATCACCGAGAGCCTGGTGCTCGCCGCCTCCCGTTCCACGCTCTCGTCCACGGCCGCGCTCTCGGGCATGGGGGTCGGGCTCTGCCTCGACGATTTCGGCACGGGCTATTCGAGCGTCACCGCGCTGCACAAGCTGCCGATCGGTGGGTTCAAGATCGACCGCTCGTTCGTCGCGGGGGTGCCGGGCGACGCCACCAGCGCGTCGCTCGTCGACGGGCTGATCAGCCTGGGCACGGGGATGGGACTGGACGTCGTGGCCGAGGGCGTCGAGACGCGGGAGCAGGCGGCGTGGCTGGCCGAGCACGGCTGCCCGTCCGGCCAGGGGTTCCTGTTCGGCCGCCCCGTCGAGGGTTAGACCTGGCTCAGACGACCGCGAGCGCCGCCGAGCGGCCCGCCTGCCGTCCGCCGAAGAGGCAGCCGCCGAGGAACGTGCCCTCCAACGAGCGGTAGCCGTGCACGCCGCCGCCGCCGAAGCCCGCCACCTCGCCCGCGGCGTAGAGGCCGGGCAGCGGGGTGCCGTCGGCGCGCAGCACCCGGCAGGCCAGGTCGGTCTGGAGGCCGCCGAGCGTCTTGCGGGTGAGGATGTTGAGCTTCACCGCGATCAACGGGCCCGCCGTGGGGTCGAGGATGCGGTGCGGCGTGGCCGTGCGGATGAGCTTGTCGCCGCGGTAGCGCCGCGCGTTGTGGATGGCCATGACCTGCAGGTCCTTGGTGAACGGGTTGTCGATCTCCCGATCGCGCGCCACGATCTGCCGCTCCAGCTCCTTCGCGTCGAGCAGCGGTTCTTCGGTGAGCTTGTTCATGCCCGCCACCAGGTCGGGCAGCGTGTCCGCGACGACGAAGTCCTCGCCACGGTCCAGGAACGCCTGCACCGGCGCCGCCGCTCCCGGCCGTACCCGGCTGAGTACCTGCGGGATGCTGCGGCCGGTCAGGTCGGGGTTCTGCTCGGACCCCGACAGCGTGAACTCCTTTTCGGCGATCTTGTAGGTGAGCACGAACCACGAGTGGTCGTAGCCCGTAGCGGTGATCGCGCCCAGCGTGGCGAGCGTGTCGAAGCCGGGGAACGCGGGCGCGGGGAAGCGGCGCCCGCGCGCGTCGAACCACAGCGACGACGGGCCGGGCAGGATCCGGATGCCGTGCCGCGCCCAGATGGGGTTCCAGTTGTGGACGCCCTCGGTGTAGTGCCACATCCGGTCGCGGTTCACGAGGCGCCCGCCTGCGGCTTCGCTGATGCCGAGCCTGCGCCCGTCGACGTGCTCTGGCACGCCGGAGATCAGGTGCTTCGGCGGGGTGCCGAGGCGGGCGGGCCAATGCTTCCGAACGAGGTCGTGGTCGGCGCCGATCCCGCCGCTGGTGACGATCACCGCCTGCGCCCCGAGCTCGAACCTGCCGATCTCGAGCCGCGAGCTCGCCGTGCCGCGCGGGGCGGTGGACGGCTCCAGCATGGCCCCGCGCGCGCCGGTGACCACGCCGTCGGTGACGGCCAGCTCGTCCACCCGGTGCCGGAACTTGAGCTGCACCCGGCCCGCGGCGACCGCCGCCCGCACCCGCCGTTCGAACGGCTCCACGACCCCTGGCCCGGTGCCCCACGTGACGTGGAAGCGGGGCACCGAGTTCCCGTGGCCGTCGGCGAGGTGGCCGCCGCGCTCGGCCCAGCCGACGACCGGGAAGAACCGCACCCCGAGGTCGTGCAGCCAGGCCCGCTTCTCGCCCGCGGCGAAGTCGACGTACGCCGTGGCCCACTGGCGGCCCCAGTAGTCCTCGCCGGTGGGGTCGTCGACGCCCCGGTCGAAGCCCGCCGAGCCCAGCCAGTCCTGCAGAGCGAGGTCGGCGGAGTCGCGGATGCCCAGGCGGCGCTGCTCGGGGGAGTCGACGAGGAAGAGCCCGCCGAACGACCAGAACGCCTGGCCGCCGAGGTTCGCGGCGGGCTCCTGGTCGAGCAGGACCACCCGCCTGCCCGCGTCGGCGAGCTCGGCGGTGGCCGCCAGCCCCGCGAGCCCGGCCCCGACCACGATCACATCGGCATCCACGGGTCCACCCTGGCACGGCCGCCCCGCCTCGTCCGCCATCCCGCCCGTGCACCTCGACCACGCGACGGCAAGATCGCATCGAGTGGCACCTCGTGCCGGTCGTGGCCGTCCTGGTGTGCCGCTCGACGCGATCTTCCTACAAGCGGCCCGCGCGGAAGGCGTCCAGCACCCGGCGTTCGCGTTTGGTCGGGCGGCCCGCGCCCCGGTCGCGGCGGGCGATCGGGGCCACCGGCTCCGGCTTGGGGGTGCGGTCGAGGTAGCAGGTGACGGCGTCGGCGGCGCCCACCCGGCGCTGGATCACCCGCACGACCTCGACGACGCGGGTG
>DATAOO010000423.1:0-4003 GCA_036265695.1 Pseudonocardia sp. | reverse complement strand
TCTGCGTTCCACACCCCTTTCATCCGGACTGATGATCGTCCCCGCGGGCCGCTAACAGCCCCTCTCGTCACGCGATGTATCCGATCATGAACGCATTGTTCACGTCCGCGGGCGTGCTCGTAGCCGCGGCGGTGGCGGTGGTGGCGGCAGCGCTCCCCGCGACGGCCGCCACCGGCTCGCCGCTCTCCGCCAACAACGCGTGCCCCAACCCGGTCCTCGCCCAGAACGCCACGGGCTGGGCGGTGACCTTCGGCGGCAACGGCGCCCGCGTCGCGGTCGCCGACCACAGCACGGCCAAGTTCGCCTTCCAGATCGCGACGAACTCCCCGGCGTCGATCATGACGCTCCCCGCAGCGGCGGTCACCGCGGGTCAGAAGTGGACGTTCGCCGCCGACTCGCAGATCACCGGCGGTGGCCGGGTGACGCTCGCCGTGGACTTCTACTCCTCGACGTCGCGGCTCGCGCACGTCACCGGGTCGGCCACGAACGCAGGCACGGCGTGGGCCCGTGCCGCCCGCCGACGACCACCACCACCACCACGCCCCCGCCGACCACCACGACAACGACGACGACGGTGCCACCCACGACCACCACGACCCCACCGCCACCACCGCCGCCCGGCGACGGCACCCAGGCCGCGACCGTGCTCGGCTGGGGCGCGCCCGTCGACGGCGACGAGTTCGCAGGCACCGCGCTCGACACCAGCCGCTGGGGCGCCTACGACGGCCCGGGCCACAACGGCAACGGCAAGCGGCGGCCGTCCCAGATCACGGTGGCGACCGGCGTGATGACCATGTCGGGCACCGCCGACGGCACCACCGGCGGCATGGAGTTCAAGCGCGACCGGCTGTACGGCCGGTGGGGAGACCCGCATGCAGGTGCCCGCGGGCGACTCCCGCTACCACCCGGTGCTCATCCTCTGGCCGGAAGCCGAGGACTGGCCGGTGGGCGGCGAGGTCGACTACGCCGAGACCGCCGCGGGCTCGTCCACGGTCGACTTCTTCCTGCACTACAGCGCGTCCAACAAGCAGACGATGGCGTCCCGCACGATCGACATCACCCAGTGGCACAACTACGCGGTCGAGTGGACCTCCACCGGCATCCGCGGCTACATCGACGGCACGCTCTGGTTCACCGACACCAACCCGGCGCACCTGCCGCCGCGGTCGATGCACCAGACGATCCAGCTCGACTGGTTCCCCAGCGGCGCCACGTCGACCAGGCCGTCGGCGATGAACGTCGCCTGGATGCGGTACTACTCGCTCTGAGCGTCGAACGCGCGGCGCAGGCGCACCGGGGCCCGGCGGCGCCAGGAGTCGGCGAGCAGGTCGGCCACGGTGTCGGGGTCGGCGGCGGGCAGGTGCACGGCCACGCCGCTGACCTCGGCCCCCCACCGCAGCACCGAGCACTGCTCCGGCGCCGCGGCCACGGCCTCCTCGACGGCGTCCTCGTCGACGAACACGCGCAGGGTGGTGTCGTCGGGGAGGGTGGCGAAGATCCGTCCGCGGACGCGGAACGACGGGAAGCCGTGGTGGTCCTGCTCCACCGCCTCCGGAAGCGCCAACGCCAGCCCACGCGCCCGCTCGACGGTGATCACGGTGCGGCCGTGACGGTGATGTCCAGCGCGGCCAGGAGCGCCGCACCGAGCGGCACGACCTGGTCGGCGCCGATCCGAGCGCCGTGCAACGAGGACGCGCCGCGCACGCCGTCGACCGTGGAGCCGTGCAGCTGCACCCCGGGGAGCCGGGCGTCGCCGAGCGCGGCCTCGGTGAGGTCGCAGCCGAGGAACGCGCAGTCGGCGCCCTCGAACCGGTAGAGATCGGCGCCGCGCAGCGAGGTGTCCTCGATCCAGAGGTGTCGCGCCTTCGCCATGCGCAGGAGCGCGAGGTCGGCACGGCCCTCGGTGATCCGGACGTCGCGCAGCTGCGCCCCCGAGAGCACCACGCCGGTGAGCCGACAGCCGGTGAACGCGACCCGCGTGAGCGTGGCGTCCTCCAGCACGGCGCCGGACAGGTTGCAGCCGACGAACTCCGTGTCGCGGCACTGCAGACCGGCGAGCCGCCGCCCGGACAGGTCCGCCCCGACCCATCGGCTCTCCTGCAGCCGCACCCCGGCGACGTGCTCGGGGACCTCGACGTCGGCGTCCGCGTCGACGCCGTCCCACAGCGCGCTCGACTCCAGCACGGCGGGCGCGGGATCACGGCGGGGCGCCAGGTCGGGCGGGTCGGGCCGGGTCTTCGTGGGGCGGCGAGCCATGATGGCAGCATGGACCAGCCGGATCCGAGCGTCTTCCTCACCCGGGCTTACTGGGACGAGCGCTACGGCGACAAGCCGGTCTGGTCGGGCAACCCGAACACCCAGCTCGTGCACCACGTCGCTGACCTGCCGCCCGGTACGGCCCTGGACGTGGGCAGCGGAGAGGGCGGCGACGCGCTGTGGCTGGCCGCACGCGGCTGGCGGGTCACCGGCGCGGACATCTCCGAGGTCGCGCTGCGGCGCAGCGCCGAGGCGGCCGAGCGGGCGGGCCTCGCCGACCGGCTCACCTGGCAGCAGGCCGACCTCCTCACCTGGACGCCGCCGCCCGCGGCGTTCGACCTGGTCACGGCGTTCTTCGTGCACCTGCCCGGCGCGGCACGCGCGACGTTGCTGCGCAGGCTCGCCGCCGCCGTGCGACCTGGCGGCACCCTGCTCTTCGTGGCCCACCACCCGGCCGACCTGGAGGTCGAAGGCCTGCGCCCGCCCATGCCCGAGATGTTCGCGACCGGCGAGGAGCTGGCGGAGCTGCTCGACCCCGAGGACTGGACGATCACGACCGCGGCCCCGGAACGCCCGGGCGAGGACAAGGACGGCAACCCGGTGACGCTGCACGACGCGGTGTTGCGCGCCGTCCGCTCCTAGCGGGTGGCGCGCTCGACCAGCTCCAGCACGTGCACGTAGGGATGGCCGGTGGCCCGGGTCATGCCCAGCTCGCAGGTGCGGTTGCAGGAGGCGTGCGCGTCGAACCGGCCGCCCGCGAGCTCCGCGGCCTGCGGGGCGGTGGCCGACGCCGTGAGCTCGGGGTGCAGCAGCCCGCGGTCGCCCGCGAACGCGCAGCAGCCCCAGTTGACGGGAACGGTGACGGTGTCGGCCACCGCCTCGGCCACCCGGCGCAGCGTGTCGGCGAGCCCCATCCGCGTGGCCGAGCAGGTGGGGTGCAGCGCCACCGAGGCGAGCGGTGTGGTGACCGTCAGCCGGGGCAGCAGCGTCTCCGCCGTGAACGCCACCGCGTCCACCACGCGGATCTTGGCGTAGGGCTCGGCCGCCGTCTCCAGCATCTGCCGCAGCCCCTCGGTGCACGACGACGCGTCCACGACGACGGGCAGCTCGCCCTCCCGGGTGGCCGCCCACAGCGCGGGCAGCACCCGGCTCGTCATCTCCTCCAGGCCGCGGCGCATGCCCTTGGACTTCCACGGGGTGCCGCAGCACAGGGACGGCAGCTCGGCGGGCCAGGTCAGCGTGATCGACGCCCGCTTGCACAGCGTGGCGAACGCGGCCGTGGCGCCCCCGCCGCCGTCGGCGGCCCCGAACATCGTGCCGGTGCACGAGGCGAAGATCACCGCATCCGCCCGCTCGGGCGACGGGCCTTTGCGTGCAGACCCGCCGCGGGGCAGCTCGGGCGACCACGCGGGCAGCACGTCCGGGTCGATCAATTTGCGGCCCAACGCCGTTACCCCGGCAACAAGGGGCGACGGCAGCACGGCGGCGACGTCCAGGGCCACCGACGCCGCCCGGGTGGCGCCCGCCCAGTGCCGGGCGGCTGCGGTCCAGCCCGCGTCGTTGCCCGCCTTCTCCTGGCGTAGCCGCTTGACGAGGTCGCCGGTGTTGATCAGAACGGGGCAGGCGGTCTGGCACATGCCGTCGACCGCGCAGGTGTCGACGGCGTCGTACTCGTATTCCTTTTCCAATTGAGTGACCAGAGCGACATCGCCCTTGGCCCGGGCGCTTTGCATTTCCCGGCGCAGCA
>DATAOO010000422.1:0-4869 GCA_036265695.1 Pseudonocardia sp. | reverse complement strand
GGGGCTGCTCGTCGCCTGGCAGCGCCCGCGCTACCCGTTGGGCTGGCTGCTGCTGGCCGCGGGTGTGTTCCAGACCGCGAGCGCGGCGGCCGCGTCCCTCGACGTGCTCGGCGTGCGGCGGGGCTGGCCTGCGCCCGCGTTGCGGGTGCTTGAGACGGTGTTCGCCTACGCCTGGCCGTGGTCGATCGCGCTGTTCCTCCCGCTCGCGCTGTTGGTCTTCCCGGACGGCCTGCTGGCGGGCCGGTTCTGGCGCGCGACGGCGTGGTTCACCGTGGTCGCGGCGCCCGTCTTCGTCGTCTCGGTGGGGGCCGACCCCGCGCAGGCCGTGGGCGACCGCACGATCGCGCCCTGGCCGGCGCTCGTCGACTACGCGCGCTTCGCCCCGCTGTGGGTCGGCACCGAGCTCGCCAACCTGGCCGTGTTCACCGCCGCCATCGCCGGGCTCGTGGTGCGCTACCGCCACGGCGACGAGCAGCGCCGCCGTCAGCTGCTCTGGCTCGTGCTCGCGCTGTTGCTGGTGATCGTGGTGATGGTGCCGTGGGGGCTGTTCGCCGCCGGGCCGATCCTGCAGCTGCTGTCGATCGCGCTGGTGCCCGCCGCGATGACCATCGCCGTGCTGCGCCACCAACTGCTCGACATCCGGCTCGTGCTGTCGCGCACCCTCCTGTACGCACTGCTCACGACGGCGGTCGTGGGGACGTACGTCGGGCTCGTCGCCGTCGTCGACGCGGTGCTGCGCAGCGGGGTCGGGCTGGGCTCCAGCGTGCTGGCCACGCTGGTGATCGCCGTGGGGTTCAACCCGGTGCGGGTACGGCTCCAGCGCGCCGTCGACCGGGCGGTCTACGGCGACCGGGCCGACCCGGCGCGGCTGCTCGCGCGGATGGGCGAGCGGCTGCGGTCCCGACCTGAGCCCGATGACGTGCTGCGCGTCGTGGCCGACGCGCTGCGGCTGCCGTACGTCGCCCTCCGCCGGGACGGGGACGTGACGGCCGAGCACGGCACGCCACCCGGGCCCACCCACGTGGTCGCGCTGCGGTACCGGGGCGAGGACGTCGGCGAGCTGGTGGTCGGCGTACGGGCAGGGCAGGCGGCGCTCGACCGCGCCGACCGGGCCGCGCTGGAGCTGCTCGCGGTGCCGCTCGCGGCCGTCGTGCACGCCACGGCGTTGACCGAGGCCGTGCAACGCTCGCGGGAGCAGATCGTCGGCGCGCGGGAGGAGGAGCGGCGCAGGCTGCGCCGCGACCTCCACGACGGCCTCGGCCCGGTGCTCACCGGCATCGCCTTCCGGGCCGACGCGGCGGGCAACTTCCTGGCGACCGACCCCGACCGCGCCGGGGCGCTGTTGCGGGACCTGCGCACCTCGGCGACGCACGCCATCGACGACGTCCGCAGGCTCGTCTACGCGCTGCACCCGCCCGCCCTCGACGAGCTGGGCCTGGTCGGGGCGCTGCGACGGCACATGGACCAGTACGACGGCGACCGCCCGGTGGTGGCCCTGCACGCGGCCGAGCCACTGCCGCCGCTCTCGGCCGCCGTCGAGGTGGCCGCCTACCGGATCGCGGTGGAGGCGGTGACGAACGCGGTGCGGCACGCCGACGCCAGCCGGGTGGAGGTCCACCTGTCCGCGCCCGCCGAAGGGCTGTCGCTGGTCGTGACCGACGACGGCCCCGGGCACGGCGGCTGGGTCGCGGGCGTCGGCCTCACCTCGATGCGGGAGCGGATCGCCGAGCTCGGGGGCTCGGTGTCAGCGGGCCCGGGCACCGGTGGCGGCCGGGTGGCCGCGAGGCTGCCCCTGTGAACGCTGTGAACGCGCTGCGCGTCGTCCTCGCCGACGACCACCCCGTGGTCCGCGACGGCCTGTCCGCGCTGCTCTCCTCGGTGCCGGGCATCGAGGTCGTGGCCACCGCCGCGACCGGCCGGGAGGCGGTGCGGGCCGCGGTCACCGAGGCCCCCGACGTGCTCGTCCTCGACGTCCAGATGCCCGACCTCGACGGGGTGGCCGCGGCCGCGGAGATCGTCCGCGCGGCCCCGTCCGTGGCGGTGCTGATGCTCACGATGTTCGACGACGACGACTCGGTGTTCGCCGCGATGCGCGCGGGCGCCTCCGGCTACCTGCTCAAGGGCGCCACCCAGGACGAGATCGTCCGGGGGATCCACGCCGTCGCGGCCGGGGAGGCGATCTTCGGGCCGGGGATCGCCCGGCGGGTGCTGCGGCTGCTGTCCGGCGGGGACCGGGCGGCCGAGCCGTTCCCCGAGCTGACGGCGCGGGAGCGGCAGGTGCTGGAGCTGTACGCGACCGGGCTGACCACCGCCGCCGTCGCCGCCCGCCTCGGGTTGGCCGCGAAGACCGTCACCAACCACGCCGCCGCGGTGTTCGCCAAGCTCGGGGTGAGCAGCCGCGCGGAGGCGGTGCAGCGGGCGCGCCGGGCCGGGCTCGGCGGTGTTCCTTAGACCAGCGCGACGACCAGCACGGCCAGCCCGAGCGGCACGTCGAGGGCGACGCAGGCCTCGGCCAGCGACGGGGAGACGAGGTCGCGGTGGCGGCGCAGGTGCCACAGGTCCCAGACGCCGTGCGCGATCAGGGTCAGCGCGACCACGACGAGGCCGACGGCCGGGGCGAGCAGCAGCGCGCCGACCGCCAGCGCGCCGTAGAGCAGCAGGCCCGCGGTCTCGAGGGTCACGGCGGGCCGGGTGCGGGCGCGGAGCAGGCCGACCGCGACGAGCGCGACGGCGGTGACGCCGATGGCCACCAGCGGGTGGAGCCCGACGAGCCTGCCCGCGGCCACCACGACGAAGCCGATGGGGATCCACGCCCAGGCCATCCACGGCGATGCGAAGGTGGCCGCGGCGACGTAGCAGGTCGCGGCGATGGCGGCGACGAGGGCGACTTCGGCTCGATCCGGGCTCTCCAGGAAGATGAGGACGGCGGCGATCACGCCGAGCGCGGTGGGCCAGCGGTGCGCGAGGGTCTTCATGACCGCAGCATGACCTCACGCCGGGATACCTACGGGGGGTATTTCGGCCGTTGGTCTGGAATCCTGTGAACCATGTCCGATCAGACCATCCCCGTGCTGGTCGTCGGTTACGACGACGCCGAACTGCTCGACATCGCGTGCGTCACGTCCACGCTGGCGATGGCGGCTGAGTTCGGCGCCGAACCCGTGTACGGGGTCCGCCTGCTGACTCCCGGCGGCCATCCGGTCACCGCGCAGCCGGGCCTGCGGCTGGAGGCGCACGGCGCGCTGGAGCGGCACACCGGTCCGGTCGACACGCTCGTCGTCTCCGGCGGTCACGGGCACCGCCGGGCGGCCCGCGACGAGGTGCTCGTCGCCCACGTGCGGCGGCTGGCCCGCGACGCGCGCCGGGTGGCGTCGGTGTGCACGGGCGCCACGGTGCTGGCGGCGGCGGGCCTGCTCGACGGGCGCCGGGCGACCACGCACTGGGCGTACGCCGAGGGGCTGGCCCGCGACCACGCGGCAGTCACCGTCGACCCCGATCCGATCTTCGTGCGGGACGGGCCGGTCGCGACCTCGGCGGGCGTCACCAGCGCGTTGGACCTCACGCTGTCGTTCGTCGAGGAGGACCACGGTCCGGAGGTGGCACGGCGGGTGGCCCGCGCGCTGGTCACCTACATGCAGCGGCCGGGCACGCAGGCGCAGATGAGCCTGCACGTCCGGGCGCCCGCGCCCACCCACGACGTGGTGCGGGAGGTGGTCGAGCACATCGGGCGGCACCTCGACGGCGATCTCTCGGCGGCCGTCCTCGCCGACAGCGCGGGGGTCAGCGAGCGGCACCTCGGCAGGCTGTTCCGCACGCATCTGGGCCGCAGCCCCGCCGAGTACGTGCGACGAGCCCGCACCGAGGCCGCCGCGGCCCTCGTCGCGAACACCGACCTGCCGCTGGCCCGCGTGGCCGACCGGTGCGGCTTCGGCTCGGCCGAGACGCTGCGCACCGCGTTCCTCGACACCTTCGGCCACCCGCCCTCGGCCCACCGCCGCGCCTTCGCCCGCCGCCCTGGTCGACGCGGCGGATCAGCGGTGGCCGTCGGCGGCAGGCGTGTGGGGGGTCGCCCGTTCGCGCGCGAAACCGGCCCGGAACGCCGGGGCAACCGGGGAGGCGATCACCGTTCCTAGGGTCGGATTCGGGCGGTTCGGCACCGTCACACCCGACCCTCAGGAGTCTCCCCAACATGACGTCCACCTCCCGCCCCAGCAGGCGCGACTTCCTGCGCCTCGGCGGCCTCGGCGCCGCGGGCCTCGCCCTCGCCGCGTGCGGCGGCGGATCGTCCGGCTCGGCGCCCGCCGCGGGCGCCTCGGCCGCGCCCGCCTCGTTCGGAGACCTCTCGATGCAGCTCTCGTGGATCAAGAACATCGAGTTCGGCGGCGAGTACATGGCCGACTCGAAGGGCTACTACACGCAGGCGGGCTTCTCGAAGGTCGACCTCGTCACCGGCCCGGTGGACAGCGCCGACGCGCTGGTGGTGGCGGGCAACGTCACCGTCGGCGTCTCGGCGCCGGACGCCACGGCCCGGTTCATCACCGAGCAGGGCGCCCCGCTGAAGATCATCGGCGCGACCTTCCAGAAGAACCCGTTCTGCATCCTCTCGGTCGAGCAGGGCAAGCCGATCCGCACGCTCGCCGATCTCGCGGGCAAGACCGTCGGCATCCAGGCGGGCACCAACCAGCAGATCTTCGCCGGGTTCCTCAAGGCCAACGGGATCGACCCGGCCTCGGTCAAGCAGGTCGTGGTGCAGTACGAGCCGACGCCGCTGACCGAGAAGAAGGTCGACGGGTTCATGGCGTTCCTGACCAACGAGCCCTTCCTCGTGAAACAGCAGGGCTTCACCCCGGTGACGCTGGCGTTCGCGGA
>DATAOO010000421.1:0-2336 GCA_036265695.1 Pseudonocardia sp. | reverse complement strand
TCCATCGTCACGATGCCGTCCGTGCCGCCGTACTCGTCGACGACCACGGCGAGGTGGGTGCGGCTGGTCCGCATCTCGGCGAGCGCGGCGAGCACCGGCTTGCTGCGCGGCAGGAGCGGCGCGGGCCGGGCGATGTCGCCGACCGTGCGAACGTACGGCTCCCCCGCTCCGGCCGCGCCCGTCACGGTCGTGAGCAGGTCGGTGAGCAGGTCGCGGACGTGCACCACCCCGACCACCTCGTCCACGGTCTCCCCGATCACGGGGTAGCGCGAGTGCGGCATCGACAGCACCGCACGGGCCGCCGCCTGCAGGGGCGTGGCCGCGGCGAGGAACTCCACCTCCGTGCGCGGCACCATCACGCCCGCGAGCTGGCGGCTGGCCGCGCCGAACACGTCGGTGAGCACCCGGCGTTCCTCGACGTCGAGGTCGCGGTGGGTGCTGACGAGGTCGCGCAGCTCCTCCTCGGTGACCTCCTCCGCGCCCTGGTGCGGGTTGAACCCGAGCAACCGCACGAGCAGGTTCGTCGTGTGCGACAGCAGCCACACCACCGGGCGGCCGATCCACGCGACGAGCTCGAGCACCGGTGAGACGGTGAGCGCGATGCCCTCGGCGCGCTGCAGGGCGATGCGCTTGGGCACGAGCTCGCCCAGCACGAGCGAGAGGTACGACACGAACGCCGTGACCGAGACGAACGCCACCGAGGACGCCACGCTCGCGGGCAGCCCCCACGCCTCCAGCGTCGCCCCCCACGGCTCGGACAGGGTGGCCCCGCCGTAGGCCGAGGCGAAGAACCCGGCGAACGTCACGCCGACCTGCACCGACGCCAGGAACCGGCTGGGGTCGACCCGCAGCCGCCGCACCCGCTCACCCCGACGGCCCGCCAGCCGCTCGACCTGGCTCTCCCGCAGCGTGAGCACGGCCAGCTCGGAGCCGGAGAAGAAGCCGCCGATCGTCACGAACACCACGATGAGGGCGAGGTTGACGAGAGTGCCGGTCACGCGGGCAAGCTTTCTCGCTCCGTCGCGACACCGCTGCCCGGCCTGACGGAAACCGAAGGCGGGCCGCTATAAGGTGGCGAGGCCGTTTCCCGCACGTCGCGGTCGGGGTGGGCGGAACACGGCCTGGTCCCGGCAAGAGAGCGAGAACTCCCGCGTGTCAGCGTCCGTCGAGGTCCGGTCGAGCCCGCAGACGCCGCCGCAGGCCCCACCCCCGTTCCGCGCCGTGCCGCCGGTGGCCCGGCGGGTGGTGCGGGGCCTCGTTTTCGCCACGATCGCCGCCGACCTCGTGCTGCTCGGGCGCCTCACCGAGCTGCTCGACGGGGCCGCGGGCGTGGTCGTCGGCACCCTGCTCGTGCTCCTGGTGCCGACGTCGCGGGAGCTGCCCCGGCGCGTCCTGCTCGCGGGCTGCCTGTTGCTCGGGTGGAGCCAGGCGCTGTGGTGGTGGCCCGTCGCGGCGGGCGAGCCCGGCCGGGTCACGCTCGGGCTGGCCGTGCTCGCGGGCGCGCTGGCCGGATGGGTCGGGGCAGGCGAGCACCCGGCCGCCCGCGCGCGGCGGCTGCGGCCTCAGCTGCGCCCCGCCGACGTCGCGCTCGGGCTGCCGATCGGCATCGGCATCGCCTGCACCGCGCCGTGGCTGGCGGCGAAGACCCCGACGCAGACCCTGGGCATGCTCATGGGCGGGTGGGACAACGTCGCCCACTTCAGCATGGTCCACATGATCCGGCGGTTCGGCGCCGTCGTCTCCGCACTGCCGCCGCCCGCACCCGGGGCCACCTGGCAGTTCGCCAGCTACCCGCAGGGCTTCCACGCCGTCGCCGCCGGGGTCGTCGAGCTGCTGATCGGCCCCGACGACACGTGGCTCGGACCCGAGCTCGTCGCGTACACGCAGGCGATGGCGCTGGTGGTCATCGCGGTCACCACCACGGTGGTGGCGGGCTTCTGCGCACTGCCCGCCGTGCGCCGCCGTCCGGTGCTGACGTTGCCGGTCGCGGCGTTCGTCTCGGCCGTGTTCCTCCTCGGGCCGGGCGCGCTGGCCATCGGCGGCGGTATCGCGAACTTCGCCGTCGCCTGCGGGCTGTCCGTCGCCGTCGTGTTGCTCGTCGTGCCCGCGGCCCGCGTGGTCTCGCCGCTCACGCTCGCGGCGGTCGGCGGCGCGATCGTCGGCGTCGCGTCCAGCTGGGTGTTGCTGCTCGCGTTGGCCGGGCCCGCGCTCCTCGCGCTGCTCCTGCCGTTGCGACGGCGGCGGTGGGCGGCGTCCCGCACGCAGATCGCGGTGTCGGCGGCGATCGTCGTCGCGGTGCTCGTCGGCCTGGCGCAGACCGCCGTCGTGCTCGCCAA
>DATAOO010000420.1:0-5755 GCA_036265695.1 Pseudonocardia sp. | reverse complement strand
GGCGCGGCGGCGGGCAGCGGGGGCACCGCGACGTGGCGGGCCGCGCTCGCCGTCGCCAGCACGACGCCGCGCCCGGGCACCGTGCCCGCGCGCAGGTCGTGCAGGTCGGCGAAGAGGTCGTCCGCGCGGCCCTGCGGACGGTCCTCACCCAGGGCGTCGAGCAACAGCACGAGCGGGCCGCCCGGCGTGACCAGCCGGTCGGTCCACGCGGCGGCCTCCGCACCCGGGATGGTCGTGTCGGTGCCCGCGTCGTGCAGGCTCACGGCGCCCGACAGGAACACCGCCCACCGGTCGCCCGCGTCGGCGAGGGTGCCGAACCGCAGGCTGGGCGGCGGAGCGTCCGGCCCGGACAGCCACGCCGCGAGCTTGCGCGCGAGCGGGCGCCCCGGCTCGAACCCCGCCACCGCCGCGCACAGCGCGACCAGCGCCCGTACCGGCTCGGCGGCGGCGGCGTCGGCGACGCACACCACGCCGGGGTAGCGCGCCACGACCCCGCGCCCCGCGAGGATGCCCGCCGAGAGCCGGTCGAAGTCCGTGCGCTCGTCCGGCACTAGATCAACCTCCCGCCGCGGAAGCGCCAATGCACGAAGGGCACGCGCATCGGCCCGATCGCGGTCAGCCACACGAGGAGCCACGTGCTGAGGAACTGGACGAGGAACACCCCCGTGGACACCGGGAACGGCAGACCCGGCGCCGAACCGTCGTGCACGAGCAGCCACACCACGAAACCCTCGTTGACCGCGGTGACCAGCCCGAACAGCGTGGGCCAGTCCTTCTCCCAGCGGAACTGCTGGAGGAGGTGGTAGACGAGCTCCCACCCGACGCCCAGTACGAGCACGGTGAGGAGCACCACGAACGTGGCCCCGTAGGCGGTGCCGATCGGCGCGCCGAGCGGCAGCACCGGGGTGAGCAGGAGCGTCCAGATCCCGCCGACGACCAACAGCAGGAAGATCCGGGTCTGGATGCGTCCGTTCAACGTGGGGAGCACGGGCTTCTTCTTCTCCTCGTCCTCAGATCCGCTCTCCGCAAACCCACTTCCACCACTGGTTCACCGACCGCATGGGGCCGAGTGCCTGGCAGAAGCCCTGGGCGGCGAGGTCGTCGGCGATCTCCTGTGCGGCGATCTGCAGGCCGAGGAAGGTGTCGACGCCGGGGAAGTAGCCGCCCAGCGTGGCCGTGCCCGACGCGTACAGGCGGCCCGGCTCGCTGCGGGTGCCGCGTACCTCGAACGTGCGCTCCACGTCGAGCCGCCGCAGGGGGTTGCGGCCCGCGCCGCCGTGGTCGAGCAGGTCGGCGAGCACCCGGTGCTCCCGGATGTCGGCTTCCAGACCCGTGCAGTCGATCACGCCCATGACCTGCGCCCGCGCGGGCCCGGTCGCGGTCTTCAGCTGCACCTGGACGGTGCCGTGCGGGCCGGGCTCCATCGTCGCGATCTCGCCCTGGAAGGCCCGGTACCAGCCCTCCTCCCGGCCGCGGCGCATCTGGGCCTGCCACACCCGCCGCCGCGGGGTGTTGGTGCCGCCGAACACCTCGTAGAGGGCGGCCCGGTCCTGGCCTTCCAGCTTGCGCATGCGGGCCTTGAGCTGGCCGCCCCACACCGACTTGGGGTAGTTGAAGCCCTGGTAGGCCCAGCCGTCGCCGCCACGCCGCCGCATCCACGGGTGTGGGCCGTGCGAGCCGGTGACGAACGTGCGGAAGACGTGCAGGATCTGCGTGGCCAGGCCGCGTGCGTCGCGGTCGTCGATCAGCCGCTGCAGCACGCGGGACGCGACGATGCCGCCGCCGCGCACGAGCACCGTGCCCGGCGCGCGGTGCAGCCGCTCGTAGATCTGCTCGTGCGGCTCGTAGGCGTTCACGACGCTGCCGAAGTCGCGGTAGGTCTCGCGGTAGTCCATCAGGTCGGGGAGGAACTTCAGCCCGGGGTAGCCCACGGCGACGTGCACGTACCGGCTCCGGAACGCCACCCGCTTGGTGCGGGTGGCCCCCGCGGGCGGGGTGAGGATCGTGAAGTAGCCGCCGCCCATGCGTCTGCGCACCATGCGGACCTGGCCCTTGACCACCACCTCCGGGTAGCGGATCCGGTGGTACTCCTGCTCCATCGACTCGAACGCCTGCCCCGCCTTCGGCGTCCAGTAGTCGTCGAACAGCGGCTCGACGAGGACCTGCGCCAACGGCTTCAGCGACTTCGTCGCCATCGCCTCCCGCAGCGCGTAGCTCGGGAAGCCCCAGATGTTGTCCGGGCACGACGCGGAGTCGCTGCGCAGGCGTTCGCCGCGCGGGATCTGGGAGACGCGGGTGAGGTACTCGTAGCTCTCCCACGGGGTGTCGAGCTGGGTGAACACCCGGATGGCCGAGGTGGGCACCCCGCAGATGCGCAGGTAGTCGACCGTGACGAAGGAGCCGATGCCACCGCCGATGGACACGAACGGGATGTCGACGACGGGGATGTCGGCGCGCGCCAGCATCGCGTCGGTCCACCAGTCGGTGCGCAGCAGGTCGTCGGTGAGATCGCCGTAGGCGACCGCTCGGTCGGCGGCGCCGGGGACGGGGATGGTGTCGTCTCGCATGGCGGCCCTCCTCCACCGACGCGGCGGGGTCGTGTTCGGGGAGCTCGACCGGCCGCGATCGCGCATTACGCGCAGATGACCCTATCGGGTGACGAATTCGGGGCGGCCCGCCCGGTCGCGACGTAGCGTGGAGTAGTGAAGAGAAGCGGACGCCGGTACGCCTACGGCCCCTACACCGACGGGCCCGATCCGCTCGCCCCGCCGGTCGACCTCCGCGCAGCGCTGGACGAGATCGGCCGCGACGTCATGGAGGGCTCCTCGCCGCGCACAGCGCTGCAGGAGCTGCTGCGACGCGGCACCGGCGAGCGGCGCGGGCTCGACGACCTCACGCGCGAGGTCTGGCGGCGCCGGTCGCGCCTACAGCGCGACAACCGGCTCGACGGCACCCTGCAAGAGGTCCGCGAGCTGCTGCGCAAGGCGATCCAGGCCGAGCGCGACACGCTCGCCCGCGACGACGGTGACGACGCCCGCTTCCGCGAGATGCAGCTCGACGCGCTGCCCGCCGACACCGGCGGGGCCGTGCGGGAGCTCGCCGAGTACGACTGGCGGTCCGCCGACGCCCGCGAGGCCTACGAGCAGATCCGCGACCTGCTCGGCCGCGAGCTGCTCGACCAGCGGTTCCAGGGCATGAAGCAGGCCATGCAGAACTCGACGCCCGAGGACGTCGAGCGGATCAGGGAGATGCTGGACGACCTGAACGACCTGCTCGCCAACCACGCCGCGGGCCAGGACACCACGGCCCAGTTCGACCAGTTCATGGCCAAGCACGGCGAGTTCTTCCCGGAGAACCCGCAGAACACCGAGGAGCTCGTCGACCTGCTCGCCGCCCGGGCCGCTGCGGCCCAGCGGATGCTCAACTCGATGAGCGAGGCCCAGCGCAACGAGCTGATGGAGCTGGCGCAGCAGGCGTTCGGCGACCCGCGGCTCTCGGAGGCGCTGGCCCGCATGGACGCCCAGCTGCAGGGCCTGCGCCCGGGCGAGGACTGGCAGGGCCGCGGCCGGTTCCGCGGCGAGAACCCGATGGGCATGGGCGAGGCCACCCGCGCCATGGAGGAGCTCGGCCAGCTCGACGCGCTCGCCGAGCAGCTCGCGCAGAGCTACCCGGGCGCGCGGCTGGAGGACATCGACCTCGACGCGCTCGAACGCCACCTCGGCGACGAGGCCCGCGTCGACGCCCGCGCCCTCGCCGACCTGCAGCGCGAGCTGGAGCGCCAAGGGCTGTTCGAGCGGGCGCCCGACGGGTCGCTGCAGCTGTCGCCGAAGGCACTGCGACGGCTGGGGGAGTCGGCGCTGCGCGACGTCGTCGACCAGCTCGGGTCGCGCCGCGGCGAGCGCGAGACCAACCGCTCGGGCGCGGCGGGCGACGCCACCGGCACCACGCGGCCCTGGGCGTTCGGCGACACCGAGGCCTGGAGCGTGCCCCGCACCCTGCTCAACGCGCAGCTGCGGCACGCGGGCGGCGACGAGCGGCTGCTCGACGTCACCGACGTGGAGATCGTCGAGACCGAGCAGCGCACCCGCGCCGCCGTGGCGCTGTGCGTCGACACCTCGTGGTCGATGGTGCAGGACGGGCGTTGGGTGCCGATGAAGCGCACGGCGCTCGCGCTGCACCAGCTCATCTCCACCCGGTTCCGCGGCGACGACCTGAAGCTCATCACGTTCGGCAGGCACGCCCGCCAGGTCGACCTCGGCGAGCTCATCGGGCTGGAGGCGGTGTGGGAGCAGGGCACGAACCTGCACCACGCGCTGACGCTCGCCGGGCAGCACCTGCGGCGCAACCCGGACGCCCGCCCGGTGGTGCTCGTCGTCACCGACGGGGAGCCCACCGCGCACCTCGAACCCGACGGCTACGCCGCCTTCCAGTACCCGACCAGCCCCGCGACGCTGCACGCCACGGTGGCCGAGCTGGACCGGCTCACCGGGCTGCGGGCGGCGTTCACCTTCTTCGTGCTCGGCGACGACCCCCGCCTCGCGGTGTTCATGGACGGCATCGCCCGCCGCTGCGGCGGCCGGGTGGTGGCCCCGACCCTGGACGGGCTGGGCGCCGAGGTGGTGGCCGACTACCTGCGCAACCGCCGATGACCTGCTCGCTCTGCGGCGCCGCGCAGGAGGCGGCCACGGCACTGGAGTGGGTGCACGAGCCCGGGCCTGAGCCCCGCTGGCTGTGCCCCGACTGCGCGCGCCGCCACGTGCGCGACATCGAGGCGAAGCTCGCACCCGAGTGGTGGGTTCGTTCCACTTAGTCTGGAGCCATGCAAACCTGGGCCCCGGTCGACGTCCCCGTGCTCGAGGGCAGTGGGCCGCCGCTGCGCCTGCACGACACCGCCACGGGGCGGGTCCGCCCGACCGCCCCGGGCGCCACGGCCACGATGTACGTCTGCGGCATCACCCCCTACGACGCCACCCACCTCGGCCACGCCGCCACCTACCTGGCGTTCGACCTCGTCAACCGGGTGTGGCGGGATCTCGGGCACGACGTGCACTACGTGCAGAACGTCACCGACATCGACGACCCCCTGCTGGAGCGGGCGGCCCGCGACCAGGACGACTGGGTGGTCCTCGGCATGCGCGAGACCGCGCTCTTCCGCGAGGACATGGCGGCGCTGCGGGTGCTCCCGCCGCGGCACTACATCGGCGCGGTCGAGGCGATGGGGGAGATCGCCGAGCTGGTGGGCAAGCTGCTCGCGCAGGGGGCGGCCTACCGCGTCGACGACCCCGAGTACCCCGACGTCTACTTCGATGCCGCCTTCACCGGCCGGTTCGGCTACGAGTCGGGCTACGACGAAGCCACGATGCTGGCCTACGCCCGCGAGCGCGGCGGCGACCCCGACCGGCCCGGCAAGCGCTCCCCGCTCGACCCGCTCCTGTGGCGCATGGCGCGCGAGGGCGAGCCGTCGTGGGAGTCCGACCTCGGCGCGGGCAGGCCGGGCTGGCACGTCGAGTGCGCGGCGATCGCGCTCAACCGGCTCGGCACGCAGATCGACCTCAACGGCGGCGGCTCCGACCTGATCTTCCCGCACCACGAGTGCGGGGCCGCGCACGCCGAGGCGTTCACGGGCGTGCACCCCTTCGCCCGCCACTACCCCCACACCGGGATGATCGGTCTCGACGGCGAGAAGATGTCGAAGTCGCGCGGCAACCTGGTGTTCGTCTCCAAGCTCCGCGCCGACGACGTCGACCCGAACGCG
>DATAOO010000419.1:0-3560 GCA_036265695.1 Pseudonocardia sp. | reverse complement strand
CGAGATCGAGGACGCCGCGCGCGCCGCCCGGATCCACGACCTCATCGCCGACCTGCCCGACGGCTACGACACGGTGGTCGGCTCCCGCGGACACCGCTTCTCGGGCGGGGAGAAGCAGCGCCTCGCGATCGCCCGCACCCTCCTGCGCGACCCCCGCGTGCTCATCCTCGACGAGGCCACGAGCGCGCTCGACACCGAGACCGAGCGCGCCGTCCAAGAGGCGTTCGACGCGCTCGCGGAGGGCCGCACCACGATCACCATCGCCCACCGGCTCTCCACCGTGCGCGACGCCGACCAGATCGTCGTGATCGACCGCGGCCGCGTCGTCGAGGCGGGCACGCACACCAGCCTGCTCGCCGCCGACGGGCGTTACGCCGCGCTGGCCGCCTGATCGCTGTGGAAGACTCGAGGCGGGAGGGCCCGGCCACGAGGGGGGACGTGAACGCCAGCCGGATCGCCGCTGTCACCGCGGCCGCTGCTGTGCTGGTGGTGAGCATCCTGTTCCCGCTGCCGGTGCCCGCCGCGTTCGCCGCGGGCAGCGAGCCCACCGCCGCGCAGGTCAACGGGTGGGGTGCCCCCACCCGTTCCGAGGACTTCACGGGTGACCTCGGGCAGTGGAGCCTCTACAACGGGCCCGGTCACGACGGCAACGGCAGGCGCACCCCTTCGGCCGTCCGCGTCGCCGACGGCATCCTCACGGTCAACGGCGACGCCGACGGCAACTCCGAGGGCATGGCCTGGGGCGCAGGCGCCATGTACGGCCGGTGGGAGGCCCGGATGCGGGCCTCGGCGGGCGATCGCGACTACCACGCCGTGCTGCTGCTCTGGCCCGACAACGAGGACGAGGGCGGCTACGGCGGCGAGGTCGACTTCATGGAGAACAGCGACCCCACCCGCCAGAACACCGAGATGTTCGTGCACTACGACGACGAGGACACGCAGCTCCACGGCGACGTCGACGTCGACGCCACCCAGTGGCACAACTGGGCGGTGGAGTGGTCCCCCGACCACATCACCGCCTACCTCGACGGCAAGCAGTGGTGGAGCACCTCGCTGCCCGCCGCGCAGCCGCCGGGCCCGATGCACATGACCATCCAGCTCGACCAGTTCCGCGACGGCGGCGGCCTGATCCCGTCGAACCTGCAGGTCGACTGGGTGCGCTACTACCCGATCGAGGGCAGCGGACCCTCCCCCGCGCCGGTCAACGCCGACGGCACCTGCCCGTGGCCGCCGCGCCCGCCCGGTGCCGCGCCGCCGGTGAGCGGAGCACCGGGCGCGGGCGTGGCCGGTGCCGCGGCGTCGGGCTGCGTCCCGAGCCCCATCCCGCTGCCCGGCTGACGCAGCGCCGATGAGTTTCCGACGGCCCCCGGGTCTCCCTTGACGTAACCGCCCGAACGTCATCCAGGAGCCCGCGATGTCCGTCCTCTCCGCCCCCCAGACCACCGCCCGCCCCGTCTCCCGCGCCGCGTCGCGCACCGGCACCGTGCTCACGGTGCTCCTCACCGCGTTCCTGCTGTTCGACGCCGTGCCGAAGATCCTGCAGTTGCCGTTCGTCGTCCAGGCCACCGAGGCGATGGGCTTCGCCGCCTCCGCCGTGCCGGTCATCGGCACCGTGCTCGCGGTGTGCCTCGCCCTCTACCTGGTGCCGCGCACGGCCATCCTCGGCGCGGTGCTGCTCACCGGTTACCTCGGCGGCGCGGTCTGCGCGCAGCTCCGGATCGACGCCCCGTTGTTCTCCACGATGCTGTTCCCGGTCTACTTCGGCACCCTCGTGTGGGTGGCGCTCTACCTGCGCAG
Organism: Pseudonocardia sp.; assembly: GCA_036265695.1. Classification (GTDB taxonomy): domain Bacteria; phylum Actinomycetota; class Actinomycetes; order Mycobacteriales; family Pseudonocardiaceae; genus Pseudonocardia. The sequence continues at coordinate 1,763 of DATAOO010000419.1, read as the reverse complement.
CCCGCAGCTGCGGCGGGTCGTGGCGGAGATCGTCAGCTGAACGTCCGCCGCGCCAGGCGCGCCACGACCTGCTGGTAGCCCGACCCCGTCAGGCGAACCAGCAGGTCGAGCGCTTTGGCGTCGGCGCCCACGAGCACACGCGCGCGGTTGCGCGCGACCCCGGTGAGGATGACGCGGGCGGCGTCGGCGGGGGGCATGCGGAGAGCCACGCGCTCGAAGCGCTCCACCGCCTTGCCGTCCGCGTATCCGGCCGAACGGGTGGCGTTGCGGGCGATGTTGGTCTTGATCCCGCCCGGGTGCACGCAGGTGACGCGGACCGCGTGCCCGGCCAGCAACATCTCCTGGCGCAGGCTCTCGGTGAAGCCCCGCACGGCGAACTTGGCGGCGTTGTACGCGCTCTGCCCGGGCACCGACAGCAGCCCGAACAGGCTGGAGATGTTCACGACGTGCCCGTCGCCGCACGCGATGAGGTGCGGGAGGAAGGCCTTGGTGCCGTTCACCACGCCCCAGAAGTCGATGTCCACGACGCGCTCGATGTCCTCGAAGGCGCTGCCGAGCACGTCGCCCGCGAAGGCGACGCCCGCGTTGTTGTAGACCTGGTTGACGTGCCCGAACTCGGCGACGACGGCCTCGGCGTAGGCCAGCACGGCGGCCCGGTCGGTGACGTCGAGCGGATCGGTGCGGTGCCCGTGGCCCATCAGGCGGGCGGTCTCGGCGAGGCCGTCGGCGTCGACGTCGGAGGCCGCGACGCGCGCGCCGCGCTGCACGAGGCCCTCCGCGAGCGCCCGACCGATCCCGGACCCGGCCCCCGTGACCACCGCGACCCTGCCGCCGAACGCGCTCATGGCGACCGATCATGCCGGCGCGAGCACCGCGCGCAACGCCGTCGCACCCGTCGTCGCCAACACGATCAGAGCGGCCGCTGACAGCACGCCGAGCACCAGCGGCGGGGCAAGCGGCGGTATGCCCGCGAACGCCTCGTAGCCCACCACCGCCGTGAGGACGGCGTCGGCGACGACCGCCACCCACACGAGCCGCAGCCGCCGCGCCTCCGCCCACGAGGTGTGGGCCAGCAGCCACGCGAGGGCGGGCAGCACCAGCACCACGTGCATCGCGACGGCGTGCAGCGGCTTGAGCGACCCGGCGGTGTCGTAGGCGAGCTGCGCCTGCCCGCCGCGCGCCTCGACGACCCCGCGCGCGACCATCACCGCGCCCGTGGCGAACGCGACGAGCAGCACCACCAACCCGGTGCGCACCGCCAACGCCATGCTGGGCGCGAGCCCGCCCGCGCCCGCGAACGCCGCGAGGGTGCAGACGACGCCGACGAGGACGATCACGCCGCCGCCGAGGGCGAGCGTCGTCGACACGGCGGTGTCGAACGGCGTCGCGAAGTTGAAATGCGATGCCACGCCGCGCCACGCCTGCATGCTGATCAGCGCCGTCTCGACCACGCTGGTGGCGATGAACACGCCCAGCACCAGGCCGCGGGCGGGCAGGCGCAGGTACGAGGTCGCCCACGCGACCGAGGGCAGCGTGAGGCCGAACGAGAGCCCGAACGTCGCAGCCTTGCGCAGCGACACCGGGCCGATCCACGTCCACCCCGTGACCAGCAGGATGCCGACGTGCACCAGGCCGCTGACGAACAGCACGAGGCCGACGACGTAGGCCACCCGTTCGACCCGCCGCCCGTCGACCCAGATCCGCCGCAGCGCCCTCCCGAGCTCCGTCATACCGAAATCTTACCGTTAGATGTCAAACCTTCA
>DATAOO010000418.1:0-9219 GCA_036265695.1 Pseudonocardia sp. | reverse complement strand
ATCTGGTGCGCGCGCTTCCACGTCTCCTTCGCCGCGGCGCGGTTGAGCGCGTGACCCGAGCTCAACCCCCCACTTCGACGGTGGGCTGGAGCACGGCTTCGACCAACGACCCCGATCGCAGGTGCGTGCCGGCCTGGTAGTCGGGGTCGCGGACCATGTCCGAGAACGCCTTCCGGCTGGGGTAGCGCACCAGCAGCACCGCGTCCCACGCCTGGCCCGGCTCCGCCACCACCGGCGCGCGGCCGTGTCCGTAGTAGACGATCTCGGCGCCGAAGGGAGCCGCGGTCCGTCGGAAGTGCGCGAGGTACTCCGCGTAGCGGGCCGCTCCCCCGTCGACGAACCGCAGCAGATTGAGCATCGTGACGGGCTCGTCGGGCGCCTCGGCGAGGAAGGCCTTCATGTCCCGCCCGGTGGGGTCGATTGCCATGCCCACAGCCTGGCACCCACCCGGGGAATGATCATGGCCCCGGCGCGGTTGAGGACGTCATGCCCGTCGAGTTCCTCGGTATAGGCGCGACCAACGACGGCACGGAGACGCACGCGCGCTCCGGCCCCGCCTTCGATCCCGAGTACACCGTGGCCCTCGCCCGCGCGCACGAGGAGTCCGGCTGGGACCGGGTGCTCACCGCGTACGGCTCGGGCAGCCCCGATCCCGCGCAGGCCGCCGCCTTGATCGCCTGCCGCACCGAGCGGCTGCAGCTGCTGCTGGCCCACCGCCCGAACGTCGCCTACCCGACGTTCACGGCGAAGACGGTCGCCACGCTCGACCAGATCTCCGGCGGACGCCTCACGCTGCACGTCATCACCGGCGGCAACGACCACGAGCAGCAGCGCGAAGGCGACACGCTGCCCAAGGACCGCCGCTACGACCGCACCCGCGAGGCGATCCAGATCTTCAAGCGGGCGTGGACGGAGCGGTCGCCCTTCGACTTCCACGGCGAGCACTACTCCTTCGACGACTTCGTGCTCGACGTCGAACCCGCCCAGAAGCCGCGTCCGAAGATCTCGTTCGGCGGTTCGTCGGCCGCGGCGTACAAGGTGGGCGCCGAAGAGGCCGACATCTACGCCCTGTGGGGCGAGCCGCTGGCGGGCACGGCCGAGCAGATCGCGATGATCACCCAGCTCGCCAAGGAGGCCGGTCGACCGGCGCCGACGTTCCAGGTGGCGTTCCGGCCCATCCTCGGGCGCACCGAGGAGGAGGCGTGGGAGAAGGCCTACGCCACGGTCGCGGCGATCCAGGACCGCACGAAGGGCGGCGAGGCGCTCACCCGCCGTCACCCGTTGAAGGACCCCGAGAACGCGGGCTCGCAGCGGCTGCTGGCCGTGGCCGCGCAGGGCGAGCGGCACGACCGGGCGCTGTGGACGGTCACCGCGGCGGCCACCGGCGGCGCGGGCAACTCGACGGCCCTGGTCGGCACGCCGGAGACCGTCGCGGCCGCCCTCCTGGACTACTACGACCTCGGGGTGCGCATCCTGTCCGCGCGCGGCTACGACCTGATCCCGGACGCCCTCGAGTTCGGCCGCGAGGTGATCCCGCTCGTGCGCGCCGAGGTGGCCCGGCGTGAGGCCGCCGCCTGACCCAGCGCTTGGCAAGCCTTGACAAGCTTGCGCAATAATTGCACCATTCCATGCAACCCGGCTCGAGCGACGTGGCGCGAGCGGTGGACGAAGGCGGGTGGCATGGCCGCGACATTGACGCAGGTTGCCAAGCGAGCGGGGGTTTCCCTCTCCACGGCGTCGCGTGCGTACAGCGACCCGGATCGGCTCGGCCCGGAAACCTTGCGCAAGATCCTGGCGGCCGCCCAAGAGCTCGGCTACGAGGCGCCCGCCGCCCGGCTCGTCGAGCCCCCCGCGCACGAGTCGCGGATGGTCGGGGTCGTCGTGCCCGACGTCGCCAACCCGGTGTTCGGCGCCTTCGTGAAGGCGGCCCAAGGGGAAGGCTGGCACTACGGGCAGACCGTGGTGCTGGTCGACACCGACTTCTCCGCCGAACGGGAGCGCGAGGCGATCCTGCGCCTGCGCGACCGGGTCGACGGGCTGGTCGTCTGCTCGCCCCGGCTGGACGCCGACACCGTGCTCGAGCTCTGCGGGCGCGTGCCGTCCGTGCTGGTCAACCGAGAGGCGGCCGGGGCGGACTGCATCGTCGCCGACGCGTCGGACGGGCTGCGCCAGGCCGTCGACTACCTCGGCGCCCTCGGCCACCGGCGCATCGCCTACGTGCAGGGTTCGGCGCGGTCGTGGTCGAACGCGCAGCGCGTCGCCCTCGTGGAGGAACTCGCAGGCAAGGCGGGCATCGGCGTGCAGGTGCTCGGCTCCCAGGACGAGACGGTCGAGGGCGGCACCGCCGCGGCCGCCAGCGTCATCGCCTGCGGCGCCTCGGCGGTGATCGCCCACAACGACCTGGTCGCGCTCGGGGTGGTCGCCGGCGCCCGCGCCCTCGGCGTGCAGGTGCCGCACGACCTCAGCGTGATCGGCATCGACAACATCCCGCTCGCCACCGCCTCGGCGCCCCCGCTCACCACGATCTCGGTGCCCATGGCCCGGGCGGGCGCCCTCGCCCTGGCGACCCTGCGCCGCGCCGCCGGGCAGGAGCGGCCCACGCCGCGCACCGTCCGCCTGTCCACCCAGCTCGTCGTCCGCGCATCGACCGGACCGGCCGCCGACCGTTCCGCGCGGACCGCGTCCATCGCCCAGGAGCTCGCATGACCACCGTCGTCGTCGCCGACGCCAACCTCGCCCCGCTGCGCGCCGAGTTCGAGGCCGCGCTTCCCCCCGACACCGAGGTGCGCTGGCCGTCCCCGCGCAACGCCGACGAGGTCGAGAGCGCGGTGGCCGACGCCGACGTCCTCGTGAGCGGGTCCTGCCCGTCGAACGTCGCCGCCGCGGGCAAGCGCCTCCGGCTCGTGCACGCGGCAGGCGCCGGGACGGACGGCATCGACGTCGCCGCGCTCCCGGCCGGGGTGCAGGTGGCCAACACCTTCCACCACGAGGACTCCATCGGCGAGTACGTCGTCGCCTCCGCCGTGCTGCTCCGCCGCCGCTTCCTCCACCAGGACGCCGCGCTGCGCCGCGGGGTGTGGCACTCGCCCGCATACGACCCGGCCGTGCCGTGGACCCACGCGCTCGGCGCCGCCACCGTGGGGTTCGTCGGGTACGGGCACATCGGCGCCCGCGCGTGGGCGGGGTTCCGCGCCTTCGGGGCCCGTGGTGTCGCGATTACCCGCCGCGGCGACGTCGACGCCACGGCGGAGGGGCTGGACTGGACCGGCACCACCGACGACCTCGACCCGCTCCTCGCCGCGGCGGACGTGGTCGTGGTGTCCACTCCCCTGACCGATGCGACCCGGGGGCTGATCGGCGCGCGGCAGCTGGCCCGGATGCGCCCGTCGGCGGTACTGGTGAATGTCGGCCGCGGCCCGGTGGTCGACGAGGAGGCGCTCTACACCGCACTGCGGGACGGCGTCATCGGCGGGGCCGCGGTGGACGTCTGGTACGCGTACCCGGCCGGGGGCAACACCGCTTCGCCCAGCGCCTTCCCGTTCCACGCGCTGCCGAACGTGTTACTGACGCCGCACTCATCGGGCCTCACCCGGCAGACCTTCGAAGGCCGGGCCGCGGACATCGCCGCGAACATCCGCAGGCTCCTCGCCGGTGAGCCGCTGCGCAACGTCGTGGCGGTGGCCCGGTGAAGACCGACCGCATCGTCGCGGCCGAGGTGCTGGTCACCAGCCCGGGCCGCAACTACGTCGCTCTGAAGATCACCACCGCGGAGGGCCTGACCGGCTGGGGCGACGCCACCCTGAACGGGCGCGAGCTCGCGGTCGCCGCGTACCTGCGCGACCACGTCTGCCCGCTGCTGGTCGGCCGGGACCCGGCCCGCATCGAGGACACCTGGCAGTACCTCTACCGCGGGGTGTACTGGCGGCGCGGGCCGGTGACGATGACCTCGGTCGGCGCGGTCGACCTCGCGCTCTGGGACATCAAGGGCAAGACCGCCGGTCAGCCGGTCTACCAGCTGCTCGGCGGGGCCGTCCGGGACCGGATCCTCAGCTACACCCACGCCACCGGGTGGGACGTCCCCGCGCTGCTCGACTCGATCGACGCCACGCGCGAGCGCGGCTTCCGCGCCATTCGCGTCCAGACGGGCGTTCCCGGGCTCGACACCGTGTACGGGGTGAGCAAGGCGGGCGCCGCCTACGAGCCCGCGGGCCGGGGCACCGCACCGGTCGAGGAGGTCTGGGACACCGACGCCTACCTGCGGCACGCCCCCGTCGCGCTGGCCGCCGCCCGCGAGCACGTCGGGGCCGAGGTGGCGCTGCTGCACGACGCGCACCACCGGCTGAACCCGAACCAGGCCGCCCGCCTGGGCAAGGCGCTGGAGCCGGTGGACCTGTTCTGGCTCGAGGACGTCACCCCCGCGGAGAACCAGGAGGTGTTGCGGCACGTCCGCAGGCACACCACGGTGCCCCTGGCGATCGGCGAGGTCTTCACCACGATCTGGGAGTTCCAGCAGCTCATCACCGAGCAGCTGATCGACTTCGTCCGCGCGGCGGTCACCCACGCAGGCGGCATCAGCCACCTGCGCCGCATCGCCGCGCTCGCGGAGGTCTGGCAGATCCGCCTCGGCCCGCACGGCCCGTCCGACGTCTCCCCCGTCGCCCTCGCGGCATCGGTGCACGTCGGCCTGGCCACGCCGAACTTCGCGATCCAGGAGTACATGGGCTACCCGGACACCGCGCACGAGGTGTTCCACCACGCCTGGAGCTACGCCGACGGGCACCTCCACCCCGGCGACGAGCCCGGCCTGGGCGTCCACGTCGACGAGGCACTGGCCGCCCGGTTCCCGTACGAGCCCGCCTACCTGCCCGTCGCGCGCCGCCGCGACGGCTCCATGACGGATTGGTGACCGCTGTGCCCACGCCGACCCTCGGCGCCGCGACCGTCCCCGCCGCCGCCCTGTTGCACCGCCGCACCGTGACCGAGACCGGGATCGTGCACCTCGGGCTGGGCAACTTCCACCGCGCCCACCAGGCCGTCTACACGGCCGCCGCGCTGGCCCACACCGACGGACCCTGGGGGATCCTGGGTGTCGCGGGCCGCTCCGCCGACGTCGCGGACGCGATGCGCGCCCAGGGCCTGCGCTACTCCGTCGTGGAGATCGCGCCGGACCGGACGCGGGTGACCGTGCCCGCGGTGCACACGGGCGTGCTGGTCGCCGACCAGGAGCCGCACGCCGTGCCCGCCGCCATCGCGGCGCCCGGCACCGCCATCGTCACCCTCACGGTGACCGAGCACGGTTACACGTACTCCCCCCGCACCCACGGCCTCGACCTCGACGCCCCGGCCGTGCGGGCGGACCTGCGCGGCGACCGGCCGCCGCGCACCACGCTCGGCCAGATCGTGCGCGGCCTGCAGCTGCGGCTGCGCGACCACGCGGCCCCGATCACCGTGCTCAGCTGCGACAACCTGGTGGCGAACGGCGAGCACACGGGCAGGCTGGTCCGCGAGTTCGCAGCCGCCCTGCCCGCGGCCGAGCGGGACGAGCTCCTGCCCTGGCTCGACGCGGCCGTCACGTTCCCGAACGGGATGGTCGACCGCATCGTGCCCGCGACGACCGACGCCTACCGGGCTGCCGCGGCCACGCACCTCGGCGTGGCCGACGCGATCCCGGTGCCCGCCGAGCCGTTCACCATGTGGGTGCTCGAGGACCGGTTCGCCGCGGGCCGTCCGGCCTGGGAACACGGGGGCGCGATCTTCACCGCCGACGTCGAACCGTACGAGCTGCTCAAGCTGCGCCTGCTCAACGGCACCCACTCGCTGATCGCCTACCTGGGCGCACTGGACGGCCACGCCACCATCCCGGAGGCGAGCGCGCAGCCCTTCGTCGCCGACGCGGCCCGCCGGGTGCTGTACGACGAGTACCTGCCCTCGGTGACCGTGCCCGCCGACATCGACCTCGACGCGTACGTCGCCCAGCTCTTCGAGCGCTGGTCCAACACCGCGCTCGGGCACCGCACCCAGCAGGTCGGCTCCGACGGCTCGGTCAAGCTCGGCCAGCGGGTGCCGGATCCGGCCCTCCTGCACCTGCGGGCGGGCCGGGTGCCCCACCACCTCGCCCTGACCGTGGCCGCCTACCTCTGCTGCCTGGCCCCGGCGGCCGGGTTCGACCCCGGCCCGCACGCCGCGGCGATGGCCGACCCGGCCCGCGCCGGGCTGGTCGGGGCGCGACACCGCAGCCGGTCGACCGCGGAGTTCGCGGCGGCCGTCCTCGACGACGGCCTCCTCGGCCGCGACCTCGCCGCCCACCCCGCGTTCACCGCCCGCGTCGCCGAGCTCATCGACGTGATCACCGCGCACGGGCCGATCACCGCCGCGACCGAGGCCGCCAGGGCCGCAGACGCCGCGAAGGCCCTCCTCCCGATCTTCTGACCCACCGACACCCGGAGCGAAGGAGCTCACCCCGTGTCAACGACCACAACCACGACCGCACTGCCGACGCGCACCCGCGCGGCCATGCTCTACGGGGCCCGCGACCTGCGCACAACGGAGCTCGACGTCCCCGCCCTCGGCGAGACGGACGCGCTCGTGCGGGTCGCCGCAGTCGGCGTCTGCGGCTCGGACATGCACTACTTCGCCGCCGGGCGCAACGGGCAGAACGTGCTGCGGCAGCCGACCGTGCTCGGCCACGAGGCCTCGGGCGTTGTCGTCGCGGCCGGTCCGCGCGCCCGGGTCGCCGTCGGAGCCCGGGTCGCCGTGGAGCCCGCGCTCGGGTGCGGCCGCTGCGCGACGTGCCTGGAGGGGGCGTACAACGTCTGCCCCAACGGGATCTGCCTCGGCTCACCGCCCACGCACGGCACCATGACCGAGTACCTCGTCGTGCCGGACCGGGCAGCGCACCCGCTGCCCGCCGCGATCGACACGGTCGTCGGTTCGATGATCGAGCCGCTCTCGGTCGCGGTGTGGGCCGTGCAACGCGCCCAGGTCGGCGTCGGCCACCGGGTGCTCGTCACCGGCGCAGGCCCGATCGGCCTCCTCGTCGCGCAGGTCGCCCGCGCGGCGGGCGCCGTCGAGGTGATCGTCACCGACGTCAACGACCACCGGCTCGCGGTCGCCGCCGAGCTCGGCGCGACGCGGACGATCAACACCGGTACGACCCCGCTCGACGAGGACCTGGGGGTCGACCGGGTGCTCGAGTGCACGGGGGTGCCCGCCGTGCTCTGGGCGAGCATCCGCGCCGTCCGCCCGCGTGGCCGGGTGACCGTCGTGGGGCAGGCGCCGCCGAGCGTCGAGGGCCTGCCGCTCGGCCACCTCCAGCGCTTCGAGATCGACCTCGTCACCGCCTTCCGTTACGCCCACGCCTACCCCACCGCGATCGCGCTCGTCGCTTCCGGTGCGGTCGACGTCGACCGGATCGTCACCGGCCGCTTCGGCCTCGACCGCGCCGCCGAGGCCGTACAGGCGCCGGTGACCGACCCGACCCACCTCAAGGTCGTCGTGACCCCGTAGTCCCGCACGTCCCGCACGTCCCACCCGGCCGTCGCCCGACGAGCCGGGAGGCAAGCACGCCCGCCACCTCCCGAAGGGACAAGAGACCATGTCCGACAACGCCACCCCCCGCATCGGGGGGCCCGACGAGATCGCCCAGGCGGACCCGGCGAACGTTCGCCGCGCCGCATGGGCGGGCATGGTCGGGACGATGCTCGAGCAGTACGACTTCATCATCTACGGCACCGCATCCGCGCTGATCTTCAGCAAGGTGTTCTTCCCGACCATCTCCCCGGCCGCGGGCCTCATCGCGGCGTTCTCGGCCTACGCGGTCGGCTTCGCCGCCCGGCCGCTCGGCGGGCTGTTCTTCTCCCACTTCGGGGAGAAGTACGGCCGCAAGTGGGTGCTGGTCAGCACGCTCTTCCTGATGGGCGCGGCCACGTTCCTGATCGGCTGCCTGCCCACCTACGGCTCGATCGGCGTCTGGGCGCCGCTGCTGCTGGTCCTCCTGCGCTTCCTGCAGGGCTTCGGCGCGGGCGCCGAGCAGGCGGGCGGCGCCACGCTGCTCACCGAGACCGCTCCGGTCGGCAAGCGCGGCCGACTCGCCTCGTTCGTCATGGTGGGTGCCGCGCTCGGCACCGTCCTCGGCGCGCTGGCCTGGGTGCTCGTGCAGCTGCTCCCCGACGACGCGTTGAACAGCTGGGGCTGGCGCCTGATCTTCTGGGCCAGCGTGTTCGTGACCTTCGGCGCCTACGTGATCCGGCGGAAGATGGCCGAGAGCCCGATCTTCGCCGAGCTCAAGCAGCACGTTGACGTCGAGCACCAGGCGCCGCTGAAGATCGTCGCGAAGCACGGGACGAAGAACGTCCTCAAGGTCATCTTCATGAACTGGGGCATCAGCACGCAGTCCTACACCTACCAGGTGTTCATGGCGTCCTACCTGATCACCTTCGTCGGCGCCGACAAGCGGTTCGTGCCCAACGTGCTGCTTTACGGGGCGCTGTTCGGCGCGGTCGCGGCGTACGTCATGGGCCTGCTGTCCGACCGGTTCGGCCGTCGGCGGATGTTCCTCGTGCTGGCGGGCGCGGCCATCCTCATCCCGGTGCCCGCCTTCATGGCGCTCAACACCGGCTCCCACTTCTGGATCATCGTGGTGATGGCGTTGGGCTTCATCACCGCCGCGCAGGGCATCACCGCGGTGACGATGAGCTTCTTCCCGGAGATGTTCGGCACCCGTTACCGCTACGCGGGCGTCACGTTGGGCCGGGAGTTCTCCTCGATCATCGGCGGCGGGGTTGCCCCGCTGGTCGCCGCGGCGCTGATGGCCGCCTTCGCGAACTCCTGGGTGCCGGTGGCGATCTACATGGTGGTCACGATGGTCGTCAGCTTCCTCGTTGCCCGCACCGTGCCCGAGACTGTCAACCGCGACCTGCAGATCCTCACCGACGCCCGACCCGGCGAAGCACGCCCCGGTCTGACCGAGGCCGAGCAGCTGCGCGGCCACAAGGTCGTCACCCTCGGCTGAGCACGCCGCCCCGACCGGAGAGACAGGAGAAAGGACTCGCGATGCGCCCGTCCGTCGTGACGTTGGGAGAGACCATGGTGCGCCTGGCGCTGCCCGAGCACGGACGGCCCGGCGCAGGCACACCGCTCTCGCTCGGGATCGGCGGCGCGGAGTCAAACGTCGCCATCGCGGTCGCCCGCCTCGGCGTGGCCAGCACGTGGATCGGGCAC
>DATAOO010000417.1:0-6891 GCA_036265695.1 Pseudonocardia sp. | reverse complement strand
CCGCCCGCAGGTGTTCGTGATCGAGAACGTGGACCGCTTCCGCCGCAGCGCCGAGTTCGCGCTCCTGCTCGAGAACACCCCCGGCTACGCGCTCACCCACGGCGTGCTGCAGGCCGCCGACTACGGGGTGCCGCAACGGCGGGCCCGCGCGATCGTGATCGGCTCGCGCGTCGGCGACATCCCGCTGCCGCCGCCCACGCACCGGCGGGGCACCTGGCGCACCGTGCGCGACGCGATCGCCGACCTCCCGGAGCAGCCCGCGGGCACCGCGCTCCCGGCGACGACGGTCGAGGTGTTCGGCCGTCGCGTACCCGGCCCGTTCAAGCGCCTCGACCTGCACTTCGGTCGACGGCCGCGCGAGCTGTCGCTGCGCCGCTACGACTGCGTGCCGCCCGGCGGCGGCCGCTTCGACCTACCGGATGAGCTGCTCCCCCGCTGCTGGCGGGAGAAGCCCACCGGCACCACCGACGTGATGGGCCGGATGCGGTGGGACCAGCCGTCGCTGACCGTCCGCACCGAGTTCTTCAAGCCCGAGAAGGGCCAGTACCTGCATCCGCAGTGGGCGCCGGGGCACAAGGTGAACCGGGTGATCACCCACCTGGAGGCCGCGCTGCTGCAGGAGTTCCCCGAGACGTTCCTGTGGTGCGGATCGAAGATCGAGATCGCCAAGCAGATCGGCAACGCGGTGCCGGTGGGCCTGGCCGCCGCGATCGCCGCCCACCTGCGGCCGTACCTACGCTGAGGGCATGGACCTGGATCTCGCCGCCGTCGTGGACATCGCCGAGCGGGCCGGGCGCCTCCAGGTGCAGCGACGGCCGTCGCTGGTCGTGAAGGGTACGAAGGCGCACGTCAACGACCTCGTCTCGGACGTCGACCTGGCCAGCGAGCAGCTCATCGGCGACGCCCTCGCGGCGCTGTGGCCCGACGACGGGATCCTGGGCGAGGAGGGGCACGACACGGCGGGCACGAGCGGCAGGCGCTGGGTCGTCGACCCGCTCGACGGCACCCGCAACTACGTCACGGCGAGCGGGCCGTGGTCGGTGTCGATCGCGCTCCTCGACCGCGACCGGGCGGTGGCGGCCGTGGTGCACGACCCGGCCACGGGCGAGACGTTCACCGCCGTGGCGGGCGCCGGGGCCCAGCTGGGCGGTGCGCCGATCGAGGTCTCCGGGGCGGCGCTCGCCGAGGCCGTCGTGGGGCTGAGCTTCAACCCGTCACCCGCGACGAAAGACCAGGTGGCGGGCATGATCGGGCGGATGCTCCCGGCGATCGGGGACCTGCGACGGCTGCCCGCCGCGCTCGACCTCGCCTACCTGGCGGCCGGGCGGCTGGACGCCGCGGTGCTCGTCGACACGAAGCCGTGGGACGTCGCGGCGGGCCTGCTCATCGCCGTCGAGGCCGGGGCGCGGTACGGCAGCGAGGACCCCGCGCGGCTGGTTCTCGCGGCCACGCAGGCGCTCGCCGGGGAGCTCGTCACGGTGCTGTGAGCTCCGGTATGCGGACGGCCGACCAGAAGGCGTTGATCTTGTCGTGGTCCATGTCCGTCGTGCGGAGCGTCGCCCACTTGCCGTCGACGACGCCGACGAGGTAGATCGCGCGGTTGTCGAACGTCTGGCCCTGCGCCGTGCCGGTCTCGTGGACGACGATCACGATGCGGTCGTCGTACCCGATGACGTCCATGACCTCTTGGCGGAACGTGGCGTCGAACAGCTCCATCCACCGGCCCCAGAACTCGAGCACGGCCTGCTTGCCGCGCAGCTCGCGCCAGGGGCCTGCGCCGATGTCGTTGATCAAGACGAGGTCGTCGGCGAGCGCGTCGAAGACGGTGGCGACGTCGCCCGCGGCCAGGGCGGCGTAGAGGTTGCGGGCGAACGTGGCGTTGGGGTGCTCCATGGCGGCCGACGCTAGGGAGGGTCGGCCGCCGGAACATCTGCCGGACGGCAGAGGCGGGCCGAGCGGGAGAGGGCGGCGGCCCGCAGGTGGGCGACGTGGAGCCGCGCGCAGGCAGCGCGAGCGGCGCGCAGATGGGAGGCGCGGAGCGGGGTGCGCTACAGGCCGCGGCGTGCGGCCCGCGCGGCCAGCTCCGCCCGGCTCGTCACGCCCAGCTTGCCGAACACGCTGCGCAGGTGCGTGCGCACCGTGCCCGGGCTGATCAGCAGCTGCGCGCCGATCGCGGCGTTGGACAGCCCCTGCGCGGCGAGCGCGACGACCTCGCCCTCCGTTGGCGTCAGGCTCTCCCACCCCGACCGGGGACGCGCCCGGCGGCCTCGGGTGCGGGCGGCGTACTCCACCGCGCGCTCCCACCCGAGCCGCGCGCCGCCCTCGTCCGGCGTGACCAGGCCGACCAGCCCGGACGGCACGACACCCAGCTCCTCGCGCAGCGCTGCGGCCGCCCCCGCCAAGCGCCCTGCGCGCTCGGCGTCCGCCGTGAGCACCGCCAGCAGGTCGAGTCCGTCCACCACGAGCGGCCGCAACCCCAGCTCCGCCGCCTCGGCCAGGGCGGCGTGCGCGGCCTCGGCCGGATCGCCCTCGCCGAGCGCCCGTTCCGCGGCCGCCCGGGTGAGCTGTAGGCGGCAGACCAGCCCGCGCAGTCCGATCCCCGTCACGGCGTCGAGCGCCTCGGTCGTCGCCGCCCGCGCCCCGGCCGGGTCGCCCGCGGCCAGCTGATGCCGGGCCAGCAGGTCGGCCGCCTCGGCCCCGAGCAGCACTATCCCGGCGGTGGCCGTCGCGGCGGCCACATCCGTCGGCGTCGCGTTCCCCACCTGCGCCTCGGCGAGCAACACGGCCTCGGCCACCGCCCACCCGGGATGCGTGGCGAAGAACTCCCGGTGCTCGGCGACGACCGCGCGCGCCGCCTCCCGCTGACCGGTGGCGGCCAGCGCGCCGACCAGCGGGTGGAACGCACCCATCGCGCTCACCGGCTCTCCGACGGCGACGGCCAGCCGCAGCGCCGCAGCACCTGACGTGACCGCGTCGGCGAAGCGCCCCTGCGCGAACGCGATCTCCGCGCGGATGGCCAGGTCCCACGCCCGGAGCTGCGGGTGCCCCAGGCGGGCGAGCGCGGGGAGGGCGGCGTCGGCCGCCTCGATCGCCCCGGCCAGCTCGGCCCGCGTGGCCCGGCAGTAGCCGAGGATCTGCAGCGCCTCGACGCGGCACCAGTCGTCGTGCGCGCGTGCGGCGAGCGCCGCCGCCTCGATCAGCCCCGGCTCGGCGCCGACCGGGTCGCTCATGTGCACCACCAGCCCGACGAGTGTGAGCGCACGGGCGCGGGTGCGGTCGTCCTCCGCAGCCTCGGCGGCCGCCGCCCCGATCGCGACCGCCCGCTCGACCTCGCCCCCGTACACCATGAGGAACGCCTCGGCCCACGCCAAGGCGGGCGGCACCGGATCGAGCACGGCGGTGAGCCGCCGCACCTGTTCCCGTCCCTCGGCGCACCGCCCGCGCAGCGACCAGGCGAACGCGAGGTCGACGGCCACCGCAGCCGCCTCAGTGCGGCCCTGCCCCGCGACGACCGGCCACGCCAGCGCGGACGCGATCGCGGCGTCGGCGGCGTCCACCCGGCGCAGGACGTCGGGCGCGGCGCGCTCGAGCCCGTCGCGGACCTCCCGGGCGAACCCGACGGCCCAATCCAGCAGCCGCCGGTGCGCGGCCGTCCCTCCGCCGGACGCGGCCAGCAGCCGTCCGGCGTACTCGCGAATGGTGTCGAGCAGCAGGTAGCGGCCCTCGACGACGTCGAACTGGACGAGCGAGTAGTCGACCAGCGTCTCCAGCGCGGCCCGGTCGGTCAGCGCGAGCGCGACCTCGGTCGGGAACCGCCCGTCCACCACCGACAGCGCGGCCAGCGCCACCCGCGCGGGTTCGCCGACGAGCTCGGCGCTCCAGTCCAGTGACGACGCCACCGACCGGTGCCGCGGCACGCCGGCCGGGTCGCGGGCGGCGAGGAAGCGCATCCGGTCGGCCATGCCGTTCCGGATGTCGACGAGCGGCAGGCCCCGCGCGTGCGCGGCGGCCAGCTCGACGGCGAGCGGGAGCCCGTCGGCGAGCGCGCAGATCTCGCCTGCCACAGAGCTTGTGTCGGCGTCGGCGAGGCGCGGCTGGATCCGGCGCGCCCGGTCGTAGAACAGCGCCACCGCGTCGTCGGGCTCCAGCCCCACCAGCGCCAGCACCGCTTCGCCCGACACCCCGAGCGTCACCCGGCTCGTGGCCAGGATCCGCAACGCCGGGCACCGCCGCAGCAGCGCGTCGACCAGTGCGGCGACCTCTCGGCGCAGGTGCTCGCAGTTGTCCAGCACGAGCAGGCCGTCGCCGAGTTCCACGAGCAGGTCGAGCGGCGCGCGGCCAGGCTCCTCCGGCTGGCCGCACGCGGTCGACGCAGCCCGGGCGAGGTCGGTGGCCGGGCCCGCCGCGGCGAGTTCCACGAACCCGTGCAGGGGCTGCCCGGTGAGCGCCTCGATCGCGAGGCGCGTCTTGCCGCAGCCGCCCGGCCCGACCACCGTGACCAACCGCTCGCGAGCCAGCAATGCCGTCAGCGCGGTGAGCTCCGCGGTCCGCCCCACGAACGAGGACGCGGGGGCGGGCGCGGGCACCCGGTCAGGTTAGGGCGCCGACCCCCCGGCGGCCCCTCACCGATCGGTCGTTCATCACCACGTCGTACCCGCGGGCTCCCGAACCGTCACGTTGATCCGGTTGAAGAAGTTCGTGAGCGCGACCATGAGGACGATCGCCGACAGCCCCTGCTCGTCGTAGTGGTCGGCGGCCTCGTCCCAGATGGCGTCGGTCACCGACTCGGGGTGGTCGGCCATCCGGGTCGCGGCCTCGGTGAGCGCCAGCGCCGCGCGCTCGGCGTCGGTGTAGTAGGGCGCCTCCCGCCAGGCGACGAGGCTCCAGAGCCGCT
Source organism: Pseudonocardia sp. (assembly GCA_036265695.1). Taxonomy (GTDB): domain Bacteria; phylum Actinomycetota; class Actinomycetes; order Mycobacteriales; family Pseudonocardiaceae; genus Pseudonocardia. The sequence continues at coordinate 1,997 of DATAOO010000417.1, read as the reverse complement.
CGGGGGTCTCGCCCGCCTTGGTCGCCGCGCGGCCGCCCATGTCGACGCAGGCCCCGCAGCCGTTGATCTGGCTGGCCCGCAGGTGCACGAGCTCCAACGTCTCCTGCGGCACGCCCCCGCTGTGGATGGCCTTGTAGATGGTGTTGACCCCCTTCACGACGTCCGGGAGCACCATCGCGGGGTTCTTCATCCGTGCGGTCATGTCGTCCTCCGTTACATCGACCCCGGGTGGGCCGTCAGAGGTATGACGGATGCCGAGGAGAAAAGGTGACATGGTGACCGACCCGCTGGCCGAACGATTCGAAGCCGACCGCCCCCACCTGCGGGCCGTGGCCTACCGCATGCTCGGCTCGCTGTCCGACGCCGACGACGCGGTGCAGGAGGCGTGGATCCGGCTGCAGCGCTCGGACGTCGACGGCGTGGCGAACCTGACCGGCTGGCTCACCACCGTCGTCGGCCGGGTGTGCCTGGACATGCTGCGCAGCCGCACGTCGCGCCGCGAGGAGCAGGTGCCCGACCCCGTCGTCGTGGCGGACGAGGGGGCCGACCCCGAGCAGGAGGCCGTGCTGGCCGACTCGGTCGGGCTCGCACTGCTGGTGGTGCTGGACACGCTGGGGCCCGCCGAGCGGGTGGCGTTCGTGCTGCACGACCTGTTCGGCGTGCCGTTCGACGAGGTGGGGCGGCTGGTCGGCCGCTCGACGGACGCCGCGAAGATGCTGGCCAGCCGGGCCCGACGGCGGGTGCGCGGCGAGACCCCGACCCCGGATCCCGGACGGCACCGCGAGATCGTCGACGCGTTCCTGGCCGCGAGCCGCGACGGCGACTTCGACGCGCTGGTCGCCCTGCTCGACCCGGACGTCGTGCTCCGCGCCGACGCGGGCCGCGGCGGCGTGCTCGTGCGCGGCGCCGCCGAGGTGGCCGGGCGGGCGCTCCTGTTCGCGAAGTTCACCCGGGCCGACATCGAACGCGTGCTGGTCAACGGCGTGGCGGGGCTGCTCGCGCGCAAGAACGGCCGCCCGTCGAGCCTGCTCGCCGTCACCGTCGTCGACGGCCGGATCGTCGAGATCGACGTGCTGGCCGACGCCGAACGCCTGGCGCGCCTGGTCGATTAGTTCCGGGCGGCCCTGCGGTCTACTCCGGCATGACCGCCTTGCGCGACCTGCTCGACCCGGACGTGGAGGAGGGGGCCGTGGCTGCCGGAGCGGGCCGCGCCGATGGTGGTGCGCACGCCGCAGAGCCCACTCGACGACGTGGTGCCCGCCCGCCGTCCGATCACGGTGCTGGACCTGCTGACCAACCGCGCGGGCTACGGCGGGCCGTCGGACTTCTCGCTGCCGCAGGTGCAGGCGCTGTTCGAGGTGCAGCGCCGACCCGCGCCCGACGAGTGGCTGGCCGACCTCGCCCGCATCCCGTTGCTCTAGCAGCCGGGCGAGGCGTGGCTGTACGACACGTGCTCGGACCTTCAGGGCAACCTCGTCGCCCGGGCGAGCGGGCAGCCGTTGCCGGAGTTCTTCGCCGAGCGCCTCTTCGCGCCGCTGGGCCTGCGCGACACCGGCTTCGTCGTGACCGACCGTGACCGCCTCACCAGCTACTACCGCCGTGATGAGGGCGGCCTCGTCCTCGCCGACGGGCCCGACGGCGACTGGAGCCTGCCACCCGCGTTCCCGGAAGGATCAGGCGGGATCGCGGGCACGGCCGACGACTGGCTCCGTTTCGCGCGCATGCTCCTCGCCGACGGCGCCGGTCTGCTCTCCCGCGCGTCGGTGCGCCTGATGACGACCGACCACCTCACCGACGCCCAACGCGCGGTCGGCGAGCTGTTCCTCGAGGGCCAGGGCTGGGTGTTCGGCGGACCGGTGGACATCAGCACCGCCGGTCCGGGCACGATCTCCGGCCGCTACGGCTGGGTCGGCGGCTCCGGGACGTCAGCGCACATCGTGCCGGACCGGGGGTCGGTGGCGATCCCGCTCACCCAGGTCGGCGTGGACAGCCCGGTG
>DATAOO010000416.1:0-1600 GCA_036265695.1 Pseudonocardia sp. | reverse complement strand
AGCACGAACATCGCCGTCGCCCGCGCGGCGGCGGCCGCGACGGCGAGGTCGGGCACCTCCAGCACGGTGAGCACGGCGTCGGCGTGCCCCAGCTCGCCCGTCGCGACCACGTCGTTGGCGCCCGCGGCGATCACGATCGTGGTCTCGCCCTCGTCGTCCACCGTGACCAGGGCGTGCCCGGTGGGCAGCTCGGGGTGCGCGGTGACCCCGGAGAGGTCGACCCCGTCCGCGCGCAGGAGGGCGAGGGCCTCGTCGGCGGCGGGGTCGGAGCCCACCGCGGCGATCAGCGCCACCTCGGCGCCGAGCCGCCGGGCGGCCAGCGCCTGGTTGGCCCCCTTGCCGCCGGGCACCCGGCGCAGCTCGTGGGCGGCGAGCGTCTCTCCGGGCTCGGGCAGCCGCGGCACGCGCGCCACCAGATCGAGGTTGACGCTCCCGACGACGACGATGCGAGCCACGGCCGAGGACCCTAGTGCGGTCGAAGCGGTGCCGCGCCCGTCGGCCGTGGCGACGAGCGCGGCTTAGGGTGCTGGCGTGACGAGCATGTGGGGCTCTCCTTTGCGCGACCGGTGGCGAGGCGGCCGCGACCCGCGCCAGGCGCGCTTCCTCACCCTCGCCTCCCTGCGCTGGGTGCTCCGCCACCGCGCCTACACGCCCTGGTACCTCGTGCGCTACGCCCGGCTCCTGCGCTTCCGCCTCGCCAACCCGCACGTCGTGCTGCGCGGCATGGTCTTCCTCGGCAAGCGGGTGGAGCTGCACGCCCGCCCCGGCTACGGCCGCCTCGAGATCGGCCGGTGGGTGCACATCGGCGACGGCAACTCGATCCGCTGCCACGAGGGCTCGCTGCGGATCGGCGACAAGGTCGTCTTCGGCAAGGACAACACCGTCAACTGCTACCTCGACGTCGAGATCGGCGCGGCCACGATCGTCGCCGACTGGGTGTACGTCACCGACTTCGACCACCGCATCGACGACGTCACGGTGCCGATCAAGGACCAGGGCATCGTCAAGACGCCGGTGCGGATCGGGCCGGACTGCTGGCTCGGCACGAAGGTCTCGGTGCTGCGCGGCACCCGGATCGGGCGGGGCACGGTGCTCGGCGCGCACGCCGTGGCCCGCGGCGAGATCCCCGAGTACTCGATCGCGGTGGGCGCGCCCGCGCGGGTGGTGCGCGACCGCATGGCCGACTACCGGGCCGCCGCCGCGCAACGGGCCGCGCTGGCCGACATCGCGCGCAAAACGGCGGCCGCGGTGCAGGCCCGCCTCGGCGCTACTGAATCGATGTGAGCTGCATCAAGTCCGCTAACATTACGGGCGTACTGGTCGTTCTACAGGATGTAGTACCCGATCATCCCGAGAGGAGTTCACCCATGACCGACGAGACAGTGCGCCGCTTGCAGGCACTCGACGACGAGTACACCGCCGCGGTGAACACCGCCATCGCGGAAGACCGCATGGACCTCGTCCAGCGCCTGGCCGACGAGTATCCCGAAGCCGCAGCCGAGGTGATGGACGCCGCCTGAGGCGCGCACCCCCACATGTCAGCAGGGTGACATTCCGGACGCTCAACGCCTGGAATGTCACCCTGCTGACGGCCGGCCGA
>DATAOO010000415.1:0-32665 GCA_036265695.1 Pseudonocardia sp. | reverse complement strand
CGCAAGCGCCTCGTCGCGCTCGGCGCGCAGCTCCACGTCCTCACCGCGGCGCGCAGCCCGCTCCACGGCCTCGACGGCGGCCGGGTCGCCGTTCAGCACGGCACCGGCCGCGGCGGAGAGGGGATCGGCGGCGGACGCCGCGAGCTCGCCCGGCCGGTGCTCCGCCCACCAGGCCGCGATCCCCGACCGGAACGCGTTCGACGACTCCAGCTCGGCGAGCAACGCCGGGCGCCCCAGGCGCGCCCGCTTGGCCGGCGTGAAGCGGGCGAGCCGGCGCAGCGGCACCGGTACCTCGTCGATCGGCAGCGCACCCACCGCGACGGACGCCGCCTCGGCCAGCCGCGACCGCACCGGCTCGGGGAGGCGGCTCCACGGCACGGCGGACGCCGAAGCCGGGTGCTCGTCGCGCTCGCCGGGAGCGTCCCCGTCCGCGCAGGCCGGCGCGCCCGCGGGAGCGGGCTGCGGCCGGTCGGCGAGCGGCTCGGACATCGGTCAAGAGTAGCTGCGCGACGCGCCGATCACGTCCATCGCGCGCGGGACCACCCGGGAAGGTCGCGCGGCCGGGCCGAGCACCCCGGAACTGTCGGGGGGTCCCGCTAGCGTCCGGCGCCGTGCCCGCTCCCCTGCCCGCACCCCCTGCCCCGGGCCCCTCGCCGCAGCTGTCCTTCGACGAGCTCGGCACGCCCCTGCGCGACGTCACGTTCGTCGTGCTCGACCTGGAGACCCCGGGCGGCTCTGCGCAGCGCGACGCGATCACCGAGGTCGGGGCCGTGAAGGTGCGCGGCGGCGAGCAGCTCGGCGAGCTGGCCACGCTGGTGGATCCGGGCACCGGGGTGCCGCCCAGCATCGTCGCCCTCACCGGCATCACCACCGCGATGGTCAGCGGCGCGCCGCCGCTCCCGGCCGTGCTGCCCTCGCTGCTGGAGTTCCTCACGGGCGCGGTGCTCGTGGCGCACAACGCCCCGTTCGACTCCGGGTTCCTCCGCGCGGCCTGCAAGCGGCACGGGCAGCCCTGGCCGCGGCCGCCGGTGCTCTGCACGGCGCGGCTCGCCCGGGCCGTGCTGTCGGTCGACGAGGCGCCCAGCGTGCGGCTGGGCGCGCTGGCCACGCTGTTCGGCACCGCGACCACCCCCAACCACCGGGCGCTCGCCGACGCCCGGGCCACCGTCGAGGTGCTGCACCGGCTGCTGGAGCGGGTCGGCAACCTCGGCGTGCAGAGCCTGCCGGAGCTGCTCGCGCTGGCGAGCGACGCGTCCGCGCACCGGCCCACCACGGCGCAGCGGCGCAAGCGCACGCTGGCCGAGGCCGTGCCGTCCGCGCCGGGGGTGTACCTGTTCCGCGGACCGCGCGACGAGGTGCTCTACGTCGGCACGAGCGGCGACCTCCGGCGGCGGGTGCGCAGCTACTTCACCGCAGGCGAGCGGCGCCGCCGGGTGCGCGACATGGTGGCGCTCGCCGAGCGGGTCGACACGGTCGTGTGCGCGCACGCGCTGGAGGCGGCGGTGCGCGAGCTGCGGCTGATCGCGGCCCACCGGCCCCGCTACAACCGCCGTTCCCGCGCGCCCCACCACGCCTGGTGGGTCACCACCACGGCGGAGGCGTTCCCCCGGCTGTCGGTGGTCGGCACGGAGCGGGAGGGGGCGGTGGGTCCGTTCCGTTCGCGGCAGGCGGCGGTCGCCGCCGTCGAGACGGTGCTCGACGTCGTGCCGGTGCGGGCCTGCACCCAGCGCATCGCGGCGCACGGGGCCCGGGCCAGCCCCTGCGCGCTGCACGAGCTGGGGCGCTGCGCCGCCCCGTGCGCCGGGCTGCAGACCCCGGCCGAGTACGCGCCCGCCGTCGTCGCCGTGGCCGACCTGTTCGCGGGCCGCGCCGACGACGCGCTGCGGCGGCTGTCCGACACGATCGACGGCCACGCCGCCCGCGAGCGGTTCGAGACGGCGGCCCGGCTGCGCGACCGGCTCGCCGGGCTCGTGCTCTCCCTGGGCCGGGCGCAGCGGCTGGCGGCGCTCGCGGCCGTAGAGGAGATCGTCGGTGCGCGCCCCGACGGGCGCGGTGGCTGGGAGATCGCGGTGGTGCGCCACGGCCGCCTCGCCGCCGCCGGGGTCGCCGCGCGCGGGGTGCCGCCGATGCCGGTGATCGACGCGCTCCGCGCGGGCGCGCAGGTGGTGCTGCCCGCCACCGGGCCGCTGCGCGGCGCGCCCGCCGAGGAGGTCGGGCTGCTGCACCGCTGGCTCACCACGGGCGGCACCCGGCTCGTGCACGCCGAGCCGCCGTGGGCCGAGCCCGCCCGCAGCGCCGCGGCGTGGGCGGGGTGGGCGCAACGCGCCCGCCCGGTCGTCCTGGACGCCGCCGAGTAGCTGCCACACCCGCCGGGCACGGGGTACGGCGCCTTCGTGCGGTGTGGCGGGCGGCGGCCCGGGGCGGCCATGGCCTAGGGTGACCGGCGTGATCACCGCGATCGTCCTGGTGCACACCGCCGCCGACCGCATCCCCGAGACCGCGCAGGCCATCGCCGACCTCGACGGGGTGTCCGAGGTCTACTCCTGCGCGGGCGACGTCGACCTCATCGCCATCGTGCGCGTCGGCGCCCACGAGGAGCTGGCCGAGGTCATCGCGGGCCGCCTGTCGAAGGTCGACGGGGTGCAGCACACCGACACGCACATCGCGTTCCGCTCCTACGCGAAGGTCGACACCGACGCCACGTTCAGCGTCGGTCTGACCTGACCCTGGCGGCCCGCTACCGGGTGGTCGCCAGCCGCGTGGAGAGCGCGACCCACCGGTCCAGCACGTCCCGTGCGGCGCCGGTGTCGATCGCGGCGGCCGCGCGCTTGAGCGCGGCCGGGAAGGCGTCGGCGAGGGGGCCCGGGCCCACCCCGTCCGCGGCGACCAGCGCGCCCGCAGCGTTGAGCAGCACCGCATCGCGCACCGGCCCCGGCTCGCCCGCGAGCACCGCGCGGAACGCGGCGGCGTTGACCTCGCGGGTGCCGCCCCGCAGGTCGTCCCGGGTGGCGACGGGCACGCCGAGCGCGACGGCGTCGAGCGTCTCGACCCGCACCTCGCCGCCGCCGACCACCCACACGGTGCTCGTGCCCGTGGTCGTCAGCTCGTCGAGGCCGTCGTCGCCGCGCACCACCAGCACGGACGCGCCGCGGCCCGCGAACACCTCCGCCAGCACCGGCGCGAGGCGCGCGTCGGCGCACCCGACCAGGCCCGCGTTGGGCTGGGCCGGGTTGGTGAGCGGGCCGAGCACGTTCATGGCCGTCGGGATGCCCAGCTCACGGCGCGGCACCGAGGTGTGGCGCATCGACGGGTGGTAGACGGCCGCGAAGCAGAAGCCGATGCCGACCTGCGCGACACAGGCGGCGACGGCCTCGGGCGGGAGGTCGAGCGCCACCCCCAGCTCCTCCAGCACGTCCGCCGCCCCGCATGCCGACGTCGCGGCCCTGTTGCCGTGCTTGACCACCGCCACGCCCGCCGCGGCGGTGACGACGGCGGCCATCGTCGAGATGTTCACGGTGTGCGCGTGGTCGCCGCCGGTGCCGACGACGTCGACGGCCCGACCCTCCACCGCCACCCGCCGCGTGTGCCGCAGCATCGCCTCGGCCAGCCCGGTGATCTCCGCGGCCGTCTCGCCCTTGCTGCGCAGCGCCACGAGGAAGCCCGCGAGCTGGACGGGGGTCGCGTCGCCCGCGAGCACCCGGTCCATCACCCACGCGGTGTCCTGCGCGTCGAGGTCCGTGCCCGCGACCAGGCGGGCGAGCAGCGCGGGCCAGGTCAGCTGAGCGTCTCCCATCCGGACCGCCTCAGCCGCGCGCGGGCAGGCCGCCGCGGGTGCGGCGCAGCACGTCGGCGACGGTCTCGGCGGCGGTCAGCGGGTCGAGGGGGTGGACGAGCACCGCGTCGGCCTGCGACCACGTGGCCAGCCAGCGGTCGTCCCGGCGCCGCACCGCCACGATGATCGGCGGGCAGTCGGTGATCTCGTCCTTGAGCTGCCGGGAGAGGCCCATGCCGCCGGTGGGCTGGGCCTCACCGTCGAGGATCGCGAGGTCGACGCCGCCCGCGTCCATGGCCGCCAGCACGTCGGCGACCCCGCCCGCCTCCACGAAGCGCACCCGCGGCAGGTCCGGCGCGGGACGGCGCCCGACGGCCATCGTGATGGCCTCCCGGACCTCGGGGCGGTGGCTGAACACCAGCACGGTGGTGGCCGCGCTGACCTCTGGGCTGCTCACGGACGGCACTGTATCGGCACAGCGGTGGCCGTCCGGCGGGAACCACCCACGCTCCGCGACCGTTCCCGATGCGAGCACCGACCGAGCCCGCCGAGTCCGCGATCGCTCCCCGATGCGGAATCTTTGTGTCCCCGACAGGCCGTAGAAGTTCCCGTCGGGTCATAATGCCCCAGTGACGACAGCCGCTCCCACCATCAGCGCGCGGATCCATTCGCTGAACCGTCCCAACCTGGTCAGCATCGGCACGATCGTCTGGCTGTCCAGCGAGCTGATGTTCTTCGCGGGCCTGTTCGCGATCTACTTCACCGCACGGGCGCAGAACCCGCCCGGCAACACGTGGCCGCCCGCGCCGACGCACCTGGACGTCCCGTACGCGCTGGTCGTCACGATCGTGCTGGTGGCGTCGTCGTTCACCTGCCAGTTCGGGGTCTTCGCGGCCGAGCGCGGCGACGTGTTCGGCCTGCGCCGCTGGTACCTGCTCACCCTCGCGATGGGCACGTTCTTCGTGCTCGGCCAGGCGAACGAGTACCACACGCTGGTCACCGAGCACGAGACCACGATCGCCTCCAGCGCCTACGGCACCGTCTTCTACATGGCGACCGGGTTCCACGCCCTCCATGTCACAGGTGGGCTGCTCGCGTTCGTCTTCCTCCTCATAAGGACCAAGCTCAGCAAGTTCACGCCCGCGCAGGCCACCGCCGCGATCGTCGTGTCGTACTACTGGCACTTCGTCGACGTGGTGTGGGTCGGGCTGTTCGCCGTCATCTACTTCATCCGCTGACGACCGAGGGCGAGACGTGACCACCTCATCCCCCCGCGGGCCCCGCACCCGCTTCCGCCGCCGGGTCTCCGGAGTGCTGGCGCTCGGCTTCGGCCTCATGTCGTGCGCGCTGCTGTACACGGCCCTCACGCCCGCTCCGCAGGTCGCGCAGGCCCAGGGTGACGCCGCGCTGATCGCCAAGGGCCAGCAGCTCTTCAACGGCAACTGCGTCACCTGCCACGGCAGCAACCTGCAGGGCGTGCAGGACCACGGGCCGAGCCTCATCGGCGTGGGTCAGGCGGCGGTCTACTTCCAGGTGTCGTCGGGTCGCATGCCGATGGCGCGCCAGGAGGCGCAGGCCATCCGCAAGCCGCCGCTGCCGACGTACGACCCGGCGACCGAGGAAGGCGCGGCCAACCTGGAAGCGCTGAGTGCCTACGTCCAGGCGAACGGGGGCGGCCCGGTCGTGCCCGCGGCCACCGGCGACGCCCTGCGCGGCAACGACCCGGCCCGCGGCGGCGAGCTGTTCCGGCTCAACTGCGCCTCGTGCCACAATTTCACCGGGCGCGGCGGCGCGCTGTCGTCGGGCAAGTTCGCCCCGAGGCTCGACCCGGCGTCGGAGAGCCAGATCTACGCGGCCATGCTCACCGGCCCGCAGAACATGCCCAAGTTCACCGACCGCCAGCTCTCCCCCGAGGAGAAGAAGGACATCATCGCCTTCATCAAGTCGGTCGAGGGCGACTACAACAACCCCGGCGGCAACCCCATCGGTGGGATCGGCCCGGTCTCCGAAGGCGTCGTGGCCTTCACCGTCGGGCTCGCCGGGATGATCGGATTCGCACTCTGGCTGGGGGCCAAGTCGTGACCACCTCGCACCGGGACACCTCGTCCCGCGACACGCCCCACGAGACCACGGAGCGCGACGAGTCGCGGCGGGTGGAGCCGACCGCGGCCGAGCTGGAGGACATGTCCCAGCCCGAGCTGGCGCGGCTCGCCGCCGAGCTCGACGACGTCGACATCGTCCACAACACCCCCCCGTGGCCGGTGCCGGGCACCCGCGCCGAGCGGCGCGCCGAGCGCGCGGTCGGGCTGTGGTTCATCATCTCGGCGCTCTCGGCGCTGGCGTTCCTGGTCTGCTACCTGTTCTGGCCGTTCGAGTACGTCGAGCCCGGCAAGCCCGGCTACTGGACCTACGCCCTCTACACGCCGCTGATCGGCGGGTTCTTCGGCCTGTGCGTGCTCACGCTGGGCATCGCGGTGATCTCGTACGTGAAGAAGTTCTTCCCGGACGAGGTCTCCGTGCAGCAGCGGCACGACGGGCCCTCCACCGAGCTGGCCCGCAAGACCGTGATGGCGCAGCTGGCGGCGGCGGGCAAGGACACCGGCATCGCACGCCGCAAGCTGATCATCCGCTCGGCGGGCGCCGCGGCGGGCATCTTCGGCCTCGGCCTCGGTGTCGCCGCGATCGCCCCGCTCGTGCGCAACCCCTGGAAGGGCGGCCCCAAGGCCGCGCTGTGGACCACCGGCTGGGCGCCCAACTACCCCGGCGAGGTCGTCTACATCCGGGCCGACACCGGCGACCCCCACGACATCAAGCTGGTGCGCCCCGAAGACCAGGGCGCGGGCTCCATGCAGACGGTGTTCCCGTTCCGCGAGTCCGAGCGCGACGACGAGCACGCGCTGGCGGAGGCCCTCAAGCGCGCCGACAACCCCGTCATGCTGATCCGGCTGCGCCCCGGCACGCCGGTGATCCAGGCGCCGGGCCAGGAGAACTACCACTACGGCGACTTCTACGCCTACTCGAAGATCTGCACGCACCTGGGCTGCCCCACGTCGCTCTACGAGACCCAGACCCAGCGCATCCTCTGCCCGTGCCACCAGTCGCAGTTCATCGCGACCGAGTACGCAAAGCCGGTCTTCGGGCCCGCGGCTCGCCCGCTCCCCCAACTACCGATTACCGTGAACGAAGAGGGCTATCTCGTCGCGACCGGAGACTTCAGCGGTCCGATCGGGCCTGCCTTCTGGGAGCTTGGGGGCAACGCATGAGTTCGATCACCACCCCGACGAACGCGGGTGCGGGGCTCACCGCAAAGGTGGGCGAGGCGCTGGACGAGCTCGACCAGCGCTACCACCCGGCCGCGGGGCTGCGGAAGCAGTTCAACAAGGTCTTCCCCACGCACTGGTCGTTCATGCTGGGCGAGGTCGCGCTCTACAGCTTCATCGTCCTGCTCCTGTCGGGCACCTACCTCGGCCTCTTCTTCGACCCGTCGATGATGGAGATCACCTACGACGGGCCGTTCACCAACCTGCGCGGCATCGAGATGAGCACGGCGTACGCGAGCGCGCTGCACATCTCCTTCGACGTGCGCGGCGGCCTGTTCGTGCGGCAGATCCACCACTGGGCGGCGCTGCTGTTCGTCGCCTCGATGGTGGCGCACATGTTCCGCACGTTCTTCACCGGTGCGTTCCGCAAGCCGCGCGAGGCCAACTGGGTCATCGGCCTGGTGCTCATCCTCGTCGGTACGTTCGAGGGCTTCACCGGCTACTCGCTGCCCGACGACCTGCTGTCCGGTACCGGCCTGCGCATCGCGTCGGGCATCACGCTGTCGGTGCCGGTGGTCGGCACGTGGACGCAGTGGGCGCTGTTCGGCAGCGAGTTCCCCGGCAACGAGATCCTCCCGCGCCTGTACATCATCCACGTGCTGCTGCTGCCGGGCGTCCTGCTCGCGCTGATCGGTGTGCACGTGGGGCTGGTGTGGTACCAGAAGCACACCCAGTTCCCGGGGCCGGGGCGCACCGAGGGCAACGTCGTGGGCGTGCGGATCCTCCCCGCGTTCGCGGCCAAGGGCGGCGCGTTCTTCGCCGTCACGGTCGGCGTGCTGGGCCTGCTCAGCGGCCTCTTCCAGATCAACCCGATCTGGAACTTCGGCCCGTACGACCCGGCCTACGTGTCCGCGGGCTCACAGCCGGACTTCTACATGGGCTGGTCGGACGGCATGGCCCGGCTGTTCCCCGCCTGGGAGATCGTGCTGGGCAACTACCGCATCCCGGCGACGTTCTGGGCCACCGCGGCGTTCCTCCCGTTGATCTTCGTGGTGGCGGGCATCTACCCGACCATCGAACGCAAGATGACCAAGGACAACGCGCGGCACAACCTGCTGCAGCGCCCGCGTGACGTGCCGGTGCGCACCGCGCTCGGCGTCATGTCGATCACCTTCTACGTGGTGCTGCTGGTGAGCTCCGCGAACGACTGGTTCGCGTACTACTTCAACGTCTCGCTGAACGCGACCACCTGGATGGGCCGCGTCGGGCTCCTGCTGCTGCCGCCGCTCGCCTACTACGTCGCGTACCGGGTCTGCCTGGGGCTGCAGCGCTCCGACCGGGCCACGCTCGAGCACGGCATCGAGACCGGCATCATCAAGCGGCTGCCGCACGGCGAGTTCATCGAGGTGCACCAGCCGCTGGCCGGGGTCGACGACCACGGTCACGCCATCCCGCTGGAGTACCAGGGCGCGTCGGTGCCGCGGAAGATGAACCAGCTCGGCATCGGTGGCGCCCCGGTACCGGGGTCGCTGCTCACGCCCGACCCGCCCGAGGAGACGGCGGCGCTCACGAGGGCGCGGCACGAGCTGGCCAGCGCGGAGGCCGCGCACAGCGACTCCGATGCCTCCAGCGACGAGGAGATCGCCGCCCACCGCCGGGAGGCGCTGGAGCGTCCCAAGGAGATCGCCGACTGATCGGCGAGCATCGATCATCCCGTTCGGCCCTCCGGTCGCCTATCGTGCGACCGGAGGGCCGTTCGCATGAAGGGGGAGGCGCCCGTGCGGGTCGACACGATGGTGCAGGGCACGTCGATCGCCGAGCTGGCCGACGAGGCCCGCGACCGCGAGAAGGCGGGCTACGACGGCCTGTGGACCTTCGAGACCGCGCACGACCCCTTCGTGCAGCTGATGCCGGTGGCCGAGCACAGCGAGCGGCTCGCCGTCGGCACGTCGATCGCGGTGGCGTTCGCCCGTTCGCCGATGACGATGGCCTACACCGCGAACGACCTGCAGAGCCACTCCCGCGGGCGGCTCCTGCTCGGGCTCGGCAGCCAGGTCAAGCCGCACATCGAGCGTCGGTTCAACATGCCGTGGAGCAGCCCCGCGCCCCGGATGCGCGAGTACATCTCGGCGCTCCGGGCGATCTGGGCTTCCTGGAACAGCGGGGAGCGGCTGAACTTCCGCGGCGACTTCTACTCCCACACCCTCATGACGCCGTTCTTCTCCCCCGGGCCGAACCCGTGGGGCCCGCCGAAGGTGTACCTGGCCGCGGTCGGCGAGCACATGACGCGGGTGGCGGGCGAGGTGTGCGACGGGCTCATCCCGCACCCCCTCACCACCCAGCGCTACCTGCGGGAGCGCACCCTCCCGCTGCTGGAGGAGGGCCTCGCCGCGAGCGGGCGCACCCTGGACGGCTTCTCGATCAGCCTGCAGGGGCTCGTGGTCACCGGCAGCACCGAGGAGGAGATGGCGGCCGCCGACGTCGGCGTGCGCCGCCAGATCGCGTTCTACGGCAGCACCCCGGCCTACCACCGGGTGCTCGAGCTGCACGGCTGGGGCGAGCTCGGCGTCGAGCTCAACCGGCTCTCGCGCGGCACCGACGACGATCGCTGGGTGCGCATGGGCGAGCTGATCGACGACGACGTGCTCGCCGCGTTCGCCGTGGTGGCCGAGCCGGACGCGCTCGGCCCGGCGCTCGTGGCCCGGTTCGGCGACATCGTGGACCGGTTCACCTTCTACACGCCCTACGAGCTCGACGAGACGCTGTTGGCGCCCGCCATCGACGTGCTGCGCTCAGCCTGACGGGCGACCGGGTGTCGCGTCGCCCGTGCGTCGGAGCTAGGAGTAGGGTGCTTGCCATGCGCATTCTCCTCGCTCTCGACGCGGCCGTACGGCTGCGCGTCGGCTGAGCCAGGCCCCCGCCGCGCTTCCTCCCTCTCGCCGAGGCCTGGCTCGGGTTCCCCCATCGTTGTGGAGTCCCCGGAGTTGAAGATCATGACTGTGCTCGACCATTCGCCCCGCACCGGCTACGCGTTCCGCATGCAGCGCCGCCACGAGATCATCACCGTCGGCGGGATGGACGCGGTGCTCCGCGTCGGCGATGCGCTGCGCCACCTCGGCTTCCCGATCCGCGAGTTCGCGGCCGACGTCCGTGACGGCGTGCCCTACAGCAGCGTGACCTGCACGGTTTCGCTCACCGCCGAGGAGTTCGCCGCGTTCCCGGCGATGCTCGGCCGCCTCGACGACGTGGTGTCCGTCGAGCCCCGCTAACGTGTGCCCGTGATCGATGGTCAGTTCGGGCCCTACCGCCTGGACCAGGTCATCGGCCGGGGTGGCATGGGCGAGGTCTACCGGGCCTACGACACCGTCCACGAGCGCGCTGTCGCGATCAAGCTGCTGCTGGAGTCGCTGTCGGCCGACCCGGATTACCGCGCCCGCTTCGAGCGCGAGGCCCGCATAGCCGCGGGCCTGCGCGAGCAGCACATCATCCCGATCCACCGGTTCGGCGAGATCGACGGCAGGCTCTTCATCGACATGCGCCTCGTCGACGGCGAGGACCTCGGCAAGGTCCTCGCCCGCGAGGGCGCGCTCGAGCCGCGGCGGGCGGTCAGCATCCTCGCGCAGCTCGCGGCGGCGCTCGACGCCGCGCACCAGGCGAACCTGATCCACCGCGACGTCAAGCCCGCCAACGTGCTCCTGGCCGACCGCCCGCGCGGCATGGCCGACTCGGTGTACCTCGTCGACTTCGGCATCGCCCGCGACAGCATGGCCAAGACCAGCCTCACCGTCACCGGGGCGGCGGTGGGCACGCCGGACTACATGGCGCCCGAGCGGTTCACCGCGGGCCACATCGACCGGCGGGCCGACATCTACGCGCTGGGCTGCCTGTTCTACGAGATGCTGACCGGCAGCAAGCCGTTCGCGGGCGGCGAGTACCCGGCGCTGCTGTACAAGCACCTGAGCGCCGAGCCGCCGAAGCCCAGCGCCGCGCACACGGGCGTGCCCGCCGCGCTCGACGCCGTCGTCGCGCGGAGCATGGCCAAGAACCCCGAGGCGCGCTTCCCCACCGCGGGCGAGCTGGCCGCGGCGGCCGAGGCGGCCCTCGACGGCGGGAAGGCGACGGGCCCGTCGCTCGTCAAGGACGAGCTGACCACGCCGATCACCCGCTCCCGGCCGAGCACACCCGCCTCCGGGCCGGGCCACACACCGCCGCCCGGCCGCGCGGCCTACAGCCCGGCTGGACACACCCCGCCGCCCACCTACACCCCGCCACCCGACCGCGGGTACGGCCGCAGCCCCGCACACGCCACCGCCGCCTACACCCCGCCGCCGGGCCACGGTGGCTACCCGCCCAGCGGTGGCTACCCGCCACCCGCGGGCGGTGGGTACGGCGCACCGTCCTACCCGCCGCCGCCCACCCAGGGCACCAACGGCTTCGCGATCGCCGCGCTGATCTTCGGCATCATCGGCGGCGCGCTGCTCGGGTTCATCTTCGGGTTCATCGCGCTCAGCCAGACCAAGCGCACCGGCCAGAACGGCCGCGGAATGGCCATCGCCGGGATCGTGCTCTCCGCGCTCTGGACGCTCGGCTTCGTCCTCCTGATCGTGGTGGCGGTCGCGAACTCCACCCCGAGCGGTCCGGTCACCCCGACCACCTTCCCCACCGCGAGCCCCACGGCCGAGCCCACCACCGAGCCGCCGATCACCACCGCTCCGAGCACCGCGATCTCGGCCACCGACCTGCAGGTCGGCGACTGCCTCAACGACCTCACCGACAGCACCGACGTGTCGTCGCTGCCGAGCGTGCCCTGCTCGCAGCCGCACCAGGGCGAGGTGTTCGCCGTGTTCGACCTCCCGCCGGGCCCGTACCCCGGCGCCGCGGGGGTCGACGACCTCGTCAGCAAGGGCTGCAACGCGCGGCTCGCCGACTACAGCCCGAGCGCGCCCTCCGACGACGCGATCGGCCTGTTCAGCGTGTACCCGCTGGAGCAGAACTGGGATCGCGGCGACCGCGAGGTGGTCTGCATCGCGAAGGCCACCTCCGGCAGCAGCACGGGCTCGATCAAGGGCCGGTGATCCGGGCCGGTGATCGACCGGTCACGAAACGGACGCGACGGGGCCAAATGCGGGATCCGGGCGGTTCGGGCGAGAAGGGGCACTCTATCGTGCGCTCATGACCGCTCCTCCCCCGTACGGACCCGGCCCCCAAGGCGCGTGGAACCAGCCACCCGCCGGTGGCGCCTGGCCTCCGCCCGCCGGGGTGGGCGGTTACCCCGAGCCCGCGTACGGCGCGGCTCCCGGCGGCTACGGGCCGCCCGGCTACCCCCCGCCCGGCGGCTACCCGGGCTCGGGCTACCCGCCGCCGCAGCCGCAGCCGCAGAAGCCGGGAACCAACGGCTTCGCGATCGCCTCGCTGATCTTCGGCATCATCGGCGGCATCCTGCTCGGGTTCATCTTCGGGTTCATCGCGCTCAGCCAGACCAAGCGCACCGGGCAGAACGGGCGCGGCCTCGCACTCGCGGGCGTGATCCTGTCCTCGATGTGGACGGTCGGCATCGTCCTGGCGATCATCCTGGCCGTCACGACGTCGGCGAAGCGCGACAACGGCGGCGCGGTGACCGACGGCGGCAGCATCTCGGCCACCTCGCTGCAGGTGGGCGACTGCGTCAACGGCCTCAAGAACACTACCAACCTGCTCTCGCTCCCGGGCGTGCCCTGCACGCAGCCGCACGAGGGCGAGGTGTTCGCCGTGTTCGACCTCCCCGCGGGCGCATACCCCGGCGCCGCCGCTGTCGACCAGGAGGTGTCGCGGGAGTGCAACGACAGGCTCGGCGCCTACAGCCCCAGCGCGGAGACCAACCCGGACGTGGGCCTGTTCAGCGTGTACCCGCTCGAGCAGAACTGGCGGCGCGGCGACCGCCAGGTCGTGTGCCTCGCGACGGCCTCGTCCGGCGGCACCACCACGGGCTCGATCAAGGGCAAGTGACGGCTACGAACGGCTCGTGGGCACGGCGTCGAGGGCGTGGCGGATCATCTCGGCGGTCGTCGCGACCTTGACGCGATCGGCGGCGCGCAGGCCGCCGCGGCGGATCTCCTCGGCGTCCAGGCGCAGCCAGGCCGTCCAGTCCACCGCCCGCACCCCGTGCTCGGCCAGCGCCGCCCGCAGCGCCTCCGGCTCGGGGTGCGCGGGGGCGGGCAGCGTGGGCAGGTCGGCGAGGACGGCCTTGGCCGTCTCGATGCCGTCGCCCTTGTTGGTGCCGATCACACCGGTGGGGCCGCGCTTGATCCAGCCGGTGACGTAGGCGCCGGGCACCGGCTTGCCGTCGCGCACCACCCGGCCGCCCTCGTTGGGCACCGTGCCGGTGGCCGCGTCGAACGGCAGGCCGGGGATCGGCTG
Source organism: Pseudonocardia sp. (assembly GCA_036265695.1). Taxonomy (GTDB): domain Bacteria; phylum Actinomycetota; class Actinomycetes; order Mycobacteriales; family Pseudonocardiaceae; genus Pseudonocardia. Next base: position 19,237 of record DATAOO010000415.1, on the reverse strand, counting down.
CGCGTCGTAGCCGATCGCCCGCACGACCAGGCCGACGTCCAGCGTGGTGGTCTCCCCCGTGCCCCGCACGCGGTCGCCGTCGACCACGTTGCGCTCGATCTCGATGCCGCTGACCCGGCCGTCCGTGCCCAGGATCCGCACCGGGCTGCGCAGGAAGTGCAGGTGGATGCGGCGCGGCTTGTCGGTCGGCGCGTTCTCCGTCCACTTGGTGAGCGAGGCGAGGCACTGCCGCATCCGGCGTTCCTCGGGCTCGGGCACCCCGGCGGCGAGGACCCGGTCGTCGTGCACGATCACGTCGGCGTTCGCGAGGTCGCCGATCTGGTTGAGCTCGGCGGGCGTGAACTTCACGTGCTGGGGGCCGCGGCGCACGATGACGTGGATGTCGCGCACCGCGCTCTCCCACAGCGCGTCGAGCACCGGCTCGGGCACGTCGGTGAGGGCCATCTCGTCGGGGCTGCGGGCCAGCACCCTGGCCACGTCGAGCGCGACGTTGCCCGCCCCCACGACGGCGACGCCGGGGCGGTCGAGCGGCGGGTCAAGGTCGGCGAAATCGGGGTGCCCGGAGTACCAGCTCACGAACGCCCCGGAGCCGAGCGAGCCCACGAGGTCCTCCCCGGGCACGCCCAGCGCGCGGTCGATCGAACTGCCCGTCGCGTGGATCACGGCGTGGACGTGCTCGCGCAGCACGTCCAGCGGCAGCCCGCCCTCGCCGACGTGCACGCCGCCGAGGAACTCCAGCTCGGCCGGGTCGAACGGGCGCTGCAGCACCCTGATGACCGACTTCATCTTCACGTGGTCGGGCGCCACGCCGTAGCGCACGAGGCCGTACGGCGCGGGCAGGCGGTCGAGCACCTCGACGCTCACCGGCTCGTCCGAGGTGAGCAACGCCGCCGCCGCGTAGAGCCCGGACGGGCCCGCCCCGACCACCGCAACGCGATACATCAGACGCCCTCCCGCGACAGCGCGCCGAACTGCGGAGCCCGTTTCTCGAGCCACGATGCGACGCCCTCGCGCAGATCGGCGGAGCCGATGCGCTCGTCCGTCTCCACGTGCGCCCGGGCCAGCGCCTCGGCGTAGGTGCCGTCGGCGGCGGCGAGCACCTGCGCAGTGATCACGGCGACGGCCGAGGGGGCGCAGTTCTCGGCGATGTCACGGGCGTAGGCCTGGGCCGCGGCGAGCACGTCGACCCGCGCCACCACGCGGCTGACCAGGCCCAGCGCCTTGGCCTCCGACGCGTCGAACGTGCGGCCCGACACCAGCAGGTCCAGCGCGTTCTCCAGGCCGACCAGCCGGGGCAGGGTCCAGGCGATGCCGTACTCCGCGACGAGGCCGCGCCGGGCGAAGGCGGTGGCGAAGCGGGCGGAGTCGGCCGCGAAGCGGACGTGGCAGAACAGGGCCTGCACGAGCCCCACGCCCGCGCACGCGCCGTTGATCGCGGCGATGAGCGGCTTGGGGAACGTGCGCGGCACGTCGACGGGCCGGTGCGGGAGGGTGGCGCCGTCGGTCGACAGGTCGCCGAGGCGCGTCATGTCGGCGCCGGGGCAGAACGTGGGGCCCGCTCCGGTGAGGACGACGGCGCGCACCGCCGGGTCGGCGGCCGCGTCGGTGAGCGCGGCGTAGTACGCGTCTTCGAGGTCGGCGGCCCATCCGTTGCGCCGCTCGGGCCGGTTGAAGGTGAGCGTGCGGACGCCCGCCGCGTCGGTCTCGACGAGTACGGCCTCCGTCGGTTCAACGTCGGTCATGTGAACCTCGGCTCCCGCTTCTCCAGACCCGCCGCGGCGGCCTCCCGCTGGTTCGGGCTGCCCATGATCTCCCCCATCGCCGCGCGCTCGGCGGCGAGGCCGTCCTCGAGCGGGCCGTGCGCCCGCCGCAGGAGCCCTTTGTCCGCGCGGATCGCGTCCGGGTTCACCGCGGCGATGCGCGCGGCGAGCGCGTGCGCGGCGGCGAGCGGGTCGTCGACGACGCGGGTGACGAGCCCGACGCGGTCCGCCTCGACCGCGTCGACCACGCGCCCGGTGTAGACGAGCTCGGCCGCGAGGTCGGGGCCGACCAGCCGGGGTAGGAGCTGGGTGCCCGCCATGTCCGGCGACAGACCCCAGTTGATCTCGAACACGCTGAACACCGCGTCCGGTGCGGCGATCCGGATGTCGGCGCCCAGCGCCAGCTGCAGCCCGCCGCCCAACGCGTGCCCGCGCACCGCCGCGATGACCGGCACGGACAGGTCGTACCAGGCCAGCACGGCGCGTTGGCCGAGCGAGCGACCGTCGGCGCCGGTGGTGGTGGGGTCGTCGGCGGGGCGCCAGCGCTCCCCCGACGCCATCGCGGAGAACGCCGTGAGGTCGAGACCCGCGCAGAACGACCGGCCTTCCCCGGAGAGCACGACGGCCCGCACGCCGGGGGTTTCGCCCACCGCGGCCGCGGTGTCGGCCAGCGCGGTGAACATGGCCATGTCGAGCGCGTTGAGCTTGTCGGGGCGGTTGAGCCGCACGTCCGCGACGCCGTCGGCGATCGTGCACACCACGCGGTCGGCCACTCACCGACCCTACCCCCGTACGGCCTACGTGTGCTGTCGCGCTCCGTGGGCTGCTCCGCCGAGTGAGCAGACGAACGCGGCGCGCTACCGTTCCCCCTGTGCGCGGTGCGGAGACCCTCTACGGCAAGCGGATGCTGGTGGAGATCTCCCACACGATCGAGCGGTTCGCACTGGCCGCCGAGCCGGGCAGCCCGCTCGTGGTCATCGCCATGTTCCAGAAGCTCTCGTACTTCGCCCGCGAGGTCGACGTCTACCGCGAGATCGCCGCCCGCGACGCCGTCACCGTGGTCGGGCTCGCCGAGGACTTCCCGCCCGAGCTGCCACCCGGCGTGCGCCACGCCCTGCTCGGCGCCGCCGACCCGCTCGCCCGCGAGTGGAGCGTCACCGTGCTCGGCCCGAAGGGCGGGGCCACCCTCGTGGCCGTCGACCAGGAGTCGCTCGACCCGCACGCGAGGACGATCGAGGAGGGCAGGCGCTTCCGCGGCTCGTGGTCGTTCTCGCGGTCGGACGCGTACGGCCAGATCCTGCGGCTGCGGGCGCAGCTGCGGCTGGGGCCCGACACCACCGACCGGATCGACGCCGTGCTGCGCGCCGTGCTGGACGAGCCGGAGCCGATGCGCCAGGACTGGTGGGAGGTGCCGCTCATGTTCCTCGGCGACCGGATGGACGGGCTGTTGCGCGAGCGGGCGGCCGCCGTCGCCGAGCTGGAGGCGCTGCGCGAGGACGCGGCCGAGCGCGACCCGCGCACCGGGCTTTACACCGGCGCGTACCTGGAGCGGTGGACCCGCGGGCTCGGGTCGGGCACGCTGCCGATCGGGCTGGTGCTCCTGCGGGTGTTCGGCGTCGGGGAGCTGCGCAAGCAGTACGGGCTGCGGGCCGAGATGGCCGCGCTGCAAGGCATACGGGACGGCGTCAGCGAGCTGCTGCACCCCACCGACCGGCTGGTGCGGATCGGCCCGGAGGACTTCCTCGTGGTGCTGCCGTCGTGGCCCAACGAGCAGGTGCTGCACCTCACCGACGAGATCTGCGCGCGGGTGAGCGCGCTCGACCAGGTGTACCCGTTCGTCGCGCTGCCCGCGGTCGCCGCGGCCACGGTGACCAGGGAACGCCCGCTGCCGGTGGCCCGGCTGGTGCACGAGGTGGCGGCCTAGGAGGGTGCTGAGGAGCGCCGGGCAGCAGGGCCGAGCTCCTCAGCGCGCTCCTAGGGCCTTTCCAGGCCCAGGTGGTCGCGCAACGTGGGTCCGGTGTACGCGGTGCGGAAGCTGCCGAGGTCCTGCAGCTCCGGGATCACCTTGTCCACGAACTCGTCCAGGCCGCCCGGCACGAGGTGCGGCACGAGGATGAAGCCGTCCGAGGCGTCCTGCTGCACGTACTCGTCCATCTGCGCGGCGACCTGCTTCGGCGTGCCGACGAACGACTGCCGCGCGGTGGTCTCGATGATCAGCTCGCGGATCGAGAGCCCGCCCTTGGCCGCGGCGAGCTCCCGCCACGCCGTGGCGACGGCCACGGGGTCCTTCTCGTGCCGCACCCGGCCGCGGGTGATCGTCGCGCCCGCGTCCGGCTCGACGTCGGGCAGCGGCCCGTCCGGGTCGTAGGCCGAGAGGTCGCGGCCCCACACCTGCTCGAGGAACGCGATCGCGGTCTGCGGGCTCACCTGCTCCCGGCGCACCCGCTCGGCGTTCTCCTGCGCCTCGGCCTCGGTGTCGCCGAGCGCGAACGTGGTGGCGGGCAGGATCGTGATCTCCTCCGGCCTGCGCCCGTAGCGCGGCATGCGGCCCTTCAGGTCCTGGTAGAAGGCCTGCCCGGCCGCGATGGTGCCGTGCCGGGAGAAGATCGCGTCGGCGGTGCGGGCGCCGAACTCGCGACCCTCGTTCGAGTCGCCGGACTGGATGAGCACGGGGTGGCCCTGCGGCGTCGGCGGCAGCGTGAAGCGGCCCGCGAACGTGAACTGCGCGCTCTCGAACTTCACCGGCTCGCGGTCGGAGAGCCACAGCGCCGTGGCCGCGTCGAGGATCTCCTGGGCGCGGTCGTAGCGCTCCTCGGGCTTGAGGAAGCCACCCCGGCGGAAGTTCTCGCCGGTGAACGCGTCCGAGCTGGTGACGAGGTTCCACGCGGCGCGCCCACCCGAGAGGTGGTCGAGCGAGGCGAACTGGCGGGCCAGCTCGTACGGCTCGTTGAACGTGGTGTTGATCGTGCCGCCGAGCCCGAGGTGCTCGGTCACCGCGGCTATCGCGTTGAGCACGGTGAGGGTGTCGGGTCGGCCGACCACGTCCAGGTCGTGGATCTTGCCACGGTGCTCGCGCAGCCGGAGGCCCTCGGCGAGGAACAGGAAGTCGAAGAGGCCGCGCTCGGCGGTGCGGGCGAAGTGGACGAACGAGGCGAAGTCGGTCTGGCTGCCCGACTCCGGGTCGCTCCACACCGTGGTGTTGTTGACGCCCGGGAAGTGCGCGGCGAGGTGGATCTGCTTCTTGCTCACCGGTGGGCCTCCGCGAAGAAGTTGGCCGGACGGGGCAGGCCGAACCGCTCCCGCAGGGTGGCGGACCCGGCGACCGGGCGCCGCAGGCCGAGCTCGTCGAGCCGTGCGACGAGGGCGGCGTCGGGGCCGCCGAGCAGCGTGACGCCGTCGGCCGCGCCTACGCGCACGGCCTCGACCGGATCGGGCCCTTCGGGGGTGACGTCGAGGAGCACGGCGACCGCGTCGGGGTCGCGACCGGCCCCGGTGACCACCGCGCGCACCTGCTCACGGGCGGTGTGCGCGGCGGCGAGGTCCGGCGCCGCGACGCGCACGACGTCGGCCCACCGGGCGACGACCGGGAGCGCGTCGGGCTCGTCCCGCACGACGACGAGCGGGTGGGCCTGCGGGCTGCGCGGCGTGATCGACGGGCCCTTCACGGAGAAGAACTCGCCGACGAAGTCGATGTAGTGCAGGCGGTCGCGGTCGACGTAACGGCCGGTGGCGACGTCGCGGATCACCGCGTCGTCCTCCCACGAGTCCCACAGCCGCACCACCACCTCGACGGCCTCGGCGGCCTCCTGCCACAGCAGCGCAGGCGGCGCGGCGGGCTTGCGGCCGAAGAGCAGCGCCTCCTCCTCGGTGCGCGACACGGCCACCTGCCAGCCCGCCCGGCCCTGCGAGACGAGGTCGAGGGTGGCGATGGCCTTCGAGATGTGGAACGGCTCGGTGTGGGTCACCGTGACCGTGGGCACCAGCCCGATCCCGGGCACGACGGGGGCGACGCGGGCGGCGATCGCGACGGCGTCGAGCGTCGGCGGCTCGGCCGGGTCGGGCGGGACGAACGAGTCGGCCCACAGCACGAGGTCGGCGCCGGAGTGGGCCACCGCCCGGACCCCCGCCAGGTGGTGCGCGGCGCTCGGCTCCCCGCCCGTGCCGAGTTCGACCGCGACGTACGCGTGTGCGCCCATGCCCTCCCCAACCGCGACGCCGGGTCGGGTCATTCCCCCGTCGAGTAGCCGCGCGCCGCGTAGGGGAACCCGTCGAGCTCGGTCGTCTCCGGCCGCTGCTGGTAGTAGGAGCGGATCTCGGCGATGCGGCCGTCGTCGGCGAAGACGAACCATTCGGCGCCGCGCGTGGCGACCCGGGCGTCGGCGCCCGCGGGCCGCCAGTACATCGTCCACTCGATCACGGCCTCGCCGTCCCCGACCAGGCCGTGGTCGACCACCCACCGGGCGTCGATCATCCCGGCGACCTTGCGCCAGTACCGCGCGAGGTGCTCGCCGCCGCGCACGGGCGCCGAGCCGACGTTGGGGGCCAGGAAGTAGTGCACGACGTCGTCGGCGAGGGTGGCGCGCATCGCCTCGACGTCACCCGCGGAACAGCCGTCGTAGTAGCGCCGGACGACCTCGAGCGGGCTCACAGCAGCACCGGCAGCGTGCGCAGGCCGCGCACGAGGGTGCTGTGACGGTAGGCGAGCTCGGCCGGGTCGACGGCGAGCTCCATGTCCGGGCGGGCGGCGAGCAGCGCCCCGATCGCCTCCTGGCCCTCGATCCGGGCGAGCTGGGCGCCGAGGCAGTGGTGCAGGCCGTGGCCGAACGCGGTGTGGCCGCCCGCGTCGCGGTCGACGCGCAGCTCCGCGGCGTCGGGGAACCGGTCGGGATCGCGGTTGGCCGCGGCCAGCGAGAGGATCACGACGGCGCCCGCCGGGATCACGACGCCCGCGTACTCGACGTCCTCCGCGGCGAACCGGGCGGGCGTGCTGTGCACCGGGGAGTCGAAGCGGAGGAACTCCTCCACGGCCGCGGGCAGCAGCTCCGGCCCGTCGCGCAGCAGCGCACACTGGTCGGGATGGGTGAGCAGGGCGAGCAGCCCGTTGCCGATGAGGTTGACGGTGGTCTCGTGGCCCGCGATGAGCAGCATCATGGCCATCGCCACGAGCTCCTCGTGGCTCAGCCGGTCGTCGTCGGCGTCGGCGATGAGGGCGCTGATCAACCCGTCGTCGGGGTGCTCCCGCTTCGCCTCGATCAACGTGGACAGGTAGCCGTGCAGCTTGGTGGCGGACTCCATCTCGTCGGTGCCGTCGACCATGGCGTTGGACCACGCGACGAACTCGTCCCGGTCGTCGGCGGGCACCCCGAGCAGCTCGCAGATGACCAGCACCGGGAGGAGCAGGGCGTAGGCGGGCATGAGGTCGACCGGCCCGCGCGACGGCAGCTCGGCGATCAGCTCGGCCGCGACCTCCCGCACCCGCGGCCGGAGCGCCTCCATCCGGCGCAACGTGAACACCCGGGAGACGAGCTTGCGCAGCCGGGTGTGCTCCGGCGGGTCCATGAGGATCATCATCGGGATCGGCGTGCCGGGTTGACCCGCCCGCTGCTCGGGCGGGAGCGTGTAGCGCCAGTCCTTGGACAGGCGCGGGTCGGCGAGCGCGGCCCGGACGTCGGCGTAGCGGCTGAGCAGCCACACCACGCCGTCGGCGCGCTCGACGCGGCGCACCGGGGCGTCGGCGCGCAGCTCGGCGTAGGCGGGGTACGGATCGCGCCAGAACGCGCCGTCGAACAGCTCGAGGGTGGTGCTCACCCCCGCGAGCCTACCGGCGAGTAGGAGCCAGCGCGGCCGGTTCGACCTGCACGTCCGGGGGCGGCGGCGCGCCCGTGAGCACGGCGGCGGCGAACGCGGCGAGCGCGGGCGCGGTCTCGATGCCCGACCCGCCCTGGCCCGCGACGAACGCGAAGCCCGGGTGCTCGGGCCAGCCGCCCACGACGGGGCGGCGGTCGGGCACGAACGAGCGCAGGCCCGCCCAGCTCGTGCGGATCGACCGCAGCCCGAGCCCGGTGGCCTCCTCGACCCGCTCCAGCGCGAGGGCGACGTCCAGCTCGTCGGGACGGGCGTCGCCGGGCCCGGTGGGGGTCTCGTCGGCGGGCGAGAGCAGCAGGTCGTCACCCTCGATCTTGTAGTAGAAGCGCTCCAGCACCTCGCAGACCATGGCGCCGTGCAGCCGGGCGCGGTCGGGCACCCTGGCGACGGCGATCGTCCGGCGGTAGGGCTGCAGGCCGATGCGGGGCACGCCCGCGTGGTCGGCGACGACGTCGGCCCACGCCCCGGCCGCGTCCACGACCAGGCCCGCGGCGATGTCCCCCACCCGCCAGCCGGTGCCGTCGCGGGTGATGTCCTGCGCGGGCGCCGCCGTCCGCACGGCGCCGCCCCTGGCCTTGAGGCCGCGCACGTAGGCCTGGTGCAGCGCGTCGGTGTCGACGGCGGCCGCGGTGGTGTGCGCGGCCGCGCGGACCCGCCCGGGCCGCAGCGTCGGGGCGTGCTCCTCGGCCTCGGCGGGGGTCAGCGGCACCGGCGCGTCCGGCTCGCCCGCGCGCTCGGCCAGCATGGCGGCCAGCCCCACCTCGCCGGCGTCGTCGAAGGCCGCCCACATCACGTCGAGCGGCCGCAGCAGCGGCGGGGCGTCCAGCTCCTCGGTCAGCCGGGCGAAGCGGGGGCCGGACGCGGCGATCAGCGCCCGCACGACGTCGTTGCCGTGGCCGGGGATCCAGGTGGCCGCGGACCGCGCCGTCGAGTGCCGGGCGAGCTCCGGCTCGGCCTCCAGGAGGGTCACCGAGCGGGTGCCCGCCAGCTCGTAGGCCACCGAGGCGCCCGCGATCCCGCCGCCGACGACCACCACGTCACACACGTCCATGGCGGGCACGGTAATTCGCTCGCGCCCCTCCCGACAGGCGCCCTACCGTGGCGGCCATGCGCAACTGAGACGCCCCGGCCCGGTCCCCCTCACCCCTTCCTCCGGAGGTGCGCATGTCTACGCAACCGAACCCGTCCACCGAGCAGCCCGTGGCCACGAACCGGGCGGCGCGGCGACGCAAAGGCAAGACGACCGATCCCGCGGTGCTGCAGCACGGGCTGGCCGAGCAGGCCGGGCGAGCCCGCAGCACGGCGCGCGGCCGTCGGGTCAACCCGGTGCGCCGCACGGGCTGAGCGCTCCACGGCGCTCCCGGGCGCGGCTGCCAGGATGGCGGGGTGACGACCTGCGACGTCTGGTGGGCTGCGCCCGTGGCCCCGGCGGACGCGCCCGGGCTCGTGGCGTTGCTCGACGCGCACGAGCGGGAGCGGCTGGGCCGCTTCCGGCGCGAGGTCGACGCCGCCCGCTACCTTGCCGCGCACGCCCTCACACGGGTGGTGCTGGGCGACCGGCTCGGGCGCGACCCGGCCCACCTGGTGTTCGACCGCACCTGCCGGTGCGGCGAGCCGCACGGCAAGCCCACGGTGGCGGGCGGGCCGGGGTTCTCGTTCACCCACGCGGGCGCCGTCGTGGGGGTTGCGGTGCTCGACGGCGGGCCGGTCGGGCTGGACGTCGAGCCCGTCCGGGCGATGCCCGACCTCGACGGCGTGGCCCGACATGTCGGGGCGCCCGCCGAGCCCGCGGCGTTCTTCCGGGCGTGGACCCGCAAGGAGGCCCTGCTGAAGGCGACCGGCGACGGCCTGGCCAGCCCCATGGCCGCGATCGTCCTCGACGAGCACGGCGTGGTGGAGTGGCGCGGCGACGGCGCGCCGGACGGCCCGGTGTGGCTGCGGGACCTGGTGGCGCCGGACGGCTCGCCCGCGGCCGTGGCGGGCCTCGGCGCGGTGGCCCCGTCCGTGGCCGAACACGACGCCCGCCCCCTCCTGCACCCCACCCCCCGGTGAGTCGTACGTCTCGACGCTGCGTGTCGGCCGTTTCGACGGGGCGGGTGCAGCGGAACTGTCCGGGTGCTCCGGGAAGATGAGGGCGTGAGCGGTCCGGGTGCGCGCTGGGTGCTGCACCTCGACATGGACGCCTTCTACGCCTCGGTCGAACAGCTCACCCGCCCCACGCTGCGCGACCGGCCGGTGCTCGTGGGCGGGCTCGGGCCGCGGGCGGTGGTGGCCGGGGCCAGCTACCAGGCCCGGGTCTTCGGCGCCCGTTCCGCGATGCCCATGGGTCAGGCCCGGCGGCTGTGCCCGCACGCCACCGTGCTCCCCCCGCGCTTCGCGCTCTACCAGGCTCTCTCGGAGCAGGTCATGGGCGTGCTCGCCGACGCGGCCCCGGTGGTGGAGCCCGTCTCGCTCGACGAGGCCTTCCTCGAGCCGCCGCAGCTCGCCGGCGCCCAGGTCGCCGAGGTCGAGCGGTTCGCCGCCGCGTTGCGGGCCGACGTCCGCGCTGTCACCGGCCTGCCCGCGTCGGTCGGGGCGGGCTCCGGCAAGCAGCTGGCCAAGATCGCGTCCGAGCTGGCGAAGCCCGACGGGCTGCGCGTCGTCGACCCGGCCGTCCAGCACGACGTGCTCGCCCCGCTGCCGGTCCGGATGCTCTGGGGCGTGGGCCCGGTGGCGGAGGCCGCGCTGCTGCGGGCGGGCGTGCAGACGATCGGCGAGCTGGCCGCCCTCGACGCCCGGGAGGCGGCGCGGCTGTTGGGCGGCGTGGTCGGCACCGAGCTGCACCGCCTGGCCCAGGGCGTCGACGAACGGCCGGTTGCACCGCGGGCGGCGGCCAAGCAGGTGAGCGCCGAGACCACGTTCGACATCGACCTCACGGCGATGAGCGCGGTGCACGACGCCGTCGCCCGGCTCGCCGAGTCCGCGCACCGGCGGTTGCTCGCCGACGGGCGCGCGGCGCGCACGGTCACCGTGAAGGTCCGCAGCGCGGATTTCACCACCGCCACCCGCTCGGAGACCGCCGCCGAGGCCAGCACCGATCTTGCCGTGCTCACGGCCACGGCCCAGCGCCTGGCCCGCGCGGCCGTGCCCGACGGCGGCGTGCGGCTGCTCGGTGTGTCGCTGGCCGGGCTCGGCGAGGAGCCGCCGCCCGCGCTGTTCACCACCGCGCCCGAGCCCGCCGACACCCTCTCCACGTCGTCGCCCGCCCCGGTCGAGCCAGCCGACGTGCCCCGGCCGTGGCGCACCGGCGACGACGTCCGCCACGCCGAACTCGGCCACGGCTGGGTGCAGGGCGCCGGGCACGGCCGCGTCACCGTGCGCTTCGAGACCCGGAGCAGCGGGCCGGGCCGGGCGTCCACCTTCGCCGCCGACGACCCCGCCCTGGAGCGCGCCGACCCGCTCGCCTGCCTGTCCTGATGACGTTCACCGGCGCGGCCGCGCGTTGTGAGGTTCGCGTGACCTCCCGGGTCTACCCTCGGCCGCGTCGATCAGCGGGGTCGATCAGAAGGGGTCGAAGCGGGAGGAGGCCGACGATCATCACCGATCGCAGCGGAGCGCGTCGGACCAGGCGCTGGTGGGGCATCGCGACCCTGCTGCTCGCCATGGGCGCGCTGCTGGCGGCGGGCCGCGCGGCGGCCACGATGGTCTACCTCAGCTTCGCCTACCGCGACCAGCTCAACCCGATCACCCGGCCTGCCAGCTACTACGTCTACGTCGACGGCGGCCGGGGCCCGTTCGAGACGTCGTCGATCCTGCTGGCGCTCGGTGTGTTCGGCCTGCTCATCGGGATGGCGGGGGCGGGCGTGCGGATGGCGGGCCGCCCCACGGTGCTGTTCGGCATCTGGGCGTGCTGCATGCTCCTCGCGGCGATCTTCCCGACCGACGACTCCCCCGACATCGAGACCGTCGCGGGCCTGATCCACCAGTTCGCCGGGGCGGGCATCCTGGCCCTGCTGTCGTTCGCGGGGCTCGCCGCCGCGCCGCGGCTCGCCGAGTCGTCCGCGTGGCGACCGGTGGTCGGCATCGTCCGGCTGCTGTCCATCGGCGCGGCGCTCCTCGCGACCGCCTACGTGATGACGCGCCTCGTCCAGCTCGACCCGGGGATGCTCACGCTCTTCGGCGGCGTCGACATCGGCGGGATCCTGCAGCGCATGGTGTTCGGCTTCGACATCGGCGTGATCGCGGCGCTCGCCGTGCACCTCGCCCGCGTGTCGTGGCACGCCCTGCGCACCTGGCGCGACACCCCGGTGCCCGCTAGCCCTCCTTGTCCGTGACGCCCGCCGCGTCGAACGTCGCGACGTCGCGCAGCGCCCGCGCCGCACCCTGCGCGACCGGCAGCGCCAGCAGCGCGCCGGTGCCCTCGCCGAGCCGCATCTCGAGGTCGATCAGCGGGTCGAGGCCGAGGTGGGCCAGCGCAAGCCGATGGGCGGGCTCCACCGAGCGGTGACCCGCGAGGCACGCGCCGACGGCGTGCGGCGCGAACGCGGCCGCCACCAGCGCCGCCGCCCCGGCGTTGACGCCGTCGAGCAGCACCGGAACCCGCGCCGCCGCCCCGCCGAGCACGAACCCGGCCAGCGCCGCGTGCTCCAAGCCGCCGAACGCCGCGAGCACCCCCAGCGGGTCGGCGGCCTCGGGTTGGTGCAGCGCCAGCGCCCGCCGCACGACGTCGACCTTGCGAGCGAGCGTGACGTCGTCGATGCCGGTGCCGCGGCCGGTCGCGTCGGCGGGGTCGGCGCCGGTGAACGAGCAGGTCAGCGCGGCTGCGGCGGTGGTGTTCGCGATGCCCATGTCGCCGGTGAGGAGGGCGCGGTTGCCCGCGGCCACCAGGTCCCGCGCGACTTCGATGCCGACCTCGACGGCGGCCGCCGCCTGCTCCCTGGTGAGCGCGGGACCGCCCGTCATGTCGGCGGTGCCGTCGGTGACCCGACGCGCGAGGAGACCCGGCTGCGGGTCGAGCGGCGCCGCGACCCCGACGTCGACGACCAGGACCTCCGCCCCGATCTGGCGGGCGAACGCGTTCACGACGGCGCCGCCCGCGAGGAAGTTCGCCACCATCTGCGCCGTGACCTCCTGCGGCCACGGTGTGACTCCCTGTGCGTGCACGCCGTGATCGCCCGCGAACACCGCGACCGCCGCGGGCTCGGGCACCGGTGGCGGGCACGCAGCGGCGATGCCCGCGAGCGTCACGCCGAGCTCGCCAACCCGACCGAGCGCCCCCCGGGGCATCGTCATGCGCTCCAGGCGCTCGCGCGCCGCCTCCCGAGCGGCCTCGTCGGGCGGCGCGATCGCAGTGACCGTCTCGGCGAGTAACGACATGGGTGTCCTCCACAACGGACGTGTTTGGGAACGAGGCACGTTCGGGAAAGCCCTCACAACGGTTCACACGACAGAGTGTGTCGTTCATCACCCCAGAGAGGTGGCCGTGAACAGCACAGTAACCATCCTCATCGTCGTTGTCGTCCTGCTGGTGATCGCGCTCGCAGCCGTCGGGGCCATGTTGGCCAAGCGGCGTCGGTCGGAGCACCTGCAGGAGCACTACGGCCCCGAGTACGAGCGCACCGTCGCTGAACGCGGCGACCGCCGTGCCGCAGAGGCCGCGCTCACCGAGCGCGAGAAGCGGCACCGCTCGCTCGAGATCCGCGAGTTGGAGCCCGCCGAGCGCGAGTCGTTCGAGAACAGCTGGGTCGACGTCCAGCGCGGTTTCGTCGACAACCCGGTGCAGTCCGTGCGACGCGCCGACGCACTGGTCGTCGACATCATGCGCACCCGCGGCTACCCGGTCGACGACTTCGACCGCCAGGCCGAAGACATCTCCGTCGAGCACCCGAAGGTCGTCCAGCACTTCCGCGACGCCCGCGCCACCCGCGTGGCTACCGACGAAGGCGCGGTGGACACCGAACGCCAGCGCCAGGCCGTGACGTCCTACCGCGCGCTGATCGAGGCCCTGCTGCACGGCGAGTCCCACCAGAACACCACTGCCACTACGACCGAGGAGCGCACGCGATGACCACCGAGCACCAGGACGACCAGCGCCGCAGCGGCGGGTTCCGCGAGGCCGTCAACGAGCTTTTCGGACGCAACGAGCACGACTCGCGCGACACCAGCCAGCTCGACGCGCTCGACCGCGACGAAGCGCGCCGCCACGGCGAAGACGTCAACGCCGACCCCGCCGCGCGGCACGCGTACGGCGACCAGGCCGCGGTCGCGCAGCCGGGCGAGGCCCGCCTCGACGACCCGGCCGCGGAGACCACGCCGGGCACCCGCTACGACGACGAGCGCGACCGGGGCACGGCTGCAGGCGCCCACGGCGACCCGCTCGCCGACGACGTGGCGGGTCGGCAGACCGGCCGTTACGACGAGGGCGTGGTGGACGACCGTTCCGTCGACCCGCGCGCGCAGCAGGGGCAGGCCGTGACGCAGGAGCAGCACCTCGGGGAGACCCGGACGCCGCACGGCGGCGAGGTCCGCGGCGACACCGTGGCCCCCGAGCACGTCCGCGAGGGTGGCGACCCCACCGCGCAGGGCCAGGTCCAGCACGGCGGCGAGCTGCGCGGCGACCCGGCGGGCACGCGGTCGGACGCCGACCTCGGCACGGGCGCGCCGGTACGCGACACCGGTGCCGCGGCCGACGCCGACCTCGGCGCGGGCGCTCCGGCGCGTGACGCCGGCACCGCGGGTGTCGGGGCGGGCGCCGCGGGTGTCGGAGCGGGCGCCGCTGGCGTCGGGGCGGGTGCCGCGCACCACGACGCGAGCGCCGACGGCGACGAGGAGCGCGCCGCCCTCGTCACCCGCGACCGCGCCGACTCCTACAGCGCGCGCTGGGACAGCGTGAAGGGCGAGTTCGTCGACGAGCCCCGCCGCGCGGTCGCCGACGCCGACGCACTGGTCGGCGAGCTGCTCGACGAGCTCCAGGAGCTGTTCAAGCAGCAGCGCACCCAGATCGAGCAGGGCCTGGACGCCGACGAGACGTCCACTGAGGACCTGCGGGTGGCGCTGCGCCGCTACCGCAGCTTCTTCGACCGGCTGCTCTCGATCTGACCCCGAGGAGGGCGCTGAACCCTCCTAGACTGCGGCCGTGAACGCCGCTCCCCTTCCGGTCGTCCCGGGTCTCGAACGACCTGAGGCGATCGGGAGGGGCGGCTTCGGGGTCGTGTACGCCGCCGACGAACCCGCGTTCGGGCGTCGCGTCGCCGTGAAGGTGCTCACCGCCCGGATCGGCGACGACGAGGCCCGGCGCGGGTTCGAGCGTGAGTGCCGGGCGATGGGCGCGCTGTCGGGGCATCCGCACATCGTCGGCGTGCACCGCGGCGGCACGACGGCGAAGGGCGAGCCCTTCATCGTCATGGAGTTCATGTCGGGCGGCTCGCTCGCCGACCGGATGGCGCGCAGCGGGCCGCTGCCCTGGTCGGAGGTCCTCGAGATCGGCGTGCTGGTCGCGGGCGCGCTGGAGACGGCGCACCGGGCCGGGATCCTGCACCTCGACGTCAAGCCCGCCAACATCCTCATGTCCCGCTTCGCCGAGCCCGCCCTCGGCGACTTCGGCATCTCCCGCCTCCCCGGGCTCACCGTGACCCTGGACGGGCGCGTACGCGCCACCGCCACGTACAGCGCGCCCGAGCGCCTGATGAACGGCGAGGCGACCGTCGCGACCGACCTGTACGGGCTCGGTGCCACGCTCTTCGCGCTGCTCAACGGGGGTCCGGCGTTCGCGGGCGAGCCCGGCGAGGAGATCGTGGTGACGGTCGCCCGCATCCTCCGCGAGCCCGTGCCCGACCTGCGGGCGCGGGGGGTGCCGGGCGCGCTCGCCGAGGTCGTCGAGCGGCTGATGGCCAAGGAGCCCGCCGACCGACCCACCTCGGCGGCCGAGACGGCGGCGCTGCTGCAGGCGGCCCAGCGCGCGACCGGTCGTGCGGTGACCCGGCCCGTGATCGAGGGCGCCCGCACGGCGCACCTCCCGAAGGCCGCGCCCGGACCGGCACCCGGGGCGGCGACATCCGTGGTCACCTCGGCTAGAGGTCCGGGCGGCTCGGCGGCGACCACCACGACGCAGCCCGGCCCGCCCTCCGACCTGCCCGCCTCGTGGCCGCCCCCCGCCGCGTGGCCACCCGCCGCACCGGAGCCCGACGCCAACGCGCCCTGGGCGCCCGCGCCCGACCGGCCCGCCGCCGCGCACGGGCCGGAGCCGCACCGCACGACGGCGGCCGACCGGCCGCCCACCGGCCACGCGCATCCGCCGTGGACCCCCGCGCACGGTTCCGCGGAACAGTGGACTCCCGCCGACGCTGTCGCGGAACCGCCGTGGGCGCCTGCCCACGGCTCCGCGGAACCGCCGCCGTGGGCGGCGGCCCCGGCCGACCGGCCGCCGCCCACGCGCGCTGATTCGGCACCGCCGTGGCCCCCGCCTGCGCCCCGCCGCGGTGGCCGGGGCCTGCTCATCGGCGGCGTCGCGGTGGCGCTGGTGGTCGTCGTCGGGCTCGTCGCGACGTTCGTGCTCCTCGGCCGCACCTCCGCGCCCGGCCCGGCCACCACAACCCCCACGACGACGGCCGCCGCCACCACGCCCCCGCCCCCGACGTCCGCAGGCACCGCGGCGGTCGCGGTCGACCCCGGCATCACCCACCCCGCGACCAGCGACGTCGCCCGTGTGCTCGACGCCTACGTCACGGGCATCAACGAGCGTCGCTACTCCGACGCGTTCGCGCTGCTCAGCCGGGACAACCCGACCGCGAAGCGGGGCGTGCAGGCCTGGATCGACGCCGAGTCGAGCACCCAGATCCGCGACGCCCGGCTGCGGTCGGTGAGCGACGGCCCGACCGGCTCGGTGAACGCCGAGATGACGTTCACCAGCGCCCAGAGCGCGGAGCTCGGCCCGAACGGGCAGACGTGCACGCAGTGGGACCTCGTCTACACGATGGTCGGCCCCGGCCCCGACTGGCGCATCCGCCTCGCCGACACCCGCAGCGACCCGGTCGCCTGCTAGGAGAGCGGTTCGGTGACGCCTACACCGAGCCCGGCGACGGCGCCGATCACCACCACCGCGGGCGGCGAGATCTCCGCGCTCCGCACCACCTCGGCCACCGTCGCCAGGGTGGCCCGCACCGACCGTTGGATCCGCATCGTGCCGTCCTGCACCACCGCGACGGGGGTGTCGGCCGGTCGACCGGCGTCGAGCAGCGCCCGCGCGAACGCCTCGATCCGCTCGACGGCCATCATCAGGATGACGGTGCCGCGGAGTCTGCCGAGCGCGTCCCAGTCGACGAGGCTCTGCGGATCGCCCGGCGCGACGTGCCCGGACACCACCACGATCTCGTGCGCCACGCCGCGGTGGCTCACCGGGACGTCGGCGACGGCGGGCGCGGCGAACGCACTGGTCACCCCGGGTACCACGGTGACCGGCACGCCCGCCTCGGCGCACGCGAGCACCTCCTCGAAGCCGCGGCCGAACACGTAGGGGTCGCCACCCTTGAGCCGCACCACGAACCGGCCCGCGCGGGCGTGGTCGATGAGCAGCTCGTTGATCCGCGCCTGGTTCATCGCCCGCCCGTACGGGATCTTCGACGCGTCGATCACCTCGACGTGCGGGCCGAGCTGGTCGAGCAGGTCGCGCGGGCCGAGCCGGTCGGTGACCACGACGTCGGCGCGGGCGAGCAGCCGCCTGCCGCGCACGGTGATCAGCTCCGGGTCGCCGGGGCCGCCGCCCACGAGCGCGACCCCCGGTCGCACGGGCTCGGCGGCGCCGTCGACGATCCCGGCGGCCAGCGCCTCCAGCAGCGCGGTGCGCACGGCGGCCGAGCGCCGGGGGTGACGGCTGGCGAGCACGCCGACGGTGAGGCCGTCGTGCCGCCCGACGGCGGGGGTCACCGCGCTGCCCGCGGGGGCGTCGTCGGCGCGCACGCAGAACACCCGGGCGCGCTCGGCCTCGGCGGCGACCGCGGCGTTGACGGCCGGGTCGTCCGTGCAGGCGATCGCGTACCAGGCGTCGGCGAGGTCGCCGTCCCGGTAGGCGCGGGCGGTCCACGTCAGCTCGGGCGCCATGGCCTCGACCGCGGGCGTCACCTCCGGCGCGACCACCTCCACGTCCGCGCCCGCCGCGAGGAGGCCGACGAGCCGCCGCTGCGCCACCGAGCCGCCACCCACGACGACGACGCGGCGCCCGGCGAGGTCGAGGCCTGCCAGGTACGGCTCAGGCATGGGTTCGTCCCGACATGCCGGACAGTCTCTGTCGCGCCGGAGCCCGCCGTCCAGCCGGGTCTAGTGTCCCGCGCCTGAAATCCGGTCAACAAGTGTAGGTTGCCCGGGTGGCGCGGATGGGTCGGCCGGTGGCCGAGGTGTTGTTGACCGACGTCGAGCGTGAGACGTTGCTGCGCTGGTCGCGGCGGGCGAAGTCGTCGCAGTCGCTGGCCTTGCGCAGCCGGATCGTGCTGGGTTGTGCTGAGGGCAAGGCGAACAAGCAGGTCGCCGCCGAGTTGGGGGTGTGGCCGCAGACGGTCGGCACGTGGCGGCGCCGGTTCGTCGAGTCCCGGTTGGACGGGCTGGTCGACGAGCCGCGGCCCGGAGCCCCCCGCACGATCACCGATGA
Organism: Pseudonocardia sp.; assembly: GCA_036265695.1. GTDB lineage: Bacteria > Actinomycetota > Actinomycetes > Mycobacteriales > Pseudonocardiaceae > Pseudonocardia. The sequence continues at coordinate 994 of DATAOO010000415.1, read as the reverse complement.
ACAGATCGAAGCGGTGGTGGTGGCCACCCTGGAGCGGACCCCGGCCGATGCGACGCACTGGTCGCGGGCGTCCATGGCCGCTGAGAGCGGGCTAAGCCGTTCCACGGTGGGACGGATTTGGAAGGCGTTCGGGCTCAAACCCCACCAGGTCGAGACGTTCAAGCTGTCCACCGATCCGCAGTTCGTGGACAAGGTCCGCGACGTCGTCGGGCTGTATGTGGATCCGCCGGAGAAGGCATTGGTGCTGTGCGTGGATGAAAAGGCCCAGATCCAAGCGCTGGACCGCTCGGCGCCGGTGTTGCCGATGATGCCCGGCATGCCGCAACGGCGCACCCACGACTACCTCCGCCATGGGATCACCACGCTGTTCGCCGCGCTGGACGTGGCCACGGGTGAGGTGATCGGCTCGATCCACCGCCGTCACCGGGCCGCGGAGTTCCGCGCGTTCTTGACCAAGCTGGACAAACAGGTGCCCACCGAACTGCAGGTGCACCTGATCTGCGACAACTACAGCACCCACAAGGCACCCACGGTGGCGCGCTGGCTGGCCGCGCATCCACGGTTCCACATGCACTTCACCCCGACCTACTCGTCCTGGCTCAACCAGGTCGAGCGCTGGTTCGGGCTGCTGACCGACAAACGGCTCCGTCGTGGCGTGCACAAGAACCTGCAGGCCCTCGAACGCGACATCCGCGCCTGGATCACCCAGTGGAATGACAACCCGCAGCCCTTCATCTGGACCAAGAACGCCGACGAAATCCTCGAACGACTCGCCTCATATCTTGACCGGATTCCTGACGCAGGACACTAGGAGGGGTCCTGAGCAGCTCCGGCCGTAGCGAGCGCCTGGGCGTCGCGCAGTAGGCCCGAGCTGCTCAGGGCACTCCTTGCCCTTACGAGCCCTTACGAAGAGGTAAGTCCGACCTGTCGGGCAGTGGTGTGACTTCTCCTGCTCAGGGAGAGTCCGCGCGCCGCCGTTCTCTCGCAGTATCTG
>DATAOO010000414.1:0-15660 GCA_036265695.1 Pseudonocardia sp. | reverse complement strand
GAGGCGGTGGAGCGCGTGGCGTTCCCGTTCGACGCGGCGCGCACCCGGCTGGCCGCGGGGGAGTTCCTGCGCCGGGCGGGGCAGCGGCGGCGGGCCGCCGAGCTGCTGACCGCCGCGCAGCAGGGCTTCGCCGAGCTGGGCGCCACGCCGTACGCCGAGCGCTGCGCCCGGGAGCTGGCCGCGTCCGGACTGCGGCCGAGCCCCCGCCGCGGGCGCGACGAGACCCGGCTGACCGCGCAGGAGCTGGTGGTCGCGCGGCGGGCGGCGGCGGGCCTCTCCAACCGCGAGCTGGCCGCCGAGCTGGTGGTGAGCGTCAAGACCGTGGAGTACCACCTGCGCAACGCCTTCGCGAAGCTTGGCGTCACGTCGCGGCGCCAGCTCGCCGACCGGCTGGATTCCCACTCTCCGGAAGGCGCCTTGTCCGGGCCGAGGTGAACGACGACCCTGCGAAGGTGCCCACCGACCTGCAGCGCGACCTCGCCGCCGAACTGTGGGACGCCGACCGGACGGCGGTGCCGATCGCGCCGCTGACCGAGCGGCATCCCGACCTGGTCCTGGCCGACGCCTACGCGATCCAGACGATCAACATCGACCGCCGGGTCGCCGAGGGGCAGCGGGTGATCGGCCGGAAGGTCGGGCTCACGTCCAAGCCCATGCAGAAGCTGCTGGGCGTCGACGAGCCGGACTTCGGCGTGCTCACGGAGACGATGGTCGTCGAGGACGGCGACGAGGTGGACCTCGCCACGCTCGTGCAGCCGCGCGTCGAGGCGGAGATGGCCTTCGTCATGGGCCGCGACCTCGCGGGCCCGGGCGTCACCACGGGTACCGCGCTGGCCGCCATCGCCGGTGTGCTGCCCGCGATCGAGATCGTCGACAGCCGGGTCGCCGACTGGAAGATCAAGCTGGTGGACACGGTGGCGGACAACGCCTCGTCGGGGTTGATCGTCACCGGCGGGCGCATGACGCCGCTCGCCCACATCGACCTGCGGCTCGTGGGCGTGGTCGTCAGCCGCGGCGGCGAGGTGCTGCACACCGGGGCGGGGGCGGCCGTGCTCGGTAACCCGGCGCGCTGCGTGGCGTGGCTCGCCAACACGCTCGGCGCGTTCGGGGCGGGGCTGCGCGAGGGCGACATCATCCTGCCCGGCTCGCCGCACGCCATGGTGGCCGTGGCACCCGGCGACGTGTTCCGCGCGGAGTTCGCGCACCTCGGACCCGTGACGGTCCGGTTCTCCCGCCACAATTCCGAGGAGGCGGCGTGATCGAGGCAGCGGACGTCGCGCAACAGCTCGTCGCGGCGGAGCGGGAGCGCAAGTCCATCGGCCAGTTCTCCGACGCCCACCCGGACTTCGACCTGGCCACGGCCTACCAGGCGCAGCGGCTCTTCATCGACGCCAAGCTGGCGGCGGGCGAACGGTTCGTCGGCTGGAAGCTCGGGCTGACCAGCCGCAACAAGCAGCAGGCGATGGGGGTGGACGCGCCGCTGTACGGGCGGGTCACCAGCGGCATGCTCGCCACCTTCGGCGATCCGGTGCGCCTCGACCGCTTCATCCACCCCCGGGTCGAGAGCGAGATCGCGTTCCTGCTCGCGCGCGACGTCGAGGCGCCCGCCACGGTCACCTCGGTGCTGGCCGCCACCGACGTCGTCTTCGGCGCGGTGGACGTGCTCGACTCCCGCTACGAGGGGTTCCGCTTCACGCTGGAGGACGTCGTCGCCGACAACGCCAGCGCGGGCGCGTTCTACCTGGGCCCGGTGGCGCGGAAGCCCGCGGACCTCGTCGACCTGCGGCTGCTCGGCTGCGTGGTGCGCGTGGACGGCGATGTGGCGATGACGGCGGCGGGCGCGGCCGTGATGGGCCACCCGGCGGCGTCGGTGGCGTGGCTGGCCAACCAGCTCGCCGCCGAGGGGGAGCGGCTCGAGGCGGGCCAGCTCGTGTTCTCCGGGGGCGTCACGGCGCCGGTGCCGGTGACGGCGGGCGGCTCGGTGACGTTCGAGTTCGACGGCCTCGGCGTGATCGACGTCTACGGGGCGTGAGGACAGGAGCGACGATCATGCCGACATCACAGGCCAAGGTGCCCACCGACGCCGCACCCCGCTACGCCAAGCAGCTGCTCTCGCACCTGGGCCGGAAGAGGCAGGTCGAGGCCTTGGAGGGCGACCCGGACGGCGGGCGGCTGGTGTTCGAGAACGGCACCGGCACGGTGCGGCCCGCGGGTGACCACCTGCTGCTGGTGGCGGAGGCCGCCGACGAGGAGTCGCTCCGCCACGTCGAGGACGTGCTCGCCCGGCACCTGGAACGCTTCGGCGCCCGCCGCGAGCTCGTCGTCACCTGGACCGACCAACGGTGAGTCGTACGTTCCACCCGTGCGAGTTGGCCGTCTCGACGCGGCTACCTCGGACCGGTGGAGGCGCGCACCCGCAGCTCGGTGGGGAGGACGACGGTGTCCGGGCGGCTGTCCAGCAGCAGGCCGACCAGCGCCCGCCCGGCCTCCTCCACCGGGCTGGCCACCGTCGTGAGCGGCGGGTGGCAGAAGTCGGCGCCGAAGATGTCGTCGTGGCCCACCACCGAGAGCGCGCCGGGCACCGCCACACCGCGTTGCTCCAGCCTGCGCAGCACGCCGATCGCCATCAGGTCGTTGAACGCCACCAGCGCGGTGGCGCCCGAGGCCAGCCCGACGTCGGCCGCCGCCACCCCGCCTTCGAGCGTCGGCGGGAACGGGCCGAGCCGCGCGATCTCCGCCCCCGCCGCGCGGGAGTGGCGGGCGAGCGCCGCCCACCGCTCGTTCTCGGCCCACGCGTTGCGCGGGCCACCGAGGTAGGCCAGCGCGCGGTGGCCCAGCGCTACCAGGTGCCCGACGATCTGGCGGCTGCTGTCGTCCTGGTCGCTGACCACGCTCGGGAAGCCCGCGAGCTCCCGGTTGTACAGCGCGAGCGGGCGGCGGCGGCGCAGCTCGACGAGCTCCTCGTCGGGCCGACGGCTGGAGGCCAGCACGTAGCCGTCCACCGATGACCCCAGGCGCGCCGCGAGCTCGGCCTCCAGCTCCGGCAGGCCCCGGCTGTCGGCGAGCACCAGCGTGTAGCCCGCGGCCGCCGCCTGCGCCTCGGCGCCGCGGATCAGCCCGAACTGGTGGGGGTTGGTGATGTCGGTGACCAGCAGCGCGAGCATGCGCGTGCGCCCCGACGGCAGCCCCCTGGCGAGCAGGTTGGGCCGGTAGTCCATGCGGCGCGCCACGGCCTGCACGTGCTCGCGGGTGCGGGCGCTCACGCGCTCGGGCCGGGAGAGGGCCCGCGACACCGTCGACACGGCGACGCCCGCCTCGCGCGCGACGTCCTCGAGCGTGACCGCCCGACCGTGATCCATGCCGCAGTTCCTAGCGCATGACGGCAAGGTTGGCAAACGTTTGTCACAATAGTTCTATGGCATGGCGGGGATGGATCGTCTGGGCGGTCGGCGTATTCGCCTACATCGTGGCGGTGATGCAGCGCACGACGTTCGGCATTGCGGGCCTCGACGCCGCGGAGCGGTTCGCGATCACCCCCGGCGTGCTGTCCACGTTCGTCTTCGTGCAGGTGGGGGTGTACCTCGCGGCCCAGGTCCCGGCGGGCATCGCGGTGGACCGGTTCGGCTCCCGCGCGATGCTCGTGGTCAGCGGGGTGCTGCTGGCCGCCGGTCAGCTCCTGCTCGCCGTGGCGTCCGACCTCGTGACGGCCGTGCTCGCACGGGTGGTCGTCGGCCTCGGCGACGCCCTGGTGTTCACGGCGGTGCTCGCGCTCGTGCCGCGGTGGTTCCCGGCGGGACGGGTGCCGCTGCTCGTGCAGGTGACGACGATGCTCTGCCAGCTCGGGCAGGTGCTCTCCGCGCTGCCGTTCGCGTGGGTGCTGCACGGCGCGGGCTGGTCGTGGGCGTTCGGGGCCGCCGCGCTGGCCAGCGCCCTGGTGGCCCTCCTCGTGTTCGCCGTGGTGCGGAACGCGCCCGCGGGCGTGGTGGTGGACCGCCCGGCGGGCACGTCGTTCCGGGAGATCTTCGACGCCGTGCGGGAGGTCTGGCGGCGTCCGGGCACCCGGCTGGGCTTCTTCGGCCACATGGGCACCCAGTTCTCCATGATGGTCTTCACGCTGCTGTGGGGCGTGCCCTGGCTGGTCAGCGCGCAGGGCCTCACGGCGGGCGAGGCAGGCGGCATGCTCACCCTGTTCGTCGTGTGCACGATCGCGATCGGGCCCCTCTTCGGGGTGTTCACCATGCGCCACCCGCTGCGCCGCTCGTGGGTGGTGCTCGCGGTGATCGCCGCGGAGGTGGCCGTCTGGACGGCCGTGCTCGCGCAGCCCGGACCGGCCCCCCGCTGGCTGCTGGTGCTCCTCATCGTGGCGCTGGGCGCGGCGGGGCCAGGCTCGGTCGTCGGCATCGACATCGCGCGTACCCACAACCCGAGCGCCAACCTCGGCGTCGCCCAGAGCATGGTCAACATGGGCGGCTTCCTGGCCTCGCTCGTCGTGCTGGTGGCGATGGGTGGCGTGCTCACCGCGTTGGGCGGCTTCACACCCGAGGCGTTCCGGGTCGCGTGGCTCGTGCAGTACGTGGTGTGGGGGCTTGCGGTCGTCGGCATCCTGGTAGCACGGCGGGCGGCCCGCCGCCTCGACGCGGAGCGCGGCGTGCACCCGCGCCCCCTGCGGGAGGTCTTCGCGCGGTAGTGCAATGCGCGCGGGCCTCCCGGGCGTCCTGCCGGGTGGGAGGTGGAATGGAGTTCGCCGAGCTCGCCCGGGAGCAGCTGCCCCGGCTCTACGGTCTCGCCCGCCAGCTCGTCGGCGAGGACGCGGAGGACCTCGTGCAGGAGTGCCTGCTCAAGGCCTACCGGTCGCACGCCGAGCTGCGCGACCAGCAGGCCGCGCCCGCCTGGCTCACCCGGATCATGGTCAACTGCGCCCGCGACCGCTTCCGCAGCCGCGGCAGGCGCGTGCGCGAGGCCCCGCTGCCCGACGTCGAGGACTTCTCGCTCTACCGCGTGATCGCCGCGGAGGACCCGTTCCCCTACTCCGACTCGCTGCACCTGGACTTCCTGCACCGGTTCGGCCCCGAAGACGTGTGGGCCGTGCTGCGCGGCCTGCCGGAGATCTACCGGCTGCCGCTCGTGCTCGTCCACATGCATGATGTGAGCACCAAGCAGGCCGCCCGGCTGCTTTCGGTCCCGCTCGGCACCCTGCTCGCCCGGCTGCACCGCGGCCGCAAGCACTTCGAGAAGGACCTCTGGACCTACGCCCGCGAACACGACCTGTTGCGCGAGCCTGCGCGGGAGGGAACATGATCCGCTGCGAGGACGCGCTCCGCGAGCTGTGGGGCTACCTCTGCGACGAGGTGACGCCCGAGAGCCGAGCCCGGATCGCCGAGCACCTCGACGCCTGCCGCCGGTGCTGCGGCGAGATCGCCTTCCTGAACGAGCTGCGCCGGGTCGTGGCCGAGGCCGAGCCGGAGCTGCCTGCCGACGTGGGCGTCCGGATGGAGGCGTTCCTGGCCACGCTGGAAGGGAGCACCGATGACCGACCTGATGCACAAGGCTGAGATCCAGCAGCTGGTGCGGGCGGCCTACGTCGCCGTCGACGTCCCCCGCGGGTCCGGGTCGGTCTACTACTCCGCCGAGCAGCTCGCTTCGCTCCCGCCCGAGGCGGTGGCCTGGTCGTTCGGCGTCGGCAACCCGCTGGAGCACGCGCAGTTGGCTCCCGGCGCGCGCGTGCTCGACGTCGGCTGCGGCGGGGGCATCGACGTGCTGCTCGCGGCCCGCCGCGTGGGACCGGACGGCCACGTCACAGGGCTGGACCTGCTCCCCGAGATGTGCGCCCGCGCCCGCGCCAACGCGACGGAGGCCGGGCTTTCGAACGTCGAGATCGCCAGTATCGACATCATCGAGGGCGAGATGGAGGCCATCCCGCTGCCCGACGACGCCGTCGACGCGATCATCTCGAACGGGGTGATCAACCTGTCGGCGCGGAAGATGCGGGCGCTCTTCGAGTGCGCGCGGGTGCTGCGCCCCGGCGGGCACCTGTGCCTCACCGACGTCACCATCGACGAGCGCGACCTGCCCCCCGAGGTGCTGCTGCACCCGGCCGCGTGGTCGGGGTGCGCGGCGGGCGCGATGTCCGAGCGGGCGCTGCTGCGTGCGCTGGCGCGGGTCGGCCTCGTCGACGTCGAGGTGCGCGAGCGGCACGCGTTCGGCGTCGAGGACTGCGCCCGGTTCCCGCTGTTCACGCCGGACCTGCTGGAGGTCATGCGCGCGACGATCCCGCAGGAGCGCCAGTCCGTGATCGCGACGGTCGTCACGGTCACGGCGCGCCAACCGGATAAGGACGCCCCGGAGCGCGGAGTTGTTGCATCGCCGGAGGTGCGCAATCCGCCCGTATCGCGGCCCGTCTTGGAGGGCATGGAGAACACGATCCGGGAGTTCAGCGCCGGCGACCGCGCCTGCGGTGACGGCGTCGGCCGCGACCTGCGCGCCTGGTGGGCTTCGGTCCCCCCGGGCACCCGCACCGTGGTGACCATGCGCGATCCCTCGACCAAGGCCGATGTCCCGCCGCTCGCGCGGATGCTCGGGCACACCGTCGAGGACATGACCGAGAACGGCGACACGCTGCGCGTGACCGTCCGCACCAAGGGAGACCGGACATGAGCAAAATGATCTTCGGCTGCTCGCACGGCCAGGACGACGTCGAGCGGGCCACGCTGCCGTTCATCGCCGCGAACGTGGCGGCGATCGCGGGCCAGGAGGCCTACGTGCTGCTCACCGTCGAGGGGGCCTGGCTCGCGACCAAGGGCTACGCCGACGAGATGCACTTCCCCGGCATGCCCGCGCTGCGCGGGCTGATGGACGAGTTCCTCGACAACGGGGGCACGATCTGGGCGTGCGGGGCGTGCACGAAGCCCCGCGACATCAGCGAGGACCACCTCATCGCCGGGGCCAGCATCATCGGCGCGGCCAAGGTGGTCGAGGAGATCGCCGCGGGGGCGCAGAACATCACGTTCGCCTAGCGGCAGACACGTCACGAGGCGCGGACGGGGCCACCGTCCGCGCCTCGGTGCTTGTCAGGCGACCAGGTCCTCGGGGCCGTAGCCGTCGCGCCGCATCTGGCCCCGCAGCTCCACGAGGGCGCGCCCGCGGGTCGGGCCGATGCTGCCCACCGGCATGCCGGTCGACCGGGAGATCTCGGCGTAGTCGGCCTCGCAGGCGCCGAAGATGGCGTTCACGAGCTCGCGGCGGCGGGTCGGCAGCTGGGCGACCGCGGCGTCGACGGCGCGGTCCCGCTCGGCGTGCAGCACCCGGGTCTCCGGCGTGGGCCCGGTCCAGGCCACCTGGTCGACGAAGGTGTCGACCGGCAGCTCGCGCTTGGAGCGCCGCAGCACGGCGAGGCACTCACGGGCCGCCGTGGTGGTCAGCCACCCGCCGAGGCGCTCCGGCTCCCGCACGGTGCCGATCCGCTCCAGCGCCCGCACCCACGTGTTCTGCACGGCGTCGGCCGCGTCGGCCTGCTGCAGCCGGAACCCGGCCACCGTCGCGCGGACGAGGTCGCCGTACCGGACGACGATCTCGCCCCAGGCCCGCCGGTCGCCGTCCGCCGCGGCCATGACCAGCTCGGTGACGGTCCGCTCGCCCACCATCTCGATCATCTCTGTCCCCTCCATCGGCTCGGTACCGACGCTAGGAACCAGCGACCCCCGGCGGATCCGAGCAAACCCTGGCGAATACCCCAGAGCCGTAGGGGACAGATACTGCGAGAGAACGGCGGCGCGCGGACTCTCCCTGAGCAGGAGAAGTCACACCACTGCCCGACAGGTCGGACTTACCTCTTCGTAAGGGCTCGTAAGGGCAAGGAGCGCCCTGAGCAGCTCGGGACTACTGCGCGACGCCCAGGCGCTCGCTACGGCCGGAGCTGCTCAGGACCCGCCTAGGCCGCCAGCACGCCCCGGGCCCGCGCTTCCAGGGCCAGAGCGGCGGGGGCGGGGAGCTGCCAGCCGGTGCGGCGCTCGAGGTCGCGCAGCTTGCGCAGCGCCTGGCGGAGCGCGGTGTGCCGCTCCTGCTCGAACTCGGAGGAGCCCACGACGTCGAGGAGGCGCCGGGTCTGCTCGAGGAGGTCGCGCTCTGCGGGGGTGAAGCGGGCGTCGCGGCTGCGCTCGGCCGCGCCGACCGCGGCCGCCCACGCCTGTTCCTCGCGCTCGACGGCCTCGACGAAGCGGCGGGCGAAGGCGCGGGCCGGGTACCGCTCGGTGGCCAGCGCGACCGCCTCGGCGAACGCGTCGATGAAGCGCGCAGTGGGTGGCTGTCGCACGTCGGCCAGGCCGGGAGTGGCCAGCACGGCCGTGGCGTCGCACTCGAAGCGGGCGTACGCCTCGGCGACGGCCTGGTGCCGCTCGACGGCGTTCTCCCACTTCGCGCGCCAGTCCACCCGCACGCGCTCGGCCCGGGGGCCGCGGGCGAGCTGGCCCATGAGGAGGGCGAGGCCGCCCGACCAGAGCACGGCGAGCACGAGGGCCGTCATGAGCAGGCTGCCCATGACCGGCCACCAGTCCATGCTGACGAGGAAGTGCGGGCCGTGGTGGAACCGGGGCCCGTCGGGCCCGAACGGGGGCATTCCGGGGCCGTGGGGAGGCGGGAAGCCCGGTCCGGGTACGTAGGGTCCGTCGTCAGGTCCCATGGTGTCTCCTCCCGCAGCCAGGAGCACGGTAACCCGGTCGGTGCTCGCCCGAGGTGAAGTCGGGGGCGCAGTCCTCAGCCGATGACGACGTTGGTGGCCAGCAGGCCCGCCGGGTCGAACCGCTCGCGGATCGCCACCAGCCGCGCCCGCTCCGCCGGGTCCCACAGCTGCCCGACCCGGCCGGGGCCCGCCTGGCCGAGGAAGTTGAGCAGACCGCCGCGGGCCCACGGCCGCAGCGCCTCCACCACGGCCGCGCCCGCGGCGGCGACCGCCTCGACCGAGGACGCCGCCGTGACCCCGACGGCGAAGACGGAGAACGCGGCGTCCCGGCCGGTCACGGCGTTCGGCACGCGGGGCGCCCTGGCGAGCGCGCCGCCGAGCAGCCGGATCTCGACCATGGTCAGCGGCGAGGCGACGCCGGGGCCCGCCTGCGCCAGCACCGCGTCGACGGCCGCACCGGGCAGTTCGGCCACCGCCACGCCGCGGTCCCACGTGGGCATCGGCTCGGTCGGATCCATGTGCACGGCGTCGATCGCGGCGAACGGCAGGTCGGCGACGACGTCCATGATCGGCTGCGCGGCCGCCCGCATCGGGGCGAGCAGCGCGGGGCCCTGCTCGCCGAGGTGGGTGAACCGCAGCGCCACGACGAACCGGCCGCGCAGCGGCTCGGGCAGCTCGGGAACGGAGGGCAGGCGCAGCAGCGCGACCGACGTCGTGGTGTCCTCGGGGAGCGTGGGCGCCCACTCCCGCCAGGCGTGCAGCACGGCGGGGGCGTCCTCGCCCGCGAAGAAGACCGCTCCGCCGTGGAAGGTCGCCACCGGGACGAGGCCGAACTCCAGCTCGGCGACGATCCCGAAGCTGCCCTTGCCGCCGCGCACCGCCCAGAACAGGTCCACGTCGTCGGGGTCGGTGCTCTCGGCGAGCACCTCGCGCACGGCGCCGTCGGCGGTGACGATCGTGAACCCGGTGACGTGGTCGGCCGCGAAGCCGTAGCGGCGACACAGCGGGCCGAGACCGCCGCCCGTGGTGTAACCCACGACGCCGACCTGCGACGACGAGCCGCTGAGCGGGGCGAGGCCGTGCTCGGACGCCGCGTCGATCACCGCACGCCAGCGCACGCCCGCCGCGACCCGCGCGGTGCGGGCCGCCGGGTCGACCGCGACCGCGGTCATGCGGCGGGTGGTGATGAGCACCGTGTCGTCGAGGTCGGACATGAGCCCGTGGCCCGTCGCCTGCACGGCGACGCGCTTGCCGACGCTCCCGGCGTAGCGCACGGCGGTGGCCACGTCGGCGGTGCTCGTCGCCCCGACGACGACGGCGGGCGTCGGCGTGTAGGCCAGGTTGAAGCCTGCGATCTCCTCGCGCCAGCCGGGGTCTCCGGGGCGCAGGACCGGCCCGCGAGCGGTGCGGTCGACGGGGGGCAGCAGCGTGGTCATCAGGTCTCCTCGTGGTGATCTCTCACCGAGGAGCCTGCCGTCCACCGGGCAGATACTCGATCGTCCTGCCCGGTGGACACCGGTGTGGCTACCACCCCTCGCCGAGTGGTGCGGGCCTCAGCCGTTGCGGTCGCGCTTGTCCGGGTGCTGCTTGACCGAGACGATGAACTCGTCGCCGTAGGTCTTCGTGCCGTGGTCGACGGCCTGCTCGACGGCCGCCGTCGCCCTGCGGTCGCGCTGCATCAACGGGTCGTTGTGCAGGTCCTTCGCCAGCGCGACGCACAGCACCACCATCACCAGCGCGAACGGCGCCGCCATGATGATCGTGATGTTCTGGATGCCGGTGAGCGCGTCACCCTTGCCCGCCCCGATGATCAGCATGATCGCGGCGATGGCGCCCATCACGACGCCCCAGAAGATCACGACCCAGCGCTGCGGCTCGATCGTGCCCTTCTGCGAGAGCGTGCCCATCACGATGGACGCGGCGTCCGCCCCGGAGACGAAGAAGATCGCCACCAGGATCATCGCGATGATGCTCAGCAGCCCGCCGAGCGGCATGGAGTTGAGCAGGCCGAACAGCTGGCCCTCGGTGCTCTGCCCCGCCAGGTCGGTGCCGCTGCGCTGCAGGTTGATGGCCGCGCCACCGAAGATCGCGAACCAGAGGAGGCTGACGGCGCTGGGGATGAGCAGCACGCCGACCACGAACTGCTTGATCGAACGCCCGCGGCTGATCCGGGCGATGAACATGCCGACGAACGGTGTCCAGGAGATCCACCAGGCCCAGTAGAAGACCGTCCAACCCGACAGCCACTCGGCCGTGGCGTCGCCGCCGGTGGCGGCGGTGCGGGCGGCCATGTCGGCGAGGTCGCCGAAGTAGGCGCCGACCGCGGTGGGGATCAGGTTGAGGATGAGGATCGTCGGCCCGGCGACGAACACGACCAGCGCCAGCACACCCGCCAGCACCATGTTGATGTTCGAGAGCCACTGGATTCCGTTGGCGATGCCCGTCACCGCGGAACAGACGAAGGCGATCGTGAGCACCACGATGATGCCGACGAGCAGCACTACGCCGACCGCGGGCACGCCGTTGAGCTGCAGCCCGGCCCCGATCTGCAGCGCGCCCAGGCCCAGCGAAGCGGCCGACCCGAACAGCGTCGCGAAGATCGCCAGGATGTCGACGAGCTTGCCGAAGGCGCCCTCGGTGTGGCGTTCACCCAGTAGTGGCGCGAATGCGGAGCTGATCAGCTGCCGACGGCCGCGGCGGAACGTCGAGTAGGCGATCGCCAGTCCGACGACGGCGTAGATCGCCCACGGGTGCAGGGTCCAGTGGAAGAGCGTGGTGGCCATCGCGACCTCCAACGCCTGCGGCGACCCGGCGGCGACCGTGCCCGGCGGCGGGCTGGTGAAGTGCGCGAGCGGCTCGGCCACGCCGTAGAACATCAGCCCGATGCCCATGCCCGCGCTGAACATCATCGCGATCCAGGAGACCGTGCGGAACTCGGGCAGCTCGTCGTCCGCGCCGAGCGGGATCTTCCCGTAGCGGCTGAACGCCACCCAGAGCGCGAACACCACGAACCCGCTGGCGACCAGGACGAACGCCCAGCCGCCGCCGGTGATCACGGCGGCCAGGACGGCGGCCGAGACGCCGGACAGCGTGTCGGTGGACGCGATGCCCCAGACGACGAACGCGACGACGAGCGCGGCCGAGACGCCGAAGACGACGCGGTCGACGGGCTGGCTCTGTTCGGCGTGGCCCGCGCCCGCCTGCGGTGGGTCGGTCGCCGAGCTCTCGGTGCGCTCTGATGGTTCGTGCAGTGACATGGTCGCGGCGCGCGGGCTCGCCCGGCGCCTGCCCCCCTCCACGGTCGGTGTGTGGCACCGATCACGATCGCCGCCGTTCGGACGAGCGTCAATGGAAGCGGGTCAAACGGTCATAACAATTGAATTGGGCGTAACGGAGCGAATAGCCGATCGCCCACATCGTGGAACAAAACGCCGACGACGGCAGCGGTGTCCGCTGCCGTCGCCTGCGTTCGAGCTGGGGTGGAGCCTCAGTCCAGGTAGTCCCTGAGCACCTGGGAACGGCTCGGGTGGCGCAGCTTCGACATGGTCTTGGACTCGATCTGCCGGATCCGCTCGCGCGTGACGCCGTAGACCTGGCCGATCTCGTCGAGCGTGCGGGGCTGGCCGTCGGTGAGGCCGAACCGCAGCCGGACCACGCCCGCTTCGCGCTCGGACAGCGTGGCCAGCACCGACTGGAGCTGGTCCTGCAGCAGCGTGAAGCTCACCGCGTCGACCGCGACGACCGCCTCGGAGTCCTCGATGAAGTCACCGAGCTGGGAATCGCCCTCGTCGCCGATGGTCTGGTCGAGCGAAATGGGCTCCCGGGCGTACTGCTGGATCTCCAGCACCTTTTCCGGGGTGATGTCCATTTCCTTGGCGAGCTCCTCCGGGGTGGGCTCGCGGCCCAGGTCCTGGAGCAGTTCGCGCTGGATGCGGCCGAGCTTGTTGATGACCTCGACCATGTGCACCGGGATGCGGATGGTGCGGGCCTGGTCGGCCATCGCGCGGGTGATCGCCTGCCGGATCCACCACGTGGCGTACGTGGAGAACTTGTAGCCCTTGGTGTAGTCGAACTTCTCGACCGCGCGGATCAGGCCCAGGTTGCCTTCCTGGATCAGGTCGAGGAACGCCATGCCGCGGCCGGTGTAGCGCTTGGCCAGCGACACGACCAGCCGGAGGTTGGCCTCCAACAGGTGGTTCTTGGCGCGCTCGCCGTCGCGGACGATCCAGCGCAGGTCGCGGCGCAGCTGCGGGGACACCTTCTCGCCCGCGTCCAGCGAACGGCGCATCCGCTCGGCGGCGTAGAGGCCCGCCTCGATGCGCTTGGCGAGCTCGACCTCCTCCTCCGCGTTGAGCAGCGCGACCTTGCCGATCTGCTTCAGGTAGGCGCGGACCGAGTCGGCCGACGCGGTGAGCTCGGCGTCCTTGCGGGCCTGCCGCAGCGCCTCGGACTCCTCCTCGTCCCAGACGAAGTCGCCCGCCTTCTGCGGGGTGCCCGAGCGCTCACGGGGGGTGCGCCGGTTGGCGCCCGTGTTGGCGACCTCGTCGTCGTCATCGTCGTCATCGTCGTCGTCCTCAGCCGCCTCGGCGGTCTCTTCGGCCGCCTCCTCGATGAGGTCGCCTTCGAGATCCGCGCCGAGGTCGGCGGAGAGCTCCGGGTCGTCGAGGTCGCCCTCCTCGGGCACGGCCTCGATCTCGGCGTCGGTGTCGAGGTCGACCGGCTCGTCGCCCGCCGCCTTCTTCGCGGGGGCCGCGGCCTTCTTGGCGGGTGGGGAGACCCGTGCCTTGGGCTCCGCCTTGGTGGCGGTCTTCGCCGCCGCGACCACCCGCGAACGGGGACGCACGGGAACCGGCGCCTGCTGGTCGACGGGGATGTCGCTGCGGCTTGCGGGATCTGCGGCTGCCACTGGGCCCTCTCGCTACGGTGCGCTTACTCAGAAACCGGGACGACGATGCCGCCCCCGGCTACCTGTTGAGATCTTGGTGGACTCGCGGGAGTGCGTCCGGGCTCATCCCCGGAGGCCGTCTCGGTGCGGGTACCCAGACATTGTAACGGCGCGATCAGAGTCGTACTCCCTTCGGCTTCCCGCGCGTCATGAACTGGGCGCATGTGGTCGGATGGACTCGTGAGCGAACTGTCGGGCCGCGCCGGTGCCGTCGAGAATCCCGGTGGGGGTTCGGCCGACCCCGACGACCCCCGCGAGCTGCGGCGCGTCGCCGAACAGATCGCGCTCGACGCCGCCGCGCACCTGCGGTCCCTCCCGCGTCCGTGGGAGAACGGGGACGGGGACGGCGTCACCACGAAGAGCACCCCGACCGACGTCGTCACGGCGTCGGACCACGCCGTCGAGACCCTGGTGCGCGAGCGGCTCTCCGCATTGCGCCCCGGCGACACCGTGCTGGGGGAGGAGTACGGCGGCAGCGCGGTCGGCCCGGGGGTGCACTGGGTGGTCGACCCGATCGACGGCACCGTCAACTTCCTCTACGGCTTGCCCTGGTACGCGGTATCGGTGGCCGCGGTGCGCGACGGGCGCTCGCTCGCGGGTGCCGTCGTGGAGCCCGCCTCCGGCCGGGTGTGGAGCGCCGGGTTGGGGTTGGGTGCCACCTGCGACGGGGCGCCGCTCTCGGTCTCCGGCGCGACCGACGTCGCCCTCTCGATGCTCTCCACCGGCTTCTCCTACCGCGCGGAGCGGCGGGTCCGGCAGGTCGCGATGATCGCGGGCGTGCTCCCGCACGTGCGCGACGTGCGGCGCACCGGCTCGGCGGCGCTGGACCTGTGCGGGGTGGCGGCGGGCTGGGTCGACGCGTACCTGGAGCACGGCTGCAGCTGGTGGGACTGGGCGGCGGCGGCGCTGGTCGCGAGCGAGGCGGGCGCGGTGGTGCGCACACCGCCCGCGGGCGGGCGCGTGCCGCCGGAGGACGGCCTCGGCGTGGACGCGCTCTACGCCGCCACCCCCGCGATCGCCGAGGAGCTGCGCGCGCTCGCGGCCGAGCACGGCGCGGGGGCGGTGTAGGGAGCCCGGACACCGGCGCTCAGCGGCAGGCCGTCTCCCGGGCCGCGGCGAGCGTGCCCGCGTCGACGACCGGTGCGGCGGGCTGCTGGTTGTTGCCCGCGGCGGGGTCGGCGTTGCCGGAGCCGGTGGTGCCCGAGCCGGACGCGCCGAGCTGGTCGAGCGCGTCGCGGACCGCGCGGCCGGGGTTCACGTCGCCGAACGCCGTGCCGACGGCGACGTCGACGGTGTCGTCGGCGCGCCCGTCGCGCACCAGCTCGGCGCAGGGCACGAGCAGCGCGACCGTGCTCGCCGCCCCCAGCCCGGCCTGCCCGAAGCGCAGCTGCCCGGTGCACACCATGTCGCCGTCGGGGTAGAGCGGGTCGTTGGTCGGCGGGGCGGCCTGTGCGAAGCCGAAGTCGCCGAGCTGGGCGGCCACGAGGTTGGCCTGCCCACGCTGGCCGCTTGCGTTCAGCACGCGGACCTTGACCGCAGCCGGTGGCACCGGCGCCACGTTCGCCAGCGCGCTCGCGGGCAGCACCGCACCCGGGACGGGCCCGGCGGCGGGCGGCGGGCACGCGGCCACCCCGGTGGCCGCGCCGGTCTTGACCAAGACCGTGGTCCACGTGACCGCTACGGCTACCGCGAGGACCGCGACGACGAGGAGCACGGGCCCCCGACGGCGGCGCTGGTAGGGGCGGTTGCGCACGGTCATTCCTCCTCCTGCGCAGCGGTCACGGCACGAGACCCTACTGGCGCTGGGCGCGTGCGCACGGGGCGCCGGGCGCCTGCCTCTGCTTTGAGCTACCCTCTGCGCGCCCACGGGGGGCCCCAGCAACGCTCGGAGGGTCGGCGATGTCGTCCCACGCTGAGACCTGCGTCACTCGGATGCCGGGCACAAACACCGCCGCTGTGACGTTGTCCAGCGGCACGACACGACAAAGCGCATGTCGCGAGGCATGGCAAGAGGGTGGGAACGATGGCGACCGACTACGAC
>DATAOO010000413.1:0-14915 GCA_036265695.1 Pseudonocardia sp. | reverse complement strand
GCAACCCCCCCGTGAGTCGTACGATTCGACACCGCGTGTTGGTGATTTCGACGACGCAGCCGCGGTCGGGACGGAGCCCGGCGGCCTGGGGATGGGGGACGCCGGGCGGGCGGGGGCCGGCGGGCTGGGGATGGGGGACGGCGGGCTGGGTAGGGCACCCGGCACCCAGGGGATCATGGAGCCGCGCGGGCCCGCCGTGCGCGCCGACACGACCGTCGAGCGGGTGCTGGTGGAGCGCGGCCGCGCGGTCGGGGTGGAGCTCGCGGGCGGGGAGCGCATCCCGGCGGGTGAGGTGGTGCTGTGCGCGGGCGCCGTCGGCACGCCGCGGATCCTGCTGCGCTCGGGGCTCGGCCCGGCCGACGCGCTGCGCGCCGCGGGCGTCGACGTCCTGCTCGACCTCCCCGACGTCGGCCGCGGCTGGTCCGACCACCCGGCCGTGTTCCTGCCGTTCCGCACCGACGACCCGCCGCCGCACCCGCACGCCCCCACCGCGCAGGCCGCGCTGCACTGGGACGCGGGCGCCGACCCGGCGGGCGACGTCGAGGTGCTGCTCTTCACCCGTCCGTTCGTGCCCGACGGCGACCTGCAGCTCATGTGCGCGCTCCAACAGCCCGACAGCCGCGGTGTGCTCGACCTCGACCGCATCTCCTACGGCTACCTGCGCACCGAGCACGACCGCCGCCGCCTGCGCCACGCCCTGCGCACGGGCGCCGACCTCCTCCGCGCGGGGCTGGGCGCGCGCACCGACCCCGGCGGCGACGTGCTCGGCAACGACCGCGTGCTCGACGCCTGGATCGCCGCCCACCTCACCACCGCCGTGCACCTGTGCGGCAGCGCGGCGATGGGTCGGGTGGTCGATCCGGAGCTGCGGGTGCTCGGCGTCGACGGCCTGCGGGTCGCCGACACGTCCGTCCTCCCTGTTGTGCCGCGCCGTGGCCCGGCCGCCACGGCCGTGGCGATCGGCGAAAAGGCGGCCGCCCTCCTGGCCGGATGACCAGCGATCATGGGTGGATGGCGGCCAACCCCTTCCTCGCGCCCAGCCCCCTCCCGTTCGGCTACCCGGACTTCTCCGCCATCCGCGAGGAGCACTTCCTCCCGGCGTTCGTCCAGGGCATGGCCCGCCAGCGGGCGGAGGTCGCCGCGATCGCCGCCGATCCCGCGCCGCCGACGTTCGAGAACACGGTCGTCGCCCTGGAGCGCTCCGGCGACGTGCTGCGCCGCGTCTCCGCCGTGTTCTTCGTCCTCGCCGCCTCGGCCAGCACCGAGGGCATCCGGGCGGTCGAGGCCGAGGTGGCGCCGCTGCTCGCCGCCCACGCCGACGCGATCCGGCTCGACCCCGCGCTGTTCGCGCGCATCGAGGCCGTCGCGGCGAAGTGGGGGGTGGGTGGCGTCGCGGCGGCCGCGGCCGGTGGGGATGGCGCGGCGGGTGAGGGCGGCGCGGCAGGTAGGGGCGGGGCGGCCGGTGGGGATGGCGCGGCGGGTGAGGGCGGCGCGGCAGATGGGGGCGGCACGGCCGGCGGGGACGCTCCGGTCTCCGCGGATGGCGCGCCCGGTGGGGATGGCGCGGTGGGGGGGGATGGCGCGGCGGGTGGCGCCGGGAGAGCTGCGGCGGGTGGAGATGGCGCGGCCGGTGGCGCCGGGCGGGCCGCGGCGGGTCGGGACGCTCCGGTCTCGGCGGGTGGCAGCGGCGCCGAGGACACCGAGGACCGGCGGCTGGTCGAGCGCTATCACCGCGACGCCGTGCGGGCGGGCGCCCGGCTCGGCCCGGCCGAGCAGGAGCGGCTGCGCGCGATCAACGCCGAGCTGTCGACGTTGACCACGGAGTTCGGCAACCGGCTGCTCGCCGGGGCCGCGGCCGCCGCCGTCCACGTCACCGACCCCACCCACCTCGACGGGCTCACCCCCGACGCGCTCTCGGCCGCGGCGCGGTCCGCCCGCGCCCGCGGTCTCGACGGCCACCTCCTCACCCTCGTCCTCCCCACCGAACAGCCCGCCCTCGCCGTCCTCACCCACCGGGACCTGCGGGAACGGCTGCACACCGCGTCCGTCACGCGCGGCCTGGGCGGCCCGCACGACACCCGCGCCACGCTGCTCAAGATCGTCGATCTCCGCGCCGAGCGGGCGCGCCTCCTCGGCCATCCCCACCACGCCTCGTGGGTGGTCGAGACGGGGACCGCCGGGTCGACCGAGGCGGTCGACGCGATGCTGCACCGCCTCGCCCCGGTCGCCGCGGCCAACGCCCGCCGGGAAGCCGAGGACCTCGCCGAACACCCGATCGCCCCGTGGGACCGCCCGTTCCTCACCGAGCGGGTGCGCCGCGAGCGCTTCGCCGTCGACGCCGCCGCTCTACGCCCCTACCTCGAGCTGGAGCGCGTGCTGCACGACGGCGTCTTCCGCGCCGCGGGGCGGCTCTACGGCCTGCGCTTCGCCGAACGGCACGACCTCCCGACCTACCACCCCGACGTCCGCGTCTTCGACGTCGCCGACGACGACGGCCCGCTCGGCCTGTTCGTCGCCGACCTCTACGCCCGCGACCCGAAACGCGGCGGCGCCTGGATGAACTCCTTCGTCACCCAGTCCCACCTCCTGGGCAGCCGGCCGGTCGTGCTCAACACGCTCAACATCCCCAAGCCCGCCGACGGCGAACCGACCCTGCTCACCCTCGATCTGGTGCGCACCCTCTTCCACGAGTTCGGGCACGCCCTGCACGGCCTGTTCTCCGACGTCCGCTACCCGATGTTCGCGGGCACGGCCGTGCCGCGCGACTTCGTCGAGTACCCCTCGCAGGTCAACGAGATGTGGCTGGAGGACCCGGAGATCCTCGCCGCCTACGCCCGCCACCACGAGACCGGCGAGCCGCTGCCCGCCGACGCCCTCGACAAGATCAAGGATGCCCGCCGCTTCGGCGAAGGCGCCGCGACCACCGAGTACCTGGCCGCCGCGCTGCTCGACCAGGCCTGGCACCGGCTCGGCGCCGACCAGCCCGTCACCGACGTCGAGGCGTTCGAAGCGGCGGCGCTGGCGGGCGTGGACGTGCCCAGCGTGCCCCCGCGCTACCGCTCGACCTACTTCAACCACGTCTTCGGCGGGGCCTACAGCGCCGGGTACTACTCCTACATCTGGAGCGAGGTGCTCGACGCCGACACCGTCGAGTGGTTCACCGAGCACGGCGGGCTGCGGCGCGAGAACGGCGAGCGCTTCCGCCGCGAGCTGCTCGCGCGCGGCGGTGCCGTCGACCCGATGGCGGCTTACGAGCGCTTCCGCGGGCGCGAGCCCGACGTCACCCCGCTGCTGGTTCGTCGCGGCCTTCAGGGCTGACGGGCCGCGGCCCGGGCGGGATCTCGGCCGCGGGGGGCTCGGCCGCAGCGGGATCGGCGGCGGCCTCCACCGCCCGCCCGGTGCTCGCCTCCAGGAACCGCAGCAGCTCCACCGGGAACGGCAGCACGAGCGTCGAGTTCTTCTCCGACGCCACCTGCACCACGGTCTCCAGCAGCCGCAGCTGCAGCGCGGCGGGGTGGCGCGACATCGCCGCGGCCGCCTGCGCCAGCTTCGCCGACGCCTGCAGCTCGCCGTCCGCGCTGATCACCCGGGCCCGCCGCTCCCGCTCCGCCTCGGCCTGTCGCGACATCGACCGCTTCATCGTCTCGGGCAGCGCCACGTCCTTGATCTCGACGCGGTCGATGGCCACGCCCCAGCCCAGCGCCGGGCTGTCGATCATCAGCTCCAGACCCTGGTTGAGCCGCTCACGGTTGGACAGCAGGTCGTCGAGGTCGCTCTTGCCGATGATCGAACGCAGCGACGTCTGCGCCACCTGCCCGATCGCCGCCCGGTAGTCCTGCACGTCGACGACCACGCGCACCGGGTCGACCACCTTGAAGTAGACGACCGCGTCGACCTTCACCGTGACGTTGTCGCGGGTGATCCCGTCCTGCGCGGGCACCGGCATCGTCACGATCTGCATGTTCACGCGGTGGAACCGGTCGACACCCGGATGGACCCGCGTCAACCCCGGCTGGCGCACCCCGGACTGCACCCGCCCGAACCGGAACACCACGCCGCGCTCGTACTGGCGCACCACCCGCAGCCCGGCCACACCCCACAGCCCGGCGGCGGCCGCGAGCGCTCCGAGAAGCTCGATGAGCACACACCGACGGTACGCCTCAGCCGCACCCGCGGCAGGTCATCCGCGGGATGCGGCGCCTGGTGTCAACCGCAGTGCCCGCGCGGCGCGGGGACGTCCAGCGTGGGGTTGCGGTCGAAGAAGCCCACCGGCTTGAGCGTGAACCCGACGTGGTCCACCGGCATCACCGGCCAGTCCTCCGGGCGCGGGAAGTGCGTGGTGCCGAACGTGTGCCAGACGACGATGTCCTCGCCGTCGATCGGCCGGTCGGCCGCCGTCCACGCGGGCAGCCCCGCACCGCCGGGGTGCTGGTTGACGAAGTCGCCCGCCGGGTAGCGCTCCGCCGGGTCGTAGGCGGTGACCCACAGGTGGTGGGCGGCGAACGTCGCGCGGGCGTGGATCGACGACTCCGCGTCGGCCAGCAGCGCGGGCCGCCCCTCGGGCAGCAGCTGGTAGCCGACGGGTCGCCCGACCGCGTTGGACACCTCCGGGTTGACGATCTGCCAGGCGCGTCCGACCGAGCCGTCGGCGTCCCGGCGCGCCTCGGACTCCCGGGTGAGCCGCGTGCGGGCCTGGGTGAACGCGTTGCCGTACGGGTTGCCCGGCCCCATCGGCACGCGCTGCGCCTCGACCTCCTCGACGGCGTTGCGCACCCCGTCGACGGTCATGTCCAGCCGCGCCGAGAACAGGTGCTGGTGGTAGGGGGCGGTGAGCCCGGGCGCGATCTGCGACGCGTACTCCGTGCCGCCCGCCGCCGTGAACACGATGCCGGTGGCCTTGCACTCGAGCTGGATCGTGCCGTCGAGGTAGAGGTACCAGTAGAAGCCGTAGTCGTAGTTGCCGATCGGCGCGAAGTAGGAGAACACCATCCGCCGCTGGCGCCGCGTCTCCGCGCTGCCGGTGAAGATGTCCGAGTGCTTCCAGAGGACGCCGTAGTCCTCCTCGTGCACGCAGATGGCGTTCTGGATGGTCTTGGGCGCGCCCAGGTCGTCGGCGATGACGGCGTCGAGGTAGGCGATGTCCCCGAGGCAGTCGCAGCCCAGCTGCAGGGAGTCGGCGCCGCGGGCGAGCATGTACTCGCCGTTGTCGAAGTAGTTCTGCCAGAACCGCACGGGCGACGGGTCGGCGTAGGGCACCACCATCTCGGCCACGGACGCCCGGTAGACGATCGGCCGCCCGTCGAACGAGACCTGGTGCAGCGTGAGGCCTTCGCGCTCGTTGAACCCGATCCGCAGGTCCCACTTGGCCCAGCGCACCCGGTTGCCCTCGATCGTGAACGACCGGCCGTCGGGCTGGGTGATCTCGATCGGCTTGAGGGTGTCGAGCGGCGTGCCCTGCACCTCGGGATCGTCGAAGTTGCCCGACGACTCCGACGGCACCGCCAGCGCCTCGGCGTCGATGATGCGGTCCACCGAGCCCGTGGTGAGGTCGACGTAGGCCACGAGCCCGTCGATCGGGTGCGCCCAGCAGTGGTCCTTCTCGTGCTCCTGGACGAACCCGAACGAGCGCAGGATCCGGCGGCCCGCTTCGTCGGGGTAGTCGTACACGCCCGCCGACAGCGGCGCCGCGCGCACCAGCGTGGGGTCGATCCCGCGCTTCTCCAGCGCGGCCAGCCAGCCCTGGTCGGCGTTCAGGATCTCCTCGACGACCATGAACTCCGAGTCGATGATCGGCGGCTGGCCCTCGGTGGCGGGGTCGAGCTCGCGGGAGGAGACGACCTCGCCGTTCGTCGCGGAGACGACCGTGTCCCACGAGCGCCCGCTGGCCAGGTCGAGCAGGGCCACGCGGAAGCGCCGGTCGACCACGTCGCCCTCGCTGAACGCGAGCACCTCCGCCTTCGGCGGCTCCTCGGGGAGGAAGAACGCGAACCGCACGGTGTCGCCGAGGAAGCCCGCGTCGGCCAGCGCGGCGCGGACCCGCTCCACCTCCTCGACCGTGGTTATCGCGAGCGGGTGCTCGGTCCGGACGTCGGCGAGCGTCATAGCGGAGGCCTCCAGGAGGGTGGTGGGGACACGCCGAAGGTAATCCACTTGCGCGGAGATCGTGCACTCAGCGTGCCCGACGTCGCCATCAGGGGGACGAAAGCAGCCGTCCCGCCCGGTGGGGAGCGCCGGGCGGGACGGGTCGTGCCGCGGAGCAGCTACTTGTAGATCCGGACGTAGTCGACGTCCATCTCGGTGGGCTTCGGGGAGCCGCCGTCGGGGAAGTAGTCGAGCTGGATCGCGAGGTGCATCCGGCCGGGCGGGAGCGTGCCGGAGTCGGTGCTCTGGAACCACTGCTGGCCGTCGATGTAACCGGTGATCCGCCCGTTGACCCACTCGACGGCGTAGTTGTGCCACTGGGTCAGGTCGAGCGGCTTCTCGGCGCTCTTCTGCTTGTTCGACGAGCTGTAGTGCAGGAAGAAGCTGACGTCCGACGACGCGCTGGTGGTCTCGGCGAAGTCCACCTCGCCGCCGTCGGGCCACTTGCCTTCGGGCCACAGCAGGAGCACGGGGTGGTACTGCTTGTCGCCCTTGGGGAAGCGGGCGCGGACCTCCCACTTGCCGAACCGCTGGTCGCCGCTCCAGGCCATACCGCCGGTGGTGCCCTTGCTGTCGCCGCGGATCGTCATGATCCCGTTCTGGACGGAGATCGCGGCGGGATCGCGGCGGCCCTCGCCGCCGTTGCCCTCCCCGTCGTAGGGGCCCCACCGGCTACTCAGCGCCGTGCCGTTGAACTCGTCGGCGGTCGCGAGCACCCAGCCGCGGGCGGTGGCGGCTTGCGTGCCGTCACCCGCCCGCGGCGCGGGCCGAGCCGCGCTCCCCGGCGCGGGAGGCCGGGGAGCAGCGGGCTTGGCTTGCGCGGGCGGCGCGGGTGTGGCCGCGACCGCCTGACTCGTGCTGGGGAGCGGAGCCTGGGTGGGTGCCGCGGACGGCGCCGCGGGGTCGAGCGTCGCGACCGGAGCCGACTGGTCGGCGAGCACGGGGGCTTGGGGGGAGCGGACGGTGGTGAGGACGAGCGTGGCGACGAGCATCACGACCGCGCCCACCGCCACCGGGGCCAGTCGTCGTATGCCGGTACCGCGGCCCGTGCCCGCGTCCCGGCTGACGACAGCGGCCGACCCACGGGAATGCCTGCGCTGCCCGAGCGTCCCCACCGGGGGGACGTCGTGCTCCGCAGACAAACGGGCGATCAGCGCTACGGTCGTCTCGGAAGGCGACTCGCGCAGATCCTCCGCGGCGGCGTGGGTCCGTCGCATGGGGCGAGACAGTAAGCAAGACGACGGGGGCCGATCGAGCAACCTGAGAGGTGTGGTTGCGCGTGCGCGCCCACAGGTCGTTCCGGCGCGCCAGGTCGCATCCGATCTGAGGGAACGTACGCCTTTCGGAGCAATGTGCTTCTCAGCGCTCGGTGAGCGGTAGCCGCGGAAGGGTGAGGTCGTCCCGTTAGAGGATTGTTATCCCGACCCGGACGGGTGCACACTGTCGGGTGATGCTCCCCGTCGCTCCCCCGGGGGGTGCGTCAACGTACGTGCCGACATTGGCGTCGGT
The DNA here is from genome assembly GCA_036265695.1 of Pseudonocardia sp. Taxonomy (GTDB): domain Bacteria; phylum Actinomycetota; class Actinomycetes; order Mycobacteriales; family Pseudonocardiaceae; genus Pseudonocardia. The sequence goes on along the minus strand of DATAOO010000413.1, from coordinate 7,265 downwards.
GCCGCGTGCGTCCGCGCTCCCCAACGATCATGTCCTGTTGGCGCTGCCCCCCACGGCCACGTCGGCCTCCGTGCTGCGCAGCCTGCGTAGCGAGGGGGTGAGCGTGAGCGCGGTCGCCGACGGCATCGGCGTGCTCGACGCCGTGCGCGCCCGCGACCCCGCGCTCGTCGTGCTCGACGTCGAGCTGCCCGGCCCCGACCAGGCGGCGGTGCTGGCGTCGATCCAGTCGGAGGCGCCGCACGTGGCCGTCATCGCGGTCACGCCGCGCGAGCGCCGGGCGGCCCTGCTCGCGTTGCTGCGCGGCGATCGCGACGACTACCTCCTGCGCCCCTTCGCCGTCGACGAGCTCGCCGCCCGCATCCGGCTGCGGCTGCGGCTGGGCCCGGCCGTCGAGTCCACGGTGCTGCGGCAGGGCGAGCTGGCCGTCGACACGGAGTTCGGCGAGGTCAGCGTGGAGGGGGCGCCCGTGTCGCTCTCGCCAACGGAGTACTCGTTGCTGCTGGCGTTGATCGGCACGCCCGGCGAGGTCGTGCCGCCCGACCGCCTGGCGCGCGAGGTGTGGTCGGAGCCCGCGTCGCCCAACCTGGTGCAGGTCTACATCTCCTACCTGCGTCGCAAGATCGGCCCGGAGCGCATCCGCACGGTGCGCGGCGAGGGCTACGTCCTCGAGGCTTAGGAAACGGCCGGGTGACATCCGATAACGCTTCGGGCGCACTCGGCCGTCGGCGTCTTGCGTCCATCCTGGACCGTGCTACTCAGAACCATGACTATCGGCAGCATCATCGGCGCGATCATCATCGGCCTGGTCCTCGGTGTGTTGGGCCGCCTGTTCGCCCCGGGCAAGCAGAACATCCCGATCTGGCTGACCATCCTCGTCGGCATCGTCGCGGCGTTCATCGGAACGTTCATCGCGCGCCTGCTGGGCGTGGCCGACACCCGCGGCATCGACTGGATCGAGCTGATCGTGCAGATCATCGTCGCCGCGATCGGCGTGGGCCTGGTGGCCGGGCTCTACGGCAGGCGTGGCGTTCGCTAGCCGCTCACCGGGCCGGGACGGCCGTCGGTCGTCCTGGTCCGTTCGGCCGTAACGGGGCCGCGGATCGATGCGAAGTCGTTACCGTGATGCCGCTCGATCTCGACCTTCTGCTCACGTTCATCGTCGCCGTCCCCGCCGCCATCGGGGGCGCGCTGATCGGCGACCGCGTTGTCGGCTGGGTGCTCAGCCTGCGGTAGCGGCGAACTCGCGGGCCGCGGCGAGGAACTGGTCGTTCTCGGCGTGCGTCGACACCGTCACCCGGCAGCCGTCGGGGTGGAACGGGCGCACCACGACCTTGTGCTCCATGCAGTGCGCCGCGAACGCCGCCGTGCGCTCGCCCAGCGCCACCCACACGAAGTTGGCCTGGGTCGGCGGCACCGTGTAGCCCGCGGCCACCAGCGCGTCCCGCACCCGCACCCGCTCCTCCACGGTGTCGGCGCACGTGGCGAGCAGCGCCGCGGCGTCGTCCAGCGCGGCGACGGCGGCGGCCTGGGCCAGCGTGTTGACGCTGAACGGCGCGCACACCTTGCGCAGCGCGGTGGCGACCTCCGGCGCGCCCACCGCATAGCCCACCCGCAGCGCCGCCAGCCGGTAGGCCTTGGAGAAGGTGCGCAGCACGACCAGGTTGGGGTGGGCGTTTAGCAGCGGCAGCCCGTCGGCGGCGGCCGGGTCGGTGACGTACTCGTGGTAGGCCTCGTCGAGCGCCACCAGCACGTCCGGACCCACCGCCGCGAGCAGGCGCTCCAGCTCCTCCCGGGTGACGACCGTGCCCGTCGGGTTGTTGGGGCTGCACACGAACACCAGCCGCGTGCGCGGGGTGACGGCGGCGGCCATCGCGTCGATGTCGTGCCGGAACTCGGCGTCGAGCGGCACGGTGACCCGGCGGGCGCCGCCGATCTGGCTGACGATCGGGTACGCCTCGAACGAGCGCCACGCGTAGAGCACCTCGTCCTCGGGCTCCAGGCAGGTGGCCGACACCAGCTGCTGGCAGAGGCTCACCGAGCCGCACCCGACCGCGATCCGCTCCGCGCCCACCCCGAGCGCCGTCGACAGCCGCTCGGTGAGCCCGACGACCGCCAGGTCCGGGTAGCGGTTGCCCAGCGCGGCGGCCTCGGCCACCGCGGCCAGCACCGCAGGCGTCGGGGGCAGCGGCACCTCGTTGCTCGCCAGCTTGACCAGACCGGGGATCGCCTTGCCGGGGACGTAGGCGGGCAGCGTGTCGAGGTCGGGGCGGATGAGCGTCATGCCGGTCACGGTAGCGGCGCCCGACGCGAGCGGACCCGGGGATTCATGTCAGGCTGGAACCATGAGCGAAGTCCGGACGGAGGCCGTGCCCTTGGTGGACGGCAGCGAGCTGCGGCTCACGGTCGCCGAACCGGACGCGTCGGTCCGGGGCGGCATCGTCGTGCTGCACGGCGCGCGCGGCATCACCGATTCCGTACGGGGTCTCGTGCAGGGCTTCGCGGGCGACGGGTGGCTCGTCGTCGCCCCGCACCTCTACCACCGCGACGACGCCGACGAGGTGTCCGAAGACCGCGCCCAGGAACAGGTCGGGCGGCTCGACCGCGACCAGATCGTCGCCGACACCGACACCGCGTTCGGCTGGCTCGCCGAGCGGGAGGTCAAGGCCGACCGCATGGGGGTGGTCGGGTTCGACATCGGCGGGTCGGTCGCGCTCTTCGTCGCGGCCACGCGCACGCTCGGCGCGGCGGTCACCGTGGGCAACGAGGTGCCGCCTGCGAGCCTCATCACGCTCGTCTCCGACGCGGCGGGCCTCACCTGCCCGTGGCTGGGCATCTACGGCACCGACGAGCCGGGGGTCGACCGGCTGCGCACGGCGGTGTCGGCGTCGGAGATGGCGACGGACGTGGTCGTCTACCCGAGCGATGGCCGCCACCGCTTCGACGACGACCCCGCCACCGCCGCCGAGGCCTGGCAGCGCACCCTCAACTGGTTCGACGCCCACCTGCGCTGACGCGGGCCACCTCGCCGAGTCGGCGCAGGTCGGCCTCCAGGGCGGCGATGCGGTCGCGGTGGGCGGGGATCACGGCGGCGACCGCGCGGTCGGCCCACGCCGCCATCGACAGGATGCGGAACTCCTGTCGGATGCGCGTGCCACCGTCGACCGGGTCGAGCCGCACCCGCCACAGCGACGCGTCGCGCATGAGCGGCGGCCCGACCGTCTCCCAGACGAGCTCGTGCGGCGCGTCGACCGCGCGGATCACGCAGACGCGGGCCCACCGCACGAGCGCGCCCACCTTGTTGCGGCCGCGGAACCGCACGCCCGGCGCAGCCGCCGTCGCGCCGTCGAGCCACTCGGCGCCGCGGCACTCGTGGCTCCACTCCCCGATGCGGGTCACGTCCGCGAGCACCGCCCAGACCGCTTCGGGCGCGGCGTCGACGACCACCTCGGCCGCCCCGGCCTGCGGGAGCCGCCGCTTCGCGCCACCGGACGGCGCGCCGGGGTGGTCGCCCGCCCGGCCACCGCCATCGCCGGTTCGTCCCGTTTCCGGCCACATCTGACCGCTTTCCGCAACCAACCGGCGATCATCGCCGTCTGACGCACGGCTGACCGCCATGGGGCCGTCCGCGCCGCCGCCCGCCACCACTCGGCCGCCCGCCGCCGGGCCGCCCTCCGACCCGCCGTCCGCCCTCACGACGTCGCCCCGATCGGCGTGCCGGCCCAGCGCGCCGCCGACCGCCGCCGGTAGCCGGGGCCGAAGCCGTGGAGCACGATCATCCGCGGCACCCACGGCACCTCGGCTTCGACGATCGCGCGCCGGGCCGGGTCGAGCCCGTCCATGAGCCACAGGCCTTCCTCGGCGAGCTTCGGCAGCGACTTGGGTTTGATGTTGTGCTCCTGGTCCCACGCGTGCCACTGGCGGTGCGTGATCGTCGCCGACACCACCGGCATCGCCTCGTTCTCCTCGCGCTCGAGGTGCGGCAGGAGCACGCCCTCCAGCGCGGTGATCGCGTCCAGCAAGGCCCCACGTTCGCCGTCGTCGGCCGCCCAGCGGGCCGCGGCCGCCCGCACACCCGCCACCGCCGGGTCGACCCGGGCGTGGTCGGCGGCCATCGCGTCCAGCAGCCCACCGGCCGCCGGGTTGATCGCCCGCACCATCGGGTAGAGGCCCTTGTCCTCGCCCTCGTGGTGCTCGTGCAGGAAGTCCATCATCCAGTCGACGTGCGCGGCGAGCGCCCGCCGCTGGGCCGGTGGCACCGGGCTGGCCAGCGCCGCCCGGGTGCGCGCCAGGTCGCGGCGCAGCGCGTCGTGGACGATGCCCATCATCCGCGTGTCGGCGGGCCCGTCGTCGTTCGTCCTCATAGCTCCCCCCTCAGGTTCTCCAGCAAGCTCGCCACCCATGTGGCGTACTCCTCGGTGCTCCACCCCGACCGGTTGACCAGCGCGTCGTAGACCTCGGGACAGGTCTGCGCCCAGAACAGGTCGAGCTCCCGCTCGGGGATCGGGCGGCGCAGCACCAGCGCCATGCCCTGCCCGGTGCTCACCCGCCGGTTCGCCTCCTGCGTGGCCAGCAGCTCCGCCAACGCGCGCTCGCCCCCGGCGCCCTCGCGGAGCGCCCGCTGGAGCCCGATCGTGCGGACGTGGATGTCGGTGATCAACGCGGCGGCCGCGCGCACCCGCGCGTCGAACTCGCCCTCGCCCATCGCGAGGAACACCGGCCGCTCGGACAGCGGGATCGGGTCGTCGTCGCCCGCCACAGCGCCGTCGAGGGCCGCGGTGAGCAGGGCGACCTTGCCGCCCAACGTCGCGTACACCGTCTCGACGGAGACGCCCGCCGCGCCCGCGATGTCGCGCACCCCCGTGGCGGCCCAGCCGCGCTCGCCGAACAGCGCACGGCAGGCGCCCAGCACCGCGACGCGGGTCTGCTGCGCCTGCATCGCCCGTCGAGGAGAGCGGTAGGTCCGGGTCATGACACCAAGGTAGAACGTGTATGTAGTCAATACAAGCGAGTTCTCGTGCAATGCTGGACGCCGTGGAACCCGACGTCTTGTGGCGACCCGATCCCGATCACCGCGGGCCCCTCGCGCAGTTCACCGACTGGCTCCGGGAGCGCAAAGGTGTCGACGCGCGCGAGTACGCGGCCCTGCACGACTGGTCGGTCACCGACCTCGACGGTTTCTGGTCGGCCGTCGTCGAGTTCCTGGACGTCCGCTTCCACAGCTCGCCCACGGCCGTGCTCGGCTCCCGCGAGATGCCCGGGGCGCAGTGGTTCCCGGGCGCCACGCTGAACTACGCCGAAGAGGCGCTGCGACCCGGCGCCGACGCGGACACCGCGGTGATCTACGCGCGGGAGGACGGCGTCGAGCGCACGGTCACCCGCGGCGAGCTGCGGGAGCTGGTCGGCCGGGCGCGGGCGGGGCTCGTCGCGCTCGGCGTGGGCCGGGGCGACCGCGTGGTCGCGCTGGCGCCCAACAGCGTCGAGACCCTCGTGACGTTCCTGGCCACGGCCAGCCTCGGCGCGATCTGGTCGTCGTGCTCGCCGGATTTCGGTGCCCGCGCCGTGCACGACCGGTTCGCGCAGATCGAGCCCGCGGTGCTGCTCGCCGTCGACGGCTACGCCTACGGCGGCAAGCGGTTCGACATCCGTCCCACGATCACCGCGCTGCGCGACCAGCTGCCGACGTTGCGCGCCACCGTGGTCGTCGGCGAGCCGGTCGAGGGCTGCACGGGGTGGGAGGAGTTCACCGGCACTCCCGGCGAGCTCGCCTTCGAGCCGGTGCCGTTCGACCACCCGCTCTGGGTGCTCTACTCCTCCGGCACCACCGGGCTGCCGAAGGGCATCGTGCACGGGCACGGCGGGATCGTCCTGGAGCACAAGAAGTCGCTCGCGTTCTCGCTGGAGGTCACGCCCGCCGACCGCTTCTTCTGGTTCACCACCACCGGCTGGATGATGTGGAACTTCCTCATCGGCGGCCTGCTGGTCGGCGCGCCCATCGTGCTGTTCGACGGCAACCCCGGCCACCCCGACCTCGGCGCGCTCTGGCGGCTGGCCGAGAAGCACCGCATCACGGTGTTCGGCACGTCGGCGCCGTTCCTGCAGGCGTGCCTCAAGGCGGGTTTGCGGCCGGGCGACGAGAACGACCTGTCCAGCGTCCGCTCGATCGGCTCCACCGGAGCGCCGCTGTCGGAGGACGGCTTCCGCTGGATCGGCGACGCCGTGGGCGCGCAGATCCAGATCGGCTCGATGTCCGGCGGCACGGACGTGTGCACGGGGTTCGTCGGGTCGGCGCCGAACGTGCCGGTGTGGCTGGGGGAGATCTCGTGCGCGGCGCTCGGCGTGCGGGTGGTGGCCTACGACGAGGAAGGCAAGGAGCTCGTCGACGAGGTCGGCGAGCTGGTGATCACCAACCCGATGCCGTCGATGCCGGTGATGTTCTGGAACGACCCGGACGGCAGCCGCCTGCGCGAGGCCTACTTCGAGGACTTCCCGGGCGTGTGGCGGCACGGCGACTGGGTGCGCGTCACCCCGCGCGGCTCCTACGTCATCTACGGGCGCAGCGACTCCACCCTCAACCGCGGCGGCGTCCGCATGGGCACGGCCGACTTCTACGCGGTGGTCGAGGGCTTCGCCGAGGTCGCCGACTCGCTGGTGATCGACACCACCGAGCTGGGCGGCCGCGACGAGGGCGCCCTGCTCTGCTTCCTGGTGCTGGCCGACGGGGCTGCGTTGGAGGACGTGGAGCCGGGCCTGCGCAAGGCGTTGCGCTCCGAGCTGTCGCCGCGCCACGTCCCCGACCGGTTCGTGGTGGTCGAGGCGATCCCGCGCACGTTGAACGGCAAAAAGTGCGAGGTGCCCGTCAAGAAGATCCTGGCGGGCGTGGCGCCGGAGAAGGCCGTGAGCCGCGGGGCGCTGCTGAACCCCGACGCGCTCGCGCCCTTCCTCGACCTCGCGGCGCGGGGGGTGTGAGTAGCCCTGGACGGGACTGTGTAGGCTTGTGGTCGCTGGAGGCTCCGAGCCCCCGGGAGGCTTCGCCTAGTCTGGTCTATGGCGCCGCACTGCTAATGCGGTTTGGGGTTACCCCCCATCCCGGGTTCAAATCCCGGAGCCTCCGCGCCGCACGGCCAGCCAGGCCGAGGCTACAACTGAAGATCGCTGCGCCCGTAGCTCAACGGATAGAGCATCTGACTACGGATCAGAAGGTTAGGGGTTCGAATCCCTTCGGGCGCGCATAGTTTGACCAGCGACGACGTTTCCGCGTGTCCCAG
>DATAOO010000412.1:0-4126 GCA_036265695.1 Pseudonocardia sp. | reverse complement strand
CGCGGTGCGCCCCGACCGACCGGGCGCCCGCGCCGCCACCGCGCACGCCGTGCTGCGCCCGTTGGCCGACGCGGGCCTGGACAAGGCGGCCGTGCGGCGGATCGCGCGGGCGCTCGACCTGCCGTGCGCCGACAAGCCCGCAGCGCCGTGCCTGGCCTCGCGGATCCCGCACCACGAGCTGGTGACGCCCGCGAAGCTGGCCCAGGTCGAAGCGGCCGAACACGCGTTGCGCGCGCTGGGGTTCACCGACTGCCGGGTGCGCCACCACGGCGACGTCGCCCGCGTCGAGCTGCCCGCCGCCGAGATCGTCCGCGCGGCGGGCGACCTGCGCGACGACGTCCGCCGCGCCGTCGTCGCCGCCGGGTTCCGGTTCGTGGCGGTGGACCTCGCGGGGATCCAGTCCGGCGCGTTCACCCTCCCCCTCGTGACGGTCGGGCGTGGCTGAAGACCCGCTGGCCGGGTTCGCGGACCTCGACCTCGACCGGGCCCGCCGCCGCGGCTACCCGGAGGCCGTCTACTGCCCCGGCAAGACCCCCGAGCAGGTCGGGCTGATCGCCGCCACCCTGCGCGAACGGGCGGCGCGCACGTTGTTCACCCGGGCGGGGCCCGAGCACGCCGCGGCGGTCCTCGCCGAGCTGCCCGACGCCCTGCACGCCGACGACTGCGGCCTGCTGGCCTGGCCGCCCGAGCCGCCCGACCCCGCGGGCGGCCACGTCGTCGTGGTCGCCGCGGGCACCGCCGACCACCGCGTCGCGCGCGAGGCCCTGCTCACCGCCCGGCACCTCGGCCGCACCGCCGACCTCGTCATGGACGTCGGCGTGGCGGGGCTGCACCGCCTGCTGCGGAGGCTGGACGCGCTGCGCGCCGCACGGGTGATCGTCGTCGTGGCCGGGATGGACGGGGCGCTGCCCGCGGTGGTGGCCGGGCTGGTGGCGGCGCCGGTGGTGGCCGTGCCGACGTCCACCGGCTACGGGGCGTCGTTCGAGGGGCTGGCCCCGTTGCTCACGATGCTCAACAGCTGCGCGCCCGGGGTCGCGGTGGTCAACATCGACAACGGCTACGGCGCGGGCCACCTCGCCGCTCAGATCGCCGCGCCGTTCTGAGTCCAGGGCGCACCCGGGCCGAGCCCCGCCGCCTCGGCCGCGGCCGCCGCCTCGTCGAGCACCCGCCGCACCGGCACGCCCCTCGTGCGGGCGAGCGCGGCCGCGTCCTCGAACTCCGCGGTGGCCGTGGCGATCCGACCGGCGCGCAGCCCGACCTTGATCCGGACCTCGCCGCCGGGCACCGTGACGGCCCGCCAGTCGCGCTGCAGCGCGGTGCGCGACACCGGCGTCTCCCGCACGCCCAGGGTGGAGGTCAGCGCGAACACCCTGTCCCGCAACGCCTCCCGGTCCGCGTCGTGGGCGAGCACGCAGAGGGTGTGGGCGGGACGGCCCTTCTTCATGAGGATCGGCACGAGCCACGCGTCGGGCGCCCCGGCGGCCAGCAGCGCGGCGAGCACCGTCGGCCACAGCCGCGGGTCCAGGTCGTCGACGTTCGTCTCGAGCACCCACATGTCCGAGGCCGTCGGGGCGTCCGCGACGGCGGCCGCGCCGACGACCGCGCGGACCACGTTCGCCCGCCCGCCGGTGTCGCGCCCGCCCGCCCCGATCCCGACGGCGGCGACCTCCATCGGGGGGATCGGGCCGCAGGAGTCGGCCAGCGCGCGCAGGAGGGCCATGCCGGTCGGGGTGGCCAGTTCGCCCTCGCCGCCCCCGAGCACCTGCCAGCCGCGGGCGAGCTCCAGCACCGCGGGCACGGGGACGGGCAGGTCGCCGTGGGCCGCGCGGGTGCGTCCGGAGCCCACCGCGACCGGGCTCGCGGTGACCCGGTCGACGCCGAGGTCGGCGAGCGCCGCGCACACGCCGACGATGTCGGCGATCGCGTCCCACGACCCCACCTCGTGGAAGTGGACGTCGTCGGCCGGGATGCCGTGCACGCGGCCCTCGGCGTCGGCGAGCCGCGCGAAGACCGCGAGCGCGGGATCCCGGATCGCGGTGGGCAGGTCCGCCGATCCGAGCAGCGCCCGGATCCGGGCCCACGACCGGTGCGGGTGGCCGTCGCCGGTGCTCTCCACGTCGACCTTGAGCGCGCGCAGGCCCGCCCGCGTGACCGCGCTCGTCCGCACGACGACCTCGCCGGGCACGACCGCGGCGACGGCGGACCGGACCGCGTCCAGGGAGGCGCCCGCGTCGAGCAGGGCGCCGAGCAGCATGTCGCCCGCGATGCCCGCGGAGGCGTCGACCCACAGTCGTGCTGCTCCGGCCGTCATGCCCGCACGTTACGACGCTCGCGGGAAGGTTGGTCCGGTGGGCACTGGCGGTTCACGCGGGGCCGCTGGTGGGGAAGCATGAACGGCGTGACCAAGACCGCCCAGAGCCTCGCCGGGGACATCGGCCGGATGCAGCGTGAGTCGGGCATGGTGATGGCCACCGTGACCAGTCTCAACGACGACGAGATCGGCAAGCCGACCAAATGCGCGGGGTGGACGCGCGCACACATGATCGCGCACCTGGCCCTCGACGCGGAGGCCATGACGAACCTGGCCACCTGGGCCACCACCGGGCGGGAGCATCCGGACTACGCGTCGCGGGAGGAGCGGAACGCCGGCATCGAGGCGGCCGCCCGGCAGTCCGCGGCGGAGCTGGCCGGTGCCTTGGAGGGGGCCAACGACCGGTTGGTGGCGGCCTTCCGGGCGCTCGAGGACGGGGCGCAGGTGCCGACGCTGCCGACGTTGTTCTCCGGCGAGGTCAACGCGTTCTCGCTGCCCGCCCGGCGCACCACGGAGCTGATCGTCCACCACGACGACCTCGACACCACCTGGGAGTGGCACGAGGCGGACCCGGAGGCGATCTTGGACGCGATCGAGGTGTGCGTGCTCCGGCTGCAGGCCGATCCGCGCAGCCCCGGCCTGCGGATCGTCGCGGCCGAGGGTGAGCAGTGGGTCGTCGGCGACGGCTCGTTCCGGATCGAGGGTTACTACGAAGAGCTGCTGCCCTTCCTGGCGCGTGGGCAGGTCGAAGAAGGTCTGCAGTACGAGGGCGAGTTGCCGAAGCTGCCCCCGTGGTGACGTCGGTCGGGCATGGTGGCGGGTCCCACGTCGTTGACGTAGCTATTGCGGCAGGTGGCGCGATTGGAGGTTCGCGGTGACCAACCCACACGACCTGGTCCTCATCGACGGGCAGCGGATCCGGACACCTCGGCTGCTGCTGCGGCCGTGGGTCGCCGGGGACGCGGACGCGGCGCTCACCGTCTTCGGCGACGAACAGGTCGCGCGGTGGCTGGCGCCCGCGGTCGGCCGGATACCCGACGTCGCGACGATGCGCGACACGTTGGCGCGGTGGGCGGGGGAGCGGGTCGCGTCGCCGTCGGGGCGCTGGGCGGTCGAGGCCACGGCCTCCGGGGTAGTGGTCGGCGCCGTCGCACTCCTGCCGCTGCCGCCGGACGAGGTCGACCTCGAGATCGGCTGGCAGCTCGCGCCCGGCGCGTGGGGCAACGGCTTCGCGGCGGAGGCCGGGCACGCCGTCGCGCACTACGCCTTCGCGTCCGGAGCGGACGAGCTCTTCGCGGTGGTGCGGCCCCGCAACGCGCGAGGCGCCGCAACGGCGCGGCGCATCGGCATGGAGTGGGTCGGTGAGACCGAGAAGTACTACGCGCTCACCCTGCAGGTCTACCGGTTGCGCAAGGGCGACCTGGACCTGCGCGGGCTCGCCGATCGCGATGCGGTGCGGGGTCAATAGGCGATGCGGCCGTCGCGGTTGTGGAACTCGCCGGTCGGGCCGTCCTGGTCGAGGGTGGCCAGCGCGACGGTGGCGTCCGTCCCCTCGGTGACGGTCTGGTGTCCGCTGTGGCGGTTGAAGTCGGTCGCGGTGTAGCCGGGGTCCGAGGCGTTCACCCGCATGCCCGGGAGGTTCTTCGCGTACTGCACGGTGAGGGCGATGACCGCGGCCTTGGACGCCGCGTACGGCACGGCCTGCACCGGGAACTCGTCGTGCTCGGGATCTTGCAGGTAGCGCGGCCAGCCGACGCCGGATGCGACGTTGACGATCACCGGGTTCGCGGAACGGCGCAGCAGCGGCAACGCGGC
>DATAOO010000411.1:0-1721 GCA_036265695.1 Pseudonocardia sp. | reverse complement strand
GCCCGGCGGAACTCGTCCACGCCGACGCCGCTGAGCCCGATGCCGTCGATCTTGCCTTCGGCGCGCAGGGCGACGAGCTCGGCGAGCTGGCTGTCGAGGTCCACGCGCTGGTCGCCGGTCGCGACGATCCCGGGTCGGGCGTCGAGTCGGCGCAGGTTGACCACGGCCAGCCGCTCGACACCGAGCCTGCGCAGGTTCGCCTCGACCCCGGCGCGGAGCTCCTCGGGGCGCTGCGCGGGCACGAGACGGCCTGCGCGCACCGCGCCGACCTTGCTCACCAGCGCCAGGTCGTCCGGGTACGGCCAGAGCGCGGCGCGGATGAGGTCGTTGGCGAGGCCGTCGCCGTAGAACTCGGCGGTGTCGATGTGGTCGACGCCCAGCTCGACGGCGCGGCGCAACACCGCGATCGCGTCCTCGCGGGCGGGCGGGGTGCCCTCGGCCAGCTGCATGGCCCCGTAGCCGACCCGCCGAACCTTGTGATCGCCGAGCCTGCCGCGTTGTTCGTTCATCGTCTGCTCCCGTAGCATTCGGAGGTCCCTCCGCTTGCCACGCTACCAGAAACGGAGGTCCCTCCGATTCCTCGCGCTGACGCCGAACGCAACCGTCGCCGCCTCCTCGACGTCGCGCTGGCCGAGCTCACCGCCACCGAGGGGGCCGCCGCGCTGGAGACGATCGCGCGCAAGGCGGGTGTCGGCATCGGCACGCTCTACCGGCACTTCCCCTCGCGTGAGGCGCTGGTGGAGGCGGTCTACCGCAGCGAGCTCGAGCGGCTGTGTCAAGAGGGGGCGGCGCTGCTGGGCGAGCTGCCGCCGGACGCCGCGCTGCGCGCCTGGATGGGCCGCTACGCGGACTTCGTCGCCACGAAGCGGGGCATGGCCGAGGCGTTGCGGGCCGTGATCGCGGCGGGCGCGGTGACGTCGTCGCAGACCCGTGAGCAGTTGGGTGCAGCGGCCGGGGCGATGCTCGCCGCGGGGGTGGACGCGGGCCTGCTGCGCGCCGACGTGCGGGCCGAAGACGTGGTGGCGAGCCTCGCGGGCATCCTGCTCGCCGCCACCTCGCGGGAGCAGGCCGACCGCATGCTCGACCTCCTCGCCGCGGGCTTGCGGGCCTAGGTGGCTGGTGTCTTTCGTGTGGCGGTCGCCCGGCCGCAGAGCTGGTTGCGGGAGGATCTGCGCGTGACGCTGGGGCGTGCCGATCGTCAGGGTGATCTGTTCGACGAGGGTGCTCGGTTCTGCGAGGAGACGCTGCCGGAGAACTCGATCTATGGGTTCCTGGCGCGGGAGCGGGACCGGTTGTTCGGTGATGAGTTGTTCGCTGATCTGTTTACCGGAATGGGTCGGCGGTCGGTGCCGCCGTCGGTGGTGGCCACGGTGATGGTGTTGCAGCGGCTGGAGGGGCTCTCGGACCGGGAGGCGGTGGACCGGTACGCCTTTGACGCCCGCTGGCGTTACGCCGCCGGGGTCGGCGGGTATGGCGGGTCGGGGTGGTCCCGGTTCGCGCATACGGTGTTGGTGGACATGCGCGAGCGGCTGCGGCGCTCGCAACGCCCGGACCGGGTCTTCGAGGTGGCGTTGGAGGCGGCGCTCGCGGCCGGGTTGGTGGGCAGGCGGCGGGTGCTGGACTCGACCCCGTTGTATGACGCGGTGGCCACGATGGACACCGTTACGTTGATCCGCTCGGCGATGCGGGGGCTGCTGAAAGTGGCCGGCGTCGGGTTGGCG
>DATAOO010000410.1:0-9847 GCA_036265695.1 Pseudonocardia sp. | reverse complement strand
CACGTGGTGCGCGGCCCCCACGCCGGCGATCGTGGCGGGCGACTTCAACGCCACCCTCGACCACTCCATGCTCCGCGCGGGCATGGCGGGCTGCGGCGACGCGGCCGCCCAACGCGGCGACGGGCTCGCCCCGACCTGGGGTCCGACGCAGCGCACCCGGGTGATCGGCCCGCAGATCGACCACGTGCTGGCCAACCACGGCATCGTGGCGGAGAGCTTCCGGGTGGTCGACCTGCCCGGCAGCGACCACCACGCCATCCTCACCACGCTGCGCCTGCCCTGACGTGCGTCGCCCGCCGGGCGACACACGCGGGCCGCTGGTGGCCCGGGCGGGGAAGGCCGGGACGGCCCGCGCGGTGCGCCCGGACGGCGGCGGAAGGCCGGGCGGTGGCGGAAGGCCGGGCGGTGGCGGACGACCCCGCGGTGCGCCGCAGCGGCGGACGGCCGGGGACGGGCCTCAGCGGAAGTCCGCCACGTGGTCGCGGGCCCACTGCGCGAACGTCCGCGCGGGGCGGCCGGTGAGCGCCTCGACGTCGTGGGACAACGCCTCCGGTGTCTCGACGAACGCCCCCTGCCCCGCCACGATCATCTCGGCCAGGCCCGGCGGGAACTCGCGGCTCAGCTCGCGGACCGCCGCTGCGGGCGGCAGCGCCTCGAACCGGAGCGGCCTGCCCAGCGCGGCCCCGATGGCCGCGAGCTGCTCGACCTGGCTGAGCTGCTGCGGCCCGGTGAGGTGGTGGCTCCCGCCTGCGGGCACGTCGCCGAGCAGGCAGCGCACCGCGACGGCGGCGAGGTCGGCCTCGTGCACGAGCGCGCGGCGGGCGTCGGGGTGGAACCAGCGCAGCACGTCGCCCGCCCGGATCTGGGGCGCCCAGCCCAGCGTGTTGGCGGCGAACCCGCTCGCGCGCAGGAACGTGGCCGTGCCCGGCGCCGCCGCCAACAGGCCCTCGACGTGCGCGTGCGAGCCCATGATCGTGCCGTCGGCGACCGCCGCCGGGTCCGGCGGGTCCGGCACCCCGAACGCCGAGAGGTAGACGACGTGCGGCACGGCCGCCGTCAACGCGTCGACCAGCGCAGGCGCGGCCGCGTCGCCTGCCACGGACGGGAAGACGAGAAACGCCGCATCCACCCCGGCGAGCACCGGGGCGAGCGTCTCGGGCCGGGTGAGATCGGCCGCCTCGACGCCCGCCACCGGGTGGCGGGCCACCGCCCGCACCCGCGCTCCCGTGCCCGCCAACTGGGCGCGCACCTGGCCGCCGACCCGGCCGGTCGCGCCGGTCACCAAGATCGTCGTCGTCATGCGGCCGACGCTAGGACCTCCACTTGACTCGAGGTCAAGCTAATCGACGAAGATCTCCTCGAGGTCGAACGACTCGATGTCGAGCACGAAGCCGCGCACCCGGGTGTCCGGGTGCAGGAACGGGTCGTGGCGGAGCTGGGCCATGTCGCGGCGCACGCTGGTGGCCGGGTCGCGGAAGGCGTGGGTGCGCCACGGCGGCCGCATGCCGACCTCCCGCGCCAGCTCCTCGGAGAAGTCGTCGTCGGTGAACGTGCCGAGCCCGCAGCCCGCGTGTTGGACGATCAGCACGTCGCGGGTGCCGAGCTTGCGCTGGCTGATCGTCAACGAGCGGATCACGTCGTCGGTCACCACGCCGCCCGCGTTGCGCAGCACGTGCACCTCACCGAGCTTCAGCCCGAAGAGCGTGTAGGTGTTGATGCGCGAATCCATGCAGGTGAGCAGGGCTGTCTGCAGTGCGGGCGGCACGGCGAGACCCTCGGCGCGGGCCTTGGCGAGCCGCCCGCCGCCCGCCTCGTAGCGCTCGATCAGCTCTTCGTACGCCATCAGCCCACCGCCACCGTCTCGGCGATCTCGTAGGTGTTGAGCGCGGCGCCCTTGCGCAGGTTGTCGCCGCACACGAACAGCTCCAGCGTGTTGGGGAAGTCCAACGCCTGGCGGATGCGGCCCACCCAGGTGGGGTCGTCGCCCACGACGTCGGCGGGCGTGGGCCACTCCCCCGCCGCCGGGTCGTCGCGCAGCACGATCGTCGGCTGGGCGGCCAGCACCTTGCGCGCGGCCTCCACCGACACCTCGCGGGCGAACGTCGCGTGCACGGCCAGCGCGTGCGTGGTGATCACCGGCACCCGCACGCACGTCGCCGAGACGCGCAGGTCCGGGATGCCGAGGATCTTGCGCGACTCGTTGCGGACCTTCAGCTCCTCCGACGACCACCCGTCGTCCTTGAGCGACCCCGCCCACGGGATCACGTTGAGCGCCAACGGCGCGGGGAACGGCGAGCCGCCGGGCAGCCCGGCGAGCGCCTCGGCGACGTCGCCGCCGCGCACGCCCACCTCGCGGCCGGCCACGGCGTCCATCTCGGCCCGCAGCCGGTCGATGCCGACCTGGCCTGCCCCCGACGCGGCCTGGTACGACGCCACGACCAGCGCGGTGAGCTCGAACTCGCGGTGCAGCGCGCCCATCGCCGCCATCATCGACAGCGTGGTGCAGTTGGGGTTCGCGATGATCCCCTTGGGCCGGTTGCGGGCCTCCTCGGCGTTGACCTCGGGCACCACCAGCGGCACCTCGGGGTCCATGCGGAACGCGCCCGAGTTGTCGACGGCCACGGCCCCGCGGGAAGCGGCGATCGGCGCCCACTGCGCGCTCACCTCGTCGGGCACGTCGAACAGAGCGATGTCCACGTCGTCGAACACCTCGGGCGCCAACGCCTCGACCGTGACGTCGACGCCGCGCACCCGCAGCACCTTGCCCGCCGAGCGCGGCGACGCCACGAGCTTGATCCGCGACCACGGCACGGACGGCCGCGCGTCGATGATGTCGATCATCGTGGAACCCACCGCGCCGGTGGCACCCACGATGGCGAGGACGGGCCCCGCCGATGATTCCCTCGCTGCGCCTATCCGCCCCGCAGGCTCCGCAAGCTCCGCCTGCTTCCGTCCCCCGGTCTCGCTCATCGCCCCGTCCCCGCGTGGACCACGGCCCGCTCGTCGCCGCCGAGCTCGAACGCGTGGTGCAAGGCCTCGACCGCGGTGTCGAGCTGGTCGACCCGGCAGATCACCGAAATCCGGATCTCCGACGTGTTCATCGTCTCGATGTTGATGCCCGCCTGCGAGAGCGCCTCGCAGAACGTGGCGGTGACGCCGGGGTGGTTGCGCATGCCCGCGCCGATGAGCGAGACCTTGCCGACCCCGTCGTCGTGGACGATCTCGGCGAACCCGATCTCGCGCTGCACGCCGGTGAGCGCGGTGACCGCGCGCGGCCCGTCGACCTTCGGGAGCGTGAACGTGATGTCGGTGAACGACTCGCCGGTGCGGGAGATGTTCTGCAGCACCATGTCGATGTTGATGTCGGCGTCGGCGACCGTGCGGAAGATCCGCGCCGCCATGCCCGGCGTGTCCGGCACGCCGACCACGGTGATCTTGGCTTCGGACCGGTCGTGCGCGACCCCGGTGATGATCGCGTTCTCCAAGGGGATCTCCTCGATCGAGCCGGTGACGAGCGACCCCGGCTTGTCGTTGTACGAGCTGCGCACCCGCAGCGGGACGCCGTAGCGGCGGGCGTACTCGACCGCGCGCAGGTGCAGCACCTTCGCGCCGCACGCGGCCATCTCCAGCATCTCCTCGTAGGTGATCGAGGCGAGGCGCTGCGCGTCGGGGACGATGCGCGGATCGGCGCTGAAGATGCCGTCGACGTCGGTGTAGATCTCGCAGACGTCGGCCTCCAGCGCGGCGGCGAGCGCGACGGCGGTGGTGTCGGAGCCGCCGCGGCCGAGCGTGGTGACGTCCTTCGAGTCCTGGCTCACGCCCTGGAACCCGGCCACGAGGACGATCGAGCCCTCGGTGAGCGCGTCGCGGATGCGGTGCGGGTTGACCTGCACGATGCGGGCGTCGCCGTGCTTGGACGTGGTGACCATCCCGGCCTGCGACCCCGTGAACGAGCGCGCCTGCACCCCCAGCGCGTGGACGGCCATGGCGACCAGCGCGTTGGAGATGCGCTCGCCCGCGGTGAGGAGCATGTCCATCTCGCGCGGCGGGGGCGCGGGCGACACCTGCTCGGCCAGGTCCAGCAGCTCGTCGGTCGTGTCGCCCATGGCGGACACCACGACGACGACGTCGTTGCCCTCCTTGTGCGTCCGCACGATGCGCTCGGCGACCTTCTTGATCCGGTCTGCGTCCTGCACCGACGAGCCGCCGTACTTCTGCACGACGAGGGCCACCCTCAGAACCTCCTGACCCGGGCCCCCGCGGCCCGCCGCCACACTACCGGCGGGCGCCCGGGCTGCCGACCGAAATGACCGACACCACGCTCCTCCGCCCCGTGATCGCCGGTTGGGTGCATTTTCGGCCAGATCTGGCCGCTCTGCGCACCGAACTGGTGATCATGAGGAATCCGGTCAGAGGTTGACCTGGTCGTGGCGGGCGAAGAAGTCGGCCCACTCCTCGGGGCTCAGCTCGGCGCCCGCGCGGCGGATCTCCGCGAGCTCCTCGAAGTAGCGCTCCCGCGCGACGCCCGGCGCGAACAGGATCAGCATCGATGCGGGCTCGGCGGCGTCGTTGCGGAAGCCGTGCACACCCCCCGGAGGCACGTAGCAGAAGCCGCCCGCGGGCAACGGGGTCCAGACCTCGCCGTTGAAGAGCGTGACCGTGCCGGACACGACGTAGAACGACTCGGAGAACCCGCGGTGGAAGTGCCCGCCCGCGCCGCCCCCGTGCGCCGGGATGTCCCAGCGGTAGAGCCCGAACTGGCCGTTCGTGACCGAGCCGGGCGCCACGAACGTGGCGGCGGTGGCGCCGAGCATCAGCGGGTCGAGATCGCGCCGGAAGACCGCGCTGGTCTCGCCCTCGGTGCCCGTGTAGCTCACGACCCGAAGGCGCGGCGGGCGAGCTTGGCGCCCGCGACGACGTCGTCCCACGGTGGGAGCTCGCCGTCGAGCAGCCCGTGGGCGGTCTTCTCCAGCGCGCCGAGGCAGGCGAACGCGAACGCCCCGCCGACGGAGATGCGGGCGACGCCGAGATCGGCCAGCTCCGCCACCGTCGGGCCGCCCGGCCGCAGCAGGACGTTGACCGGCGCGTCGACCTCGCGCACGACGGTGGCGATGTCCGCGGGCCGGGCGAGACCGGGCGCGTAGACGACGTCCGCACCGACCTCGACGAAACGCTGGAGCCGCGCCACGACCTCGCCCAGGTCCGCGTCCGGGTAAAGAAACGCTTCGGCGCGGGCCGTGAGCACCAGCCGCCCCTTGGCCTTCGCGGCGGCGGCAACGCGCTCGACGGCCAGGTCGGGCGGGTAGCCGCCGTCCGGCCCGCGGTCTTCGATCGAGCAGCCCGCGAGCGGGGTGGCGGCCGCGGCTTCGACGGTGGCGGCGACCCCGGCCGGGTCGTCGGCGAACCCGTTCTCCAGGTCCGCGGACACCGGCACCGGAACCGCCGCCGCCAACTCGGCGCCGTGCGCGACCGCGGCCTCACGGCCGACCTGGCCGTCGAGCTTGCCGAGCGTGGCCGCGAACCCGCTGCTGGTGGTGGCGAGGGCGGCGAAGCCGAGCGTGGCGAGGACGCGGGCGGTGCCGACGTCCCAGGGGTTGGGCATCACCAGCGGTGAGCCGGGCCGGTGCAGCTCACGGAAGGTCGTCACGCCGCGGATCCTTGCACCTCGGGCGCCCAGGAGCGGGAGGCGACCGAGAGCGCGTTCCAGGCGTTGATGGCGACGATCAAGCTGAGCAGCGCGGCCACCTCCTCGGGCGCGAACTCGGCGGCGACGGCGGCGTACGCCTCGTCGGGCACGTGCGTGCTGGCCACGCGCGTGACGGACTCGGTGAACGCCAACGCCGCGCGCTCCCGGTCGGTGAAGAACGGGGCTTCCGCCCAGACGGCGATGGCGTGCAGGCGCTGCTCGGTCTCGCCCGCGTCCCGGGCGTCGCGGGTGTGCATGTCGACGCAGTACGCGCAGCCGTTGATCTGCGAGGCGCGGACGCGCACGAGCTCGCGCAGCAACGGGTCGATGTTCGCGGCGTCCAGCTCCTTCGTAGCGGCCTTGTCGAGGTGCGCCATGGCGCGGCCGAAGCCGGTGGCGTAGCGGTCGAGGTCGAGGCGGACGGGAATCGTGCGTGTGGTCATGTGATCCACCGTAGGAGCGAAAGAACCAGGTCTACAGTCCAATTCCGTGCCAGAAGATTGGGCCATTTCCGGTCGCGACCTGCACCTGGACCTCAGCGGTCGCAGCGGACGACGGGTGGCGCTGGAGCGGGCGTTGCGGGAGGCCGTGCAGTCCGGACGGCTCGCGCCGGGCACGTCGCTGCCGCCGTCGCGGGCGTTGGCGGGGGACCTCGGGATCGCCCGCAACACCGTGGCGGAGGCGTACACGCAGCTCGTCGCCGAGGGCTGGCTGACCGCTCGGCAGGGCTCGGGCACCCGGGTGGCCGCCCGACCCACCGGGGCTACCCCACCCGCCCCGGTGCGTCGTGCGTCTCCCCACGATGAGTCCGCGGTCCCGACGGCGCGAGTCGGCCGTTCCACCGCGGACGCGGGCGGGACGACCGCACCGCGCGGGGACGCCGTCTACGACCTGCGGGCGGGCTACCCGGACGTCGCGGCATTCCCGCACGCCGAGTGGATCGCCGCGGCCCGGACGGCGGTGGGGCGGGCGCCGTCGGCCGCCTACCGCTACGCCGACCCGCAGGGCCTCCCGGAGCTGCGCGCCGCGCTCGCGGGCTACCTCGGACGCACGCGGGGCGTGCGCGTCACGCCGGACCGGGTCGTCGTGTGCGCGGGCTTCGGGCAGGGCCTGTGGGCCCTCGCCGCCGCGCTGCACCGGCGCGGCGCCCGCCGGGCGGGCGTCGAGTCGCACGGCCTCCGGCTGCACCGCCAGATCCTGGCCGACGCGGGCCTCCGCCTGGTCGGGTTACCGGTGGGCGCGGCGGGTGCGGAGCTACCGGGCGACGACGTCGACGTCGTCCTGCTCACCCCGGCCCACCAGTTCCCGCTGGGCATCGCGCTCGAACACCGCGCCGACTTCGTGCAGTGGGCCCGCGCCCACGACGCCGTGCTGGTCGAGGACGACTACGACGGCGAGTTCCGCTACGACCGGCGGCCGCTCGGTGCGATGCAGGCGCTGGCCCCCGACCACGTCGTCTACGGCGGCACGGCGAGCAAGGCGTTGGCGCCCGCGGTCGGGCTGGCCTGGCTGGCGCCGCCCGAGCACCTCGTGGCGCCGGTGGTGGAGGAGCTGACCCGGGTGGGGGCCCGGCCCGCGGCGCTCAACCAGCTCGTGCTGGCCGAGTTCCTCACCTCGGGCCGCTACGACCGGCACGTCCGCCGCTCCCGCCTCGCCTACCGCAGACGGCGGGACCGGCTGGTCGCCGCACTCGATGGCCTGCGCGTGCACGGCCTGCCCGCGGGCCTGCACGCCGTCGTGGACCTGCCGGACGGCCGCACCGAGGAGCAGGCCGTCGCCGAGGCGCGACGGCGCGGACTGGCCGTGCAGGGCCTGGCCGAGTTCGCGCTCGCCCCCGGCCACGCCCCCGCGCTCGTGGTCGGTTACGCCACGCCCCCGGCGCACGCGTTCACGTCGGCGGTGGCCCGGCTCGTCGCGACGCTCAGCCGATCCGCCGGACCAGCCGCACGACCACGGCCGTGATCGCCCACCAGATGAGCGCGGCCGTGCCGTAGCTCATCGCCACCGCGACCTTCGGGTCCGGCGGCTGGAACAGGTTGGCCAAGCCGAGGTCGAAGTACTGGGCCGCTTCGCGCACCGCGGCGGCCCACACGTTGCCGAAGTTCGCCTCCAGCGCGGTGAGCAGGACGTAGACGACGAGCAGCAGCACGATGAGCATGCCGACCAGCCTCAGCACGCTCGCCACGACCCCGGCACCTCGTCGGGTGGTTGCACTCACGATCCTCATGGTGGCATGGAGGCGAACCGGCCCGCTTGCGCCGCGCCCGGGGGAAGGGGTTAACCTCACCCCGTGGTGCGCCTGCTCCTTCTGCGCCGCGGCGGGGTCTGACCGACCGGCCCCTCGTCGCGGGAAGGCGCGTGCGCCGGTCATGACACCGGCCACGATCCAGGAGCCCTCCCGATGACCACCTCACCCGACGCTTACACGTCCCCGCGCAGCCGTCTGCGCACCCCGTCGCGCCCGGCGCCCGACGACCAGCCCGTGTGGAACCCGCAACGCGGCTCGCACATGGCGGTCCACCGCTACCGCCCGTTCCACGAGATGATCGAGCCGGTATGGCTGCCCGACCGCACCTGGCCCGACAAGCGCATCACGAAGGCGCCGCTGTGGTGCGCCGTCGACCTGCGCGACGGCAACCAGGCGCTGATCGACCCGATGAGCCCCGCCCGCAAGCACCGCATGTTCGAGCTGCTGGTCCGCATGGGCTACAAGGAGATCGAGGTCGGGTTCCCGGCCGCGAGCCAGACCGACTTCGACTTCATCCGCGAGATCATCGAGCAGGACCTGATCCCCGACGACGTCACGATCCAGGTGCTCACCCAGGCCCGCACCGAGCTGATCGAGCGCACGTACGAGGCGTGCGAGGGCGCGCCGCGCGCGATCGTCCACCTGTACAACTCGACGTCGATCCTGCAGCGCCGGGTCGTCTTCCGGTCCGACCGCGCGGGCATCGCGAAGATCGCCACCGACGGCGCGGAGGACGTGCTGCGCTTCAGCGAGAAGTACCCGAACACCGACTGGCGCTTCGAGTACTCGCCCGAGAGCTACACCGGCACCGAGCTCGAGTACGCGGTCGACGTCTGCAACGCGGTGAGCGCGCTGTGGCAGCCCACGCCGGACTCGCCGATGGTCGTCAACCTGCCCGCGACCGTCGAGATGGCCACGCCCAACGTCTACGCCGACTCGATCGAGTGGATGCACCGGCACCTGGAGCGCCGCGAGGGCATCGTGCTGTCGCTGCACCCGCACAACGACCGCGGCACGGGCGTCGCCGCCGCCGAGCTGGGCTACCAGGCGGGCGCCGACCGCATCGAAGGGTGCCTGTTCGGCAACGGCGAGCGCACCGGCAACGTCGACCTGGTCACGCTGGGCATGAACCTGTTCACCCAAGGCATCGACCCGCAGATCGACTTCTCCGACATCGACGAGATCCGCCGCACGGTCGAGTACTGCAACCAGCTGCCCGTGGCCGAACGCCACCCGTGGGGCGGCGACCTGGTGTACACCGCGTTCTCGGGCAGCCACCAGGACGCGATCAACAAGGGCTTCGACGCGATGCGGGCCGACGCGGCCGCGGCGGGCGTCGAGGTCGACGAGTACCGCTGGGAGGTGCCCTACCTGCCGGTCGACCCGAAGGACATCGGCCGCACCTACGAGGCCGTGATCCGGGTCAACTCGCAGTCGGGCAAGGGCGGCGTCGCCTACATCATGAAGGCCGAACACCAGCTCGACCTGCCGCGACGGCTGCAGATGGAGTTCTCGAAGGTCATCCAGCAGGTCACCGACTCCGAGGGCGGCGAGGTGTCGCCCAAGGAGATGCGCGACGTCTTCGACACCGAGTACCTCGCCCGGGTCACCCCGCTGAAGCTGATCCGCCACCGCCTCACCAGCGACGGCGAGGGCACCGACGAGATCGTGGCCACCGTGCGCGTGGAGAACGAGATCCACGAGATCACCGGCAGCGGCAACGGGCCCATTGCGGCGTTCGTCGACGCGCTCGCGGGCATCGGGTTCGACGTGCGCGTGCTCGACTACCACGAGCACGCCCTGTCCGCGGGCGACGACGCCCGGGCCGCGGCCTACGTCGAGTGCGCGGTGGAGGACACCGTGCTGTGGGGCGTGGGCGTCGACAGCTCGATCGTGTCGGCGTCGCTCAAGGC
>DATAOO010000409.1:0-12269 GCA_036265695.1 Pseudonocardia sp. | reverse complement strand
GCCGGGGTCGCTGGTGCCGTGCTCGCCGAGCGTCGCGGTGACGCACACCACGCGCTGGCCCGCGTCCCGGGCGGCGGCCATCAGGCCTGCGGACAGGAACGCCTCGTCGTCGGGGTGGGCCCAGATGCCGAGCACCGTGCCCAGGCGGGCGGCGTCGGTGATCGTGCGGGCAGGGGACATCATGGAAACAGACACTGAAGTGCTCCTCGGGCGGTCAGGCGGCGACGTTCGTCGCCTGCGCCGATCGGGCCCCTGGGCCGTAGTGATCTACGGAGTGCCACGCGTTCCGGCGATGAGGTCATCGTGCTCGGGAAGGCCCCGCGGAGCATCGGTGATCGTCACCTATCCGTGCGGGTACCCATCCCGTGTCCGGTATGGGTACCCGGCCGATGCTGCCTAGGTAGGAGGCGGCAGGATCCGACGATGACGTCCTCAGGGTCGTTGTTCCAGCCGCCCGCCGCGGCGCCCGCCGACCTGCCCGGCCTGCTGCAGGGGTGGGTCGGGCTCGGCCTGATCACCCGGGCGCAGGCCGACCGGATCCTCGCCGTCGAACGCGGCGAGCCCGTCGCGCCGATGCGGCGGCCCGCGTCGGTGCTGGCCGAGGCGCTGGGCTACGTCGGCGGCGTGCTGATCCTCGTCGCGACGGCCGTGCTCGTCGGCCGCTTCTGGGCGGAGCTGGGCGTCACCGGGCGGCTGGTCGTCACGTTCGGGGCCGTCGTGCTGCTGATCGGCGTCGGAGCCGTGGTGCCCACCGCGGGCCCCGGCGGGCGGCTGCGCGCGGTGCTCTGGCTGCTCGCCGTCGCGGTGCTCGGGTTCGGCACCGGCCTGCTCGCCGACGACGTCTGGAAGCTCGCGTCGGAGACCGTCGTGCTGGTCGCGGCCTGCGAGACGGCGGTGGTCGCGGCCGCGCTGTGGTGGTGGCACCGCACGGTGCTGCAGCAGGCGGCGGTGGTCGGCACGCTCGTGGTGGTGGCCGCCGCGGCCGCCGCGCACCTGCCGAACGACGACGGCGACCTCATCGGCCTCGCCATGTGGGGCGTCGGGGCGGTGTGGCTGCTGCTGGGCTGGGGCGGTGTGGTGGGACCGCGCCTTGCGGCCGACGTGCTCGGTGGCGTCGTGGTCGCGGTGGGCACGACGTTCGCCATCGGCCCCGCGTGGGGGAGCGTGCTTGCCATCGTCTCCGCGTTGGCGCTGGTCGTGGCGGGGGTGGCGCTGCGCGACGTGGCGTTGCTCGTGGTGGGGTCGCTCGCGCTGCTGGTCAACGTCCCGGTCGTGACCGACCGCTGGTTCCCCGACGTGCTGGCCGCGCCCGTCGCGTTGCTGGTGGTCGGTGCTTTGCTGGTGGTCGGGGCGCTGGTGGCGGCGCGGCGGGGCGCGCTGGCCGACCCCGGCCTGCGCGGCGTGCGCGGCGGGCCACGACAGCTGGCGATCGGGCTGGCCGCCCTCGTCGCGCTCGCGGTCGCCGCGGCGGTGGTCGCGCTCGGTTTGGGGTGAATGCCCCGGGTTAGGGTGGACTACGTGAACGTCGAGGTCACCCCCCTTCCCGGCATCGGGGTCCGCAAGGACTTCGCCCTGCGCGGCGGCCGTCGCATCGGCGTGATCAGCCTGCGCGACGGGTCGCTCGAGCTGATCGTGTCCAAGGCGGACGACCCCGACGCGAGCCTCGCGGAGGTGCCGCTCACCTACGACGAGGCGGGGGCACTGGCCAACCTCCTCGGCGCACCGCAGCTCGTCGCCCAGCTCGGCGAAGAGCAGCGCGACCTGCCCGGCATCCGCACCAAGCAGCTGCCGATCAACGAGGGGTCGCCGTTCGACGGCCGCCCGCTCGGCGACACCGCGATGCGCACCCGCACCGGGGTGTCGCTCGTCGCCGTGATGCGGGCCGGGCAGGTGCACCCCTCGCCGGGCCCGGAGTTCATGCTCAGCGCGGGCGACCTGCTCGTCGCCGTCGGCACGGGGGAGGGGCTCGGCAACGCCGCCAAGATCCTCAAGCACGGCTGACGCGCATGCCGCACACCGCCCTGGAGCTCATCGAGCTCGGCGCCGTCTTCCTCGGGCTCGGCCTGCTGGGCAGGCTGGCGCAGCGGATCGGGATGTCGCCGATCCCGCTGTACCTGCTCGGCGGCCTCGCGTTCGGTTCCGGTGGGCTGATCCCGCTGGGCGACATCGGCGACTTCACCGGCCTCGCCGCCGAGGTCGGCGTGGTCCTCCTGCTGCTCCTGCTGGGTCTGGAGTACTCGGCGAACGAGCTGTTCACCGGCCTGCGGCGCTCGTGGGTCGCGGGAGTTCTCGACATCGTGCTCAACGCGGCACCCGGCGCTGCCGTCGCGCTGATCCTCGGCTGGGGGCCGGTCGGCGCGCTGGTGATGGCGGGCGTCACCTACATCTCGTCGTCCGGGATCATCGCCAAGGTCCTCGCCGACCTCGGCCGCCTCGGCAACCGCGAAACGCCCGTGGTGCTGTCGATCCTCGTGTTCGAGGACCTCGTCATGGCGCTGTACCTGCCGATCCTCACCGCGCTCCTGGTCGGGGTCTCGCTGTGGGGCGGGCTCACCGCGGTCGGCATCTCGGTCGCGGTGATCAGCACGGTGCTGCTCATCGCGCTGCGCTGGGGGCGCTACGTCTCGGCGCTCGTCGACTCCCCGGACCGCGAAGTCTTCCTGCTCAAGGTCCTCGGGTTGGCGCTCCTCGTCGCGGGGTTCGCGTCGGCGCTGCAGGTTTCGGCCGCGGTCGGGGCGTTCCTCTTCGGCATCGCGATCTCCGGCTCCACCGCGCACAACGCCACCAAGCTGCTCGAGCCGCTGCGCGACCTGTTCGCCGCGGTGTTCTTCGTCGTCTTCGGGCTCAACACCGACCCGGCGGCGATCCCGCCGGTCATCGGCTGGGCGCTGGTGCTGGCCGTCGCGACCACCCTCACCAAGCTCGCCACCGGGTGGTGGGCCGCCCGGGCGCAGGGCATCGGCACGTTCGGCCGCGCCCGCGCGGGCGCGGCGCTGGTCGCCCGCGGTGAGTTCTCGATCGTCATCGCCGGGCTGGCCGTGGCCTACGCGGCGGTGCCGGACGAGCTGGCCGCGCTCTCCACGGCCTACGTGCTGATCATGGCCGTGCTCGGGCCGATCGCGGCCCGGGTGGTGGAGCCGGTGGTGCGGTGGCAGCCGTTCCCGCGCCGCGAGCGCGTCACGTCCGGCCGGCTCCAGCCATGATCGCCGGTTCGTTGCGCAAGCGGCCGGATATGGCCGGTTCGTGCAACGAAATGGCGATCATGATGCGGCGACCGGACGCCCGACGGTCAGTAGCGCCGAGAGCTGCGGGCCGAGCGCGTCGGCGAGCTGACGGTCGGCCTGGACGCCCACCGCGTCGAGTGCCGTGGCGAAGAAGCAACGGGCGGCCACCGCGAGGGCGACGTCGAGCACGTCGTCGTCGGAGAGGCCGACGTCGCGCAGCTCCTGCACGTCCGCGGCGGTGACGGCGGCGGCGTCGCGCGCGACCTTCCCCGCGAACGCCATCACCGCCCGGTCCACCGGGTCGGCCCCGTCGCCGAGGATCGTGGCCAGCTCGTCGGGATCGACGAGGCCGAGCTTGTGGGTCAGCAGCCAGGAATGGGCGACCGCGCAGTAGGTCGATCGCAGCGCCTGCGCCGCTGCGATCGTCGCCAGCTCGTAGCGGCGTCGGTCCATGCCGTTGCGGATCTCGGTGTTGAGCTGGTTCCACGCGGCCAGCACGGCGGGCCTGCCGCCGAGTGCCACGGCCCAGTTCGGCAGGAAACCGAACTGGGCGCTCGCCGCCCGGTGGGCGGTCGCGGTCTCGGCGTCGGTGGTCTGCGTGAGGAACATGTCCCGCAGGACGTCCGGAAGGGCGCCTGCGATTGCCTACGGCGCGTCGAGCACCTCGAACCGGTCGACGAGGCCGAGGGCGGCGAACACCCGGCGGGCGGGCCCGTCGCCGAGGCGCAGCGCGAGGCGGCGGCCCGCCTCGCGGGCCCGCTCGTCGGCCGACAGGATCAGCCGCACGCCGGTGGAGTCGACGAACCGCAGCCCGGCGAGGTCGACCACCAGTAGCTCGGGCGCGGTGCGCTCGGCCTCCGCCAGCCGCGCCCGCGCGTCCTCGTAGGTCGAGATGTCCAGCTCGCCGTCGAGGACGACCTCGGCCGTCGTGCCGGTCACGGCGCTACCTCGGCATCCGCCTCGATCACGAGGATCGCGATGTCGTCGCGCTGCTGCCCGTGCTGGAACGCGTCGACGTCGGCGAGGAGGCGGTCGGCCAGGTCGTCAGCCGAGCGGGCGTCCGCGACCGCGCGCACCAGCCGTTCCGGCCCGTACAGCTCGTCCGCGTCCCGCGCCTCTGTCACACCGTCCGTGTAGAGCACCATGATCTCGCCATGGTCCAGGTCGAAGGTCACCTCGGCCAAGGTGACGTCCGGGTAGACGCCGAGCAGGGTGCCCGGCGCGCACACGGGCTCGGCCCGCCCGTGGCGGACCACCAGCGGCGCCGGGTGGCCCGCGCTGGCCAGCCGCACGGTGGCGCCGGACGGCGTGCGGGTGATCCGGGCCTGCGCGACGGTCGCGAACCGGCCGGGCCGTCCGCCGCTCGCGCGCAGCATCGCCTGGTTGAGGCGTTCCAGCACCGCCGCGGGCCCGAGCCCGTGGTCGATCTCCGCGCGCACGGTGTGCCGGATCAACGCGGTGAGGGCGGCGGCGGCCGCGCCCTTGCCGCAGACGTCGGCCACCACCACGCCGCACCCGTCCGGCTCCGGCACGACGTCGTAGAGGTCGCCGCCGACGAGCATGTCGGCGTCGGTGGGCGCGCGGTAGCGGGCGGCGAGCCGCAGGCCGGGCACCGCGGGGAGGTCGGTCGGCAGCAGCGCGGCCTGCAGCGTGTGCGCGGTGCGCCACTGCTCCTCGTAGAGGCGCGCGTTGTCCAGCGCGACGGCCGCGCTCGCCGCCAGCTGCTCGGTGAACGCGAGGTCGGTGCGGTCGAAGCGGCGCTCGGACTCCGCGTGCACGAGGGTGAGCGCGCCCAGCCGCCGCCCGCGCACAGCGAGCGGCACGACCAGCGCCGAGCGCATCCCGATCGACCGGATGAGGGCGAGGTGCTCGTCGTCGACGGCGGCGGCGGTGAGGAGCTCGTCGGGGATCTCCGGGTAGTACGCGGGCTCGCCGGTGCGGCTCACCCGCAGCGCCCCGCCCGGCGCGTCGGGGTCGGGCGGATAGCGCTCCTGCAGCTGTGCGACGAACGCCACCTTCGCCGGGTCGCTGTGCGCGACCGCCACCTGGTCCACGCGGCCGCCGCGCACGAGGTGCACGGCGCACCAGTCGGCCAGCTCCGAGACGGCCAGGTCGGCCAGCTGCTGCAGCCGGTCCTCGACCGACAGCGGCGCCTCCATGAGGCGCGCGGTGCGGCTCAGGAACGTCATCCGGCCGAGCTGGCGCTCCGCCGCCGCCCGCGCCGCGCGCTCGGCCACCAGCAGCCGCGCCCGGTCGAGGCCCTGCGCGCACAGCGCGGTGACCGCCACCAGGAACTCGCGCTCCTCGGCGGAGAACGCTCGCGGCGCGTTGAAGCTGAACACCACGGCGCCGAGGTCGCGGTCTTCCACCCGCAACGGCAGGCACGCGCTGGCCTGCCGGTCCGCGGCCGTCCCGAACGGGGCCATGTCGGGGTAGCGGAGGCGCCACTGTGCGGCGTCCTCGAGCCAGATCGGGTGACCGTCGAGCACGGCGTCCGACAGCGGCCGCCCGCGGTGCAGCTCGAGGCGGCGGAACGGCCTGCTGAACTCCTCCGGCCAGCCGCTGGTGTGCAGCGCCTCGAGCGTGGTCGCATCCGCCCGGGCGAAGACGACCGTCGCGTCAGCGCCGAGCAGTTCGGCCGCGGTCGTGGCGACGAGCGCGCCGATCGCGGCGGGGGAGGTGGCGCCGAGCAGCTCACCCGCGAGGCGCTGCAGCGCACGCGCGGGCGACCCGCGTTCGGACATTCGGCTCACCACCCCGGTGCTCGACCGGGGCACACCCTAGGGACGGCTCAGGCGTAGCGGTAGATGGCGGCGCGATCAGCGCGGCGCCACCCGCATCTGCCAGGCGTCGGTCACGAGCTCGGTGAGCCGGGCGACGTCGACGTTCGCGAGCCGCACCATGACCAGCGGGAGCCCGTCGTAGGACGGCGTGGTGAAGAACAGGTCGGGCTCGCCGAGCAGCAGCGCCTGCTTCTCGGCCTCGTCCCCCACGTAGAGCACGGCGATGTCGGTGCGGATCACGCGTCCCCGGCCCGGCTGCCGCTCCGGGTAGGACCAGACGAAGCCCTTGCCGCCGACGCGGAAGTCGAACCCCTCGCTGTCGATCTCCTCGACCCCGTCGAGCGCGAGGGCGAGCCTGCGGACCGCGGCGGCGTCAGCCATCGCGGCCCGCCGCCGCTACCGTTCGCCGTAGGCTGCGGCGATGTCCGGCGAGTCGGCCCAACGGCTGTAGGTGGGACCCTGCGGCCAGCCCTCCGGCGAGTCCTGCCACACCTCCTGACGGCCGTAGGGCAGCACGTCGATGAGCCCGAAGAGGTAGCTGAGCTGCTCCGTGCCGCGGCCGTTGGTGTGCCAGGTGCGGTACACCGTGTCGCCGTCGCGGAGGAACACGTTCACCGCGAACCCGCCGTCGAGCGGGGCGCCGACGTCGTCGCCGAACGGGCTGTTCGCCGTGGAGTACCAGGTCATCGTGTTGCCGACGCGGCGCTTGTAGGCCAGCGCCTCGTCGATGGGCCCCTGGGTGACGATCACGAACTTCGCGTCGAAGTTCTCCAGGCCACCCAGCCGGGTGAACTGCGAGGTGAACCCGGTGCAGCCCCCGCACTGCCACTCCTCGTTCGGGAACCACATGTGGTTGTAGACGATCAGCTGCGACTTGCCGTCGAAGATCTCGGCGAGCCGGATCGGACCGTTCTCGCCTTCCAACGTGTAGTCCGGCATCTTGACCATGGGCAGCCTGCGGCGCTGCGCGGCGATGGCGTCGAGCTCCCGCGTGGCGGCCTTCTCGCGGCGGCGCAGGGCGTCGAGCTCCTTCTGCCAGGTGTCGGCGTCGACGACGGGCGGTAGGGCGGTAGTCATACCGGGGTAGACCGGGCCCGGGCGGCGAACTCATCGGTGGTCGGCGCGCAATTCAGGCCGGGTTCGCGGCCCGGGAGGACTCTTCGACGGCGAGCCGGTCGACGAGGTCGTTCATCTCGTCGCCGGAGTGGCCCTTCACCCACCGGAAGGTCACGTCGCCGCGCTCGTTCACCATCGTCACCAGCGGTTCCCACAGGTCGCGGTTGGCCACCGGCTTGCGCGCGCTGGTGGTCCAGCCGCGCGCGAGCCAACCCCGCCACCAGCCGTCGCGGAAGCAGTTGACGACGTAGGTGGAGTCGCTCACCACGGTCAGCGGCCCAGGGAGGGCCCGCACCGCCTCCAGCGCGGCCTGGATCTCCATCCGTTGGTTGGTGGTGGGGTTCGCGCCGCCGCTGCCCTGCCGCCCGTCGCGGGTGGCCCACGCCCAGCCGCCGGGCCCGGGGTTGCCCGAGCACGCCCCGTCCGTCCACACCTCCAGCGCGCCGTCGAGCGCGGGCATCTCCCGCCGGGCCCGCGTCGGCGCGGCCTTCTGGGGCGTGTCGGAGCTCGTCGCGGCGCACGGGCCGTGGGCCCAGCCCTGCTCGGCCTTGGTGATCTCGTCACCGGGCTGGACCGGGCCGGAGCAGACGCGGCAGGTCGTGGCGTAGCGGGCGGTCATCGGCACGGCAGGCAACCTACCGACCCGGGGCGCAGGACTGGCGAGAGCCTGTCGAGCAGCGCGAGATCGACCTGAGCGGGGTTTGGTCAAGATCGAACCCCGCTCATGTCCATCTCGGGCACCGGCGAGACCTACCTCAGCGCCGAGGCGCCGGGTACAAAGACGCAGTGATCTTCATCGTCATCCGCATCGACGTCCGCCCGGAGAAGCGCGCCGACTTCCTCGAAGGCATCCGCCGCTACTCCGCCCAGGTGCGCGAAGAGCCCGGCAACCTGCACTTCACGGCCTACGAGAGCGTCGAAGGCGACAACGAGTACGTCGTGCTGGCCAACTACAAGGACCAGGCCGCGGGCGAGGCGCACGTCTCCTCGGAGCACGCGCGGTGGTTCTTCGGCTGGCTGCCGTCGGTGGTAGCGCGCGTTCCGCGGATCGTCTACCAGGAGCTGCCGCCCGGCGTGGACTGGGCGGAGATGGGCGAGGTGCGCCTCGACTAGATCTCGGCCCGCGCCATCCCGAACAGCTCGGTGCGCCAGTCCTCGTAGGCGCGCACCGACTCGGCCGACCGCGCCGACCGCTGCTCCTGGCTCGGCGCCCGGCCGGTCACGGCCAGGTCGGCGATCTCGTCGGCGGTGTTGGTGTGGTCGAGCACCCGCACGCGGGTGGCGACCGGCGCCCGGTCGGCCCGCAGCGCGTGGGCGAGCACGGTGAGCAGGGCGCGGCGGGCGTTCTGGTCGTCGGGCGCCTCCTGCCCCACCTGCGTGTGCCCGCCGACGAGCAGCACCGTGGCGTCTGCGGCCAATGCGGGCATGACGGCGTCGACGAGCCGGAAGCGGGTGAGCAGGCCCTGCTCCAGGAACGAGTGCACCCGGCTCACGGCGGTGTCGCCGGACGGGGCGATGCCGACCGGCAGCTGCACGTAGCAGCCCACCGAGCCCGGCTCGAGCCCCTCGAGCGCCGCGAGCACGTCGGTCGTGACGCCGACGGCCTCGGCGCCCGCGGCCCGCACGGCCGCCACGACGGGTTCCACGGCTTCGGGCGAGCCGGTGACGAGTACAGCGCTCATGCTGCGATCCTGCCTGGCGCGTCAGGCCTTGGGCAACGCCGCCTGCGGGCCCTCCGGCTCGGTGAAGCCGGCCTCCCGGCTGCACGGGCTATCGTCACGCATCGCCGTACGGACGGGAGTGCTCGCGTGGACGACGCCCGCAACGACACCGCACGCACGCTGCCCTGGATGCGTGCGGGCACCGAGCACGTGTTCGCGGTGGTGGCGAAGCTGTCCGACGCCGAGCTGGCGGGCCCGAGCGCGCTGCCGGAGTGGAGCCGCGCGCACGTCGTGGCGCACCTGGCCCGCAACGCCGAGGCGCTGATCCGGCTGGCCACATGGGCGCGCACGGGCGTCGAGACGCCGATGTACCCGAGCCGGGAAGCGCGGGCGGCGGACATCGCGGCCTCCGTCGGCCACCCGCCGGAGCGGCTGCGCGCCGAGCTCATCGCCACCGCCGCCGACCTGGACGACGCGCTGGTGGCGCTCACGCCGGAGCAGTGGCGGGCGGAGGTCCGCAGCGCGCTCGGCAGGCCGCTGCCCGCCGCGCAGGTGCCGTGGATGCGCATCCGCGAGGTGTGGCTGCACGCGGTGGACCTCGACGCCGGCGCGAGTGTGGCCGACGCGCCCGACGGCGTCGTCGACCTGCTCCTCGACGAGGTCACCGCCACCCTGTCGGCCACGGACGGCTGTCCGACGGTCGAGCTCGCCCCCACCGACCGCGACCGCAGATACCGACTCGGTGCAGGCGGCGGTCCGGCCGCCGACCCGATCCCCGCTGACGGCCCGGCTCCGGTCGTCGCTGCGCCCGCGGCCGCGCTCGTCGGCTGGCTCACCGGCCGCGCCACGCTGCCGGGTGCCCCGGAGCCGCCACGCTGGCTGTAGGCGCCGCGGCAGCTCCACGACGGGCGCGCGGCAGGCCTGCGCCCCGGCTACAGCTCCGCGACGGGCTCGAACACCGCCGGCCGCCGGCGCCGCTTGCCGCCGAACCGCTCGACGAGCAGCGTGCGCAGCACCCGGGTGCCGTCGGCGAAGGTGCGCAGGTTGGTGGTGCCGAAGATCCGCGGACGCTCCATCGAGGGCACCTCGGCGACCGTCAACCCGCCCACCGCGACGCGGCAGTTGAGGAGCGTCTCGATCTCGAAGCCGTCGCCCCACACCATGGCGGCGGGCGCGTCGAGCGGCGGGAGGTCGAGCACCGGGAGGATGTCGGCCCAGAAGGCGTTGTAGCCGTAGCACAGGTCGGTGTGGCCGGTGCCGAAGAGCGTGTTCGCGACGAGGTTGAGCCCGGCGTTGCCCGCATACCGCAGCGGCGTGATGTCGTCGCTGCCGCCGCCCGCGGTGAACCGGCTGCCCTTGGCGAAGTCGGCGCCCGCGACGAGCGCCGCGACGAACGCCGGGATCTCGGCCGGGTCGGCGGAGCCGTCGGCGTCGAACATCACGATGAGGTCCCCGGTGGCGGCGGCGAACCCGCAGGCCAGCGCGTTGCCCTTGCCGGTGCGGGTCTGGTTGATCACCTTCACGCCGGGGAGCACCCGCTGCGCGGTCTCGGCGGTGCCGTCGACCGAGTTGCCGTCGACGACGATGATCTCGTGGATCGCCGGTCGCACGGCGGCGAGCGCGGGCAGCGTGATCTCCAGGTTGCGCGCCTCGTTGCGGGCGGGCACCACCACCGACACCCACGGACGGCCGGGCCGCGTGCGACGTGGCGCGCTCACAGCGCCGCTCCCGCGAGCACGTCGTTGGCCACCCGCAGGCCCGCGGCGCGCAGATCGGTGCGGTCGACGGGGGCGGCGGCCCCGTCGCCGCCGCAGCCCGCCGCCGGGGACAGTGGGCCGAACGCCGCGAGGTGCAGCGCCACCAGCGCGACCTGCGCGCGGAGCCTGCCTTCGGCGGAGTCGTCCGGCGCGGCGAGCAACGCCTGGAACTGCGCGAAGTGCTTGCGCACCTGCAACCCGGCCGCGAGCTCGCGGATCGCCGACTGGCCTTCCTGCATGAACCGCGCCAGGTCGGTCTTGGTGCCGCCCAGCATCTGGGCGTAGCGCTCCAGGGCCGTGCGCCGGGTTTCCGTGGAACGCGGCTGCGCCTCCGTCCAGGCGATCAGCTCGTCGAGCTGGGCCAGGAAGTCTTCCAGCAGGCTCGCGAGGATGTCCTCTTTGGTCGGGAAGTGGTAGTAGACGGCCGCCTTCGTGACCCCGAGCCGCTCGGCGATCTCGCGCAGCGACGTGCCCGCGTACCCCCGCTCGGCGAACATCTCCAAGGCCACGACCCGGATCTGCTCCCGGGTGTCGGTACGCCGTTCGTCCACGCGCCCACCTTACTTGACGCCCGGCTAGGGGCGTACCGTATTTAACTAGCCGGTCGGCAAGTAAGTGGAGGTGTTCCGGTGACTGCGGTCGATGACAGGAAGGGCGTCCGCGAGCAGAGCCCGCGGACCGCCGAGGTCACGCCGCGCGCGGTCCGCCCCACGCCCGCGCCCGCCCCGACGCAGGAACGGGGCTGGATCGTCCCGCTGGCGGTGCTGATCGTCGGCAGCTTCATGTCCGTGCTGGACAGCAGCATCGTCAACGTCGCGATCCCCGACATCCAGGTCGAGCTGAGCGGCTCGGCCGACGCTGTCGCCTGGGTCGTGACGGGGTACTCGCTTGCGCTGGGCGTCGTCGTGCCGCTGTCGGGGTGGCTGGGCCTGCGCATCGGGCAGACCCGGCTCTACGTGCTGGCCGTGCTCGGGTTCGCGGCGGGCTCGGCGCTCTGCGGGCTGGCCTGGAACCTCGACTCGCTGATCGCGTTCCGGATCCTGCAGGCGGTACCGGGCGGGATCCTGCCCGTCGTCACGCTGACGATGCTGTACCAGATCGTCCCGCGGGAGAGCATCGGCGCGGCGATGGGCCTCTACGGCCTCGGGGTGGTCGTCGCGCCCGCTGTGGGCCCCGTCCTGGGCGGCTACCTCGTCGAGTTCACCGACTGGCGCGTGATCTTCTACATCAACGTGCCGATCGGCATCTTCGGCGCGGCGCTGGCCCTCGCGGTGTTCCCCCGCGTGCGCCCGACCACCTGGCCGCGCTTCGACCTGTGGGGCTTCCTCGCGATCGCCTACGCGCTGTTCGCGCTGCTGCTCGCGTTCTCCGAGGGCCAGAGCTGGGGCTGGACCGGCTACCGGATCATCATCCTGTTCGCCTCGGCGCTGATCAGCCTGGCGCTCTTCGTGATCATCGAGCTCGAGGTGGACAACCCGATCATCGATCTGCGGGTGTTCCGGTGCTACCCATACACGCTGTCGCTGGTGCTGATCAGCATCACGACCACCGCCCTGTTCACCGGCCTCTACTTCCTGCCCCAGTTCCTGCAGCAGGTGCAGGGCATGCAGTCGCTCGACGCCGGGCTGGTGCTCACCCCGGCCGCGTTGGTGCTGCTCGTGCTCATGCCCGTCGCCGGGCGGATCTACGACCTGATCGGCCCGCGCTACCCGGTGATGCTCGGGCTGG
>DATAOO010000408.1:0-27643 GCA_036265695.1 Pseudonocardia sp. | reverse complement strand
GAGCGGATCCTGGAGGACCTGCTCGTCGACGCCGAGCGGCGGCTCGTGGACGAGGGCATCGGCGGCGACATCTACCTCTTCAAGAACAACACCGATTCGGCGGGCAACTCCTACGGCTGCCACGAGAACTACCTCGTGGCCCGGGCGGGCGAGTTCAGCCGCATCGCCGACGTGCTGCTGCCGTTCCTCGTCACCCGCCAGCTCATCTGCGGCGCGGGCAAGGTGCTGCAGACCCCGCGCGGCGCCGTGTACTGCCTGTCGCAGCGCGCCGAGCACATCTGGGAGGGCGTGTCCTCGGCCACCACGCGCTCCCGGCCGATCATCAACACCCGCGA
This sequence comes from Pseudonocardia sp., assembly GCA_036265695.1. GTDB lineage: Bacteria > Actinomycetota > Actinomycetes > Mycobacteriales > Pseudonocardiaceae > Pseudonocardia. The sequence continues at coordinate 27,308 of DATAOO010000408.1, read as the reverse complement.
CGAGCCGCACGCCGACGCCGAGCGCTACCGGCGGCTGCACGTCATCGTGGGCGACTCGAACATGTCCGAGGTCACCACCCTGCTCAAGGTCGGGTCGGCCACGCTCGTGCTGGAGATGATCGAGGCGGGCGTCCAGTTCCGGGACTTCACGCTCGACAACCCGATCCGGGCCATCCGCGAGATCAGCCACGACCTCACCGGGCGGCGCACCGTGCGGCTCGCGGGCGGGCGGGAGGCCAGCGCGCTCGACATCCAGCGCGAATACCACGCGCGCGCCGTCGAGCACCTGGCCACCAGGGGCAGCGAGGACCCCACGATGACCCGCGTCGTCGAGCTGTGGGGCCGGGTGCTGCAGGCCGTGGAGAGCGGCGACCTCTCGCTCATCGACCGCGAGATCGACTGGGCGATCAAGCACCGGCTCGTCGAGCGCTACCGCGCCCGCGGCGGCCTCGACCTGGCCAACCCCCGCATCGCCCAGCTCGACCTGGCCTACCACGACATCCGCCGCGGCCGCGGCCTGTTCGACCTGCTGCAGCGCAAGAGCCTGGTCGACCGGGTCACCGACGACGGCGAGATCGAGCTGGCCAAGGACACCCCGCCGCAGTCCACGCGGGCGAAGCTGCGCGGCGACTTCATCGCGGCGGCGCAGGCCGCGGGGCGCGACTTCACCGTCGACTGGGTGCACCTCAAGCTCAACGACCAGGCCCAGCGCACCGTGCTCTGCAAGGACCCGTTCCGCTCGGTCGACGAGCGGGTGGACCGGCTGATCGCCAGCTTGTAGGGGTCAGGCCTCGCCGAGCATCCGCTCCCGGATCTCGGCCAGCTTGTCCTGCACCGACGGCGAGCTCACGGTCTCGTCGTTGCGCCCGGGCTCGATGCCCATCGCGCGCAGCAGCGCCGCCGCGGGCACGGCCGGGTCACCGGTTCCGCCGAGCACCGGGTGCAGCCCGTGGTCGGCGAGGTGGTGGAAGACGAGGTTGACGACGGTCCACGGGTTGAACGTCTCCTGCTCGGCCATCCCCGGAGCCTCGAACTTCACCTCCGTTGCGGTCAAGTCACGTCTTCGCGTGTCGCAAGGTGAGACGCCCGGTCGGTTGGCCCGGCCGCCCACGGCGCCGGTCCGGGCCGCCGTACGATGCCGGACGTGTCCTCCGCACGGGCAGAGCGTCTGGTGAACCTGGTGCTCTGCCTGCTGTCCACGCGCCAGTTCCTGTCCGCCGAGCGCATCCGCACGATCGTGCCCGGCTACGCCGATGCGCCCAACGACGAGGCGTTCTTCCGGATGTTCGAGCGCGACAAGACCGAGCTCCGCGAGCTGGGCGTGCCGCTGGAGAGCGGGCGGCGCGCGATCGACACCGCCGACGGCTACCGCATCGCCCGCCAGGACTACGAGCTCGGCGAGATCGACCTGGAGTCCGACGAGGCGGCCGCCGTGGCGCTCGCCGCCCGGCTGTGGGAGTCGCCGGAGCTGGCCGGGCCCGCGCACGGCGCGCTGGTGAAGCTCCGCGCGGCCGGGGTCGAGGTCGACGAGGACCAGGGGCGCGCGCAGCCGCGGGTGCGCGGCGGCGAGCCCGCGTTCGGGCCGCTGCTGGCCGCGGTGCAGGCCGGGCGCGCGGTCACGTTCGACTACCGCCGGGGCGGCCCGGCGGGCGAGGTCGCGCGGCGCACCGTGGAGCCGTGGGGCGTGGTGTCCTGGCGGGGCCGGTGGTACGTGGTCGGCCACGACCGCGACCGGGAGGCGCCGCGCTCGTTCCGGGTGTCGCGCATCGTCGGGCCGGTGCGGGCGATCGGCCCGTCGGGCGCGGTGTCGGTGCCGTCCGACGTGGACCTGCTGGCCATGGTGCGCGGCGGGGTGGAGCCCGCGCCGGTGGTCGGCACGGCGCGGGTCTGGGTGGCCGAAGGCCGGGCGTACGGGCTGCGACGGCTCGGGCGGCTCGTGGGGCCGCGGCGGTACGCGGGCAGGCCCGGCGAGGAGATCGAGCTGGATCTGCGCAGCCTCGACACGGTCGCGCGCTGGCTCGCGGGCCACGGCCCGGACATCGCGGTGCTCGAACCGCAGGCCCTCTCGGACCGGGTCCGGGCGAACTGGGAAGCCGCGGCGGCCGCCCACGCGGACGCCCGGCCCGCGGCGTCGGCATGACACGGCACGCACCGCTCCGCCCGCTCTCGCACCCCGAGGGCCGACGAGCCGCAGAAGGGCGCGGCGCCCGGCCCGCGGAGGCGGGATGAACACAGGCGGGGTGACCGACCGCCTGCCCCGGCTGCTGTCGCTGGTGCCCTACCTGTTGGCCCGCCCCGGCATCCCGGTCGCGGAGGCGGCGGCCGACTTCGGCATCTCGGAGCGGCAGCTGCGGCGCGACCTCGAGCTGTTGTGGATGTGCGGGCTGCCCGGCTACGGCCCCGGCGACCTGATCGACCTGTCGTTCGCGGGCGACACCGTGACCGTCACCGAGGACGCGGGCATGCGCCGCCCGCTGCGGCTGACCACCGCCGAGGCCACCGCGCTGCTGATGGCGCTGCGCACGCTGGCCGACGTGCCGGGCGTCGTCGACACCGCCGCGGTGCGCCGGGCCACCGTCAAGATCGAGCGCGCGGTGGGCGACGCGGGCACGACCCCGCCGTCGCCGGAGCGGTCGGGCGAGGAGGAGGCCACCACCGCGACCGTGCAGCAGGCGCTGGCGGCGGGCCGGGCGCTGCGCATCCGGTACTACACCGCCAGCCGCGACGCCGTCTCCCAGCGCACGGTCGACCCGATGCGGCTGCTCATCGTCTCCGGTCGCGGCTACCTGGAGGCGTGGTGCCGCCGCGCGGAGGCGGTGCGCTTGTTCCGGCTGGACCGGGTGGAGCACGTCATCGTGCTCGACGAGCCCGCGGCGCCACCGCCCGAGGCGGAACCGACGGACCTGTCGGCCGGCTTGTTCCAGCCCGCCCCCGAACACCGTCGGGCCGTGCTCGTGCTCCTGCCCGACGCGCATTGGGTGGCCGAGTACTACCCGGTGGACGAGATCGAGCAGGACGTCGACGCGCCCGACGGCGCGATCCGCGTCGTGATGCGCTACGCGGACCCGGTGTGGCTCGTGCGGCTGGTGCTGGGGTTGGGCGGCGCGGCCCGGGTGGTCGATCCGCCCGAGCTGGCGGCGGCGGTGCTGCAACGGGCGCGCCAGGCGCTGGCCGTGCACGACGGATAGGGGAGCGGGATGGACGCAGAAGCGGTGGCGTGGACGTTGCTCGTGCTGGGCGTGCTGGTGATGGTGGTGCTCGCCCTGCTGCTCGGCAGGCACGTGCGGCGGCTGGGCCGGGAGCGGGCGAGCGTCGAGGCCGACATCGCGCCGCGGGTCGCCCGGCTGCGGCTGCTGGCGGCGGGCCGCGCCCGGAAGGGCGGCCGTCGCCTGCCGTCCGCGTAAGCTGGCTCGCGACGAGGAAAAGGAGGGGCCATGGGAAGCCTCGGTGGCTGGGAGATCGTGATCCTGCTGGTGGTGGTCGTCGCGCTCTTCGGTGCGAAGCGGCTGCCGGACATGGCCCGCTCCATCGGTCAGTCGGCCCGCGTGTTCAAGGGCGAGATGAAGGGCTTGCGCGAAGACGAGAAGCGCCCCGAGCCCGTGCCGCCCGTGGTGGAGCAGAAGGTCGACGAGCCCCGCCCCGCGCAGCGGCCCGACACCCCGGGCTCCGCCACGCCGTAGCACCGCACGGCTGTGGTCCGGATCCCGCTTCGCCCGCGCAGTCGGAGGGCGGCCAACCCCGACGGCACGATGACGCTCGTCGAGCACCTCTACGAGCTGCGCAACCGGCTGGCCATCGCGCTCGTCGCGATCGCGATCACCACCGTCTTCGGCTACATCTGGTTCGGCGTGCCGATGTTCGGCTCGCCCTCGCTCGGTGAGGTCCTCAAGGGCCCGTACTGCGCGATCCCCCCCTCGTCCCGCGCCGTGTTCACGGCCGACCCCAACGCGTGCGTGCTCTTCGGCACCGGCCCGTTCGACCAGTTCGCGCTGCGCCTGAAGGTCGGCGTCGCCGCGGGCGTCGTCCTCGCCTGTCCCATCTGGCTGTACCAGATCTGGGCGTTCATCACGCCCGGCCTCTACGCCAAGGAGCGCAAGTACGCGCTCACGTTCGTCTCCTGCGCCGCGGTGCTGTTCGTCGCGGGCGCCGTGCTGGCCTACTTCGTCGTGGCCCAGGGCCTCTCGTTCCTCCTGCAGGTCGGGTCGGACGTGCAGGTCACCGGCCTCTCCGGCGACTCCTACTTCTCGTTCCTCATCGCCCTGCTGATCATCTTCGGGGTGAGCTTCGAGCTCCCGCTGCTCGTCGTCATGCTCAACGCCGTCGGCGTGCTCACCTACGCGCGGCTCAAGGCCTGGCGGCGTGGGCTGATCTTCGGCCTGTTCGTCTTCGCCGCCATCGCCACGCCCGGGCAGGACCCGATCTCGATGACGGCGCTGGCGCTGGCCCTCACCGCCCTGTTCGAGCTGGCGATCCAGTTCGCCAGGGTGCACGACCGCCGCAAGGCCCGCCTCCGCGCCGCCGAGGGCTGGGACGACTGGGATCCCGACCAGCCGAGCCCGATCAGCACCGCCCCCAGCGCCATCGACACCCGGCCGAGCCCGCTCGACACCGCACCCAGCCCGGTGCCGCCGCCCGACCCGGCGCATCGCCTCGACGACGTCACCTGACGGCGCGTATGTCAACCTGGAGGGGTGGCCCGTAGTTCTCAGGCAGTCTCTCCGGCCGATGCCTACGCCGCCGCCCGCCGTCGTGCCGTGCACCCGCAGCTGACCGACTTCGCCGCGCTCCTGCCGTTCGAGCTCGACGATTTCCAGTCCCGGGCGTGCGCGGCGCTGGAGGGTGGGCACGGCGTGCTCGTGTGCGCACCGACCGGCGCGGGCAAGACGGTGGTCGGCGAGTTCGCGGTGCACCTCGCGTTGGCGCAGGGCCGCAAGTGCTTCTACACGACGCCGATCAAGGCGCTGTCCAACCAGAAGTACGCCGATCTCGTCGAACGGCACGGGCAGGCCGCCGTCGGGCTGCTCACCGGCGACACCGCCGTCAACGGCGACGCGCAGGTGGTGGTGATGACCACCGAGGTCCTGCGCAACATGATCTACGCGGGCAGCAGGCAGCTCGCCGACCTCGGCTTCGTCGTGATGGACGAGGTGCACTACCTCGCCGACCGGTTCCGCGGCGCCGTGTGGGAGGAGGTGATCCTGCAGCTCCCCGAGCACGTCGCGCTGGTGAGCCTCTCGGCCACGGTGAGCAACGCCGAGGAGTTCGGCGACTGGCTGGTCACGGTGCGCGGCGACACCGCGGTCGTCGTGGACGAGCACCGGCCGGTGCCGCTCTGGCAGCACATGATGGTCGGCTCGCGGCTCTACGACATGTTCGGCCAGTCCTCGAACAACGGCGGCGACGGCGAGCTCGTCGTCGATCCCGCGCTGGTGCGCCAGACCGGCGACCTGGAGCGCCACAGCGCCGTGTGGGACCGCGGCCGCCGCGGTGCGGGCCGTCGCGACACCCGGTTCCGGCCGCCGTCGCGGGTCACCGTCATCGACCGGCTCGACCGCGACGGCCTCCTGCCCGCCATCACGTTCGTCTTCAGCCGCGCGGGCTGCGACGCCGCCGTCGGCCAGTGCGTGCGCGCCGGGCTGCGGCTCACCACCGACGACGAGGTGGAGCTGATCCGCGCGACGATCGACCGCCGCACCGCCGAGCTGCCGCAGGGCGACCTCGCCGTGCTGGGCTACTGGGAATGGCGCGAGGCCCTTGAACGCGGCATCGCGGCGCACCACGCGGGCATGCTGCCCGCCTTCAAGGAGACGGTCGAGGAGCTCTTCGTCCGCGGCCTCGTGCGCGCGGTGTTCGCCACCGAGACGCTCGCGCTGGGCATCAACATGCCCGCGCGCACCGTGGTGCTGGAACGGCTCGTGAAGTTCAACGGCGAGAGCCACGCCGAGCTCACCCCCGGCGAGTACACGCAGCTCACCGGGCGGGCCGGGCGGCGCGGCATCGACGTCGAAGGCCACGCGGTGGTGATCTGGCAGCCCGGCGTCGACCCCGAGCAGGTCGCCGGGCTCGCCTCCACCCGCACGTACCCGCTGCGCAGCTCGTTCCGGCCCGGCTACAACATGGCGGTCAACCTGGTCGGCAGGCTCGGCGTCGAAGCGGCCCGGGAGCTGCTGGAGCAGTCGTTCGGCCAGTTCCAGGCCGACCGCTCGGTGGTCGGGCTGGCCCGGCGCATCGAGCGCAACGGGGAGACCCTCGCCGGCTACGCGGCCTCGATGCGCTGCCACCTCGGCGACTTCGCCGAGTACGCCGCCCTGCGGCGCCGCGTGTCCGACCGGGAGAAGGCGTTGGCCCGCCAGGGGATCTCCGACAGCCGCGACGCCGCCGCCGTCGCGCTGCGCAAGCTCAAGCCCGGCGACGTCATCGCCGTGCCGGTCGGGCGGCGTGCGGGCCTCGCCGTGGTGATCGACCCCGGGCTGGCGGGCGACGCCGACCCCCGCCCGCTGGTGCTCACCGAAGACCGGTGGGCCGGGCGCCTGTCCACCGCCGACTTCCCCGTGCCCGTCGCCGCGCTGGGCCGCATGCGGCTGCCCAAGCGGGTCGACCACCGGGTGCCCCGCGTGCGCCGCGACCTCGCGTCCGCTCTGCGCGAAACCGGCATCGTCGCGCCCGTCCCCGGACGGCGCCGTGCGGGCGGCTCGGCCGCCGAGGACCCCGAGCTGGCCACCCTGCAGCGGGCCCTGCGCGCCCACCCCTGCCACGGCTGCGCCGACCGGGAGGCGCACGCGCGGTGGGCCGAGCGGCACAACCGGCTGGAGCGCGAGACCGAGCAGCTGCGGCAGAAGGTGCGGGCCACCACCCACTCGCTGGCGCGCGCGTTCGACCGCATCCGCGCCCTGCTCGGCGAGCGCGGCTACCTCGACGGGGAGACCGTCACCGCCGACGGCGCGCGGTTGGCCCGGCTCTGGGGCGAGTCCGACCTGCTCGCCGCCGAGTGCCTGCGCCACGGCGTGTGGGCCGGGCTCGCGCCCGCCGACCTGGCCGCCGTCGTGTCGGCGCTCGTCTACGAGTCGCGCCGGGATGTCGGGCCGGTACCGCGCGTGCCGAGCGGCGCCGTCTCCGCGGCGTTGAGCGCCACCGTCGGCGTGTGGGCGGGCCTGGAGGCCGACGAGCGGCGGCACCGGGTGGAGCGCACCCGCGAACCCGACCTCGGCTTCGCCTGGCCGATGCACCGGTGGGCCCGCGGTGAGTCGCTCGCCGCCGTGCTGACGGCGGCCGAGCAGAACGGCGCCGAGCTCTCCGCGGGCGACTTCGTGCGCTGGTGCCGACAGGTCGTCGACCTGCTCGACCAGGTGGCCGACGTGGCCGGGCGGGCCGACGGCGTCGGCAAGGCCGCGGCCGACGCGGTGACCGCCATCCGCCGCGGCGTGGTCGCGGTGGGCACGTAGGGAGCACCCTCCCCACGGGCATTTTCTGTGCCGGGCGCGCCCGTATGTGCCAGGATCCCCCCATCGAGACGAGGGGGGACCACGCATGAGCGAGCCCGAGGGGCCCCGGGCTGACTCGCAGGGCGAGCCGCCCGCCTGGGGCAAACAGCCCGCCGGGGGGTGGGGTGCGTCCACGTCGCAGGACGACGAGACGCAGCGGGTGGATCCGCGCACCTTCCAGGCCGCGAGCAACCAGGACGAGGACGACCGCACCCAGGCCGTCGACCAGCGGGCGTTCCGCGGCCAGGGCCAAGGTGGGCCCGGCGGCGCACCCGGATACGGCGCCCAAGGCCCGGCAGGCGGCCACGGCCCCGCGGGCCCCCCGTTCCCCGGCCAGCCGCCCTACGGCGGCCCACCGCAGGGTCAACCGCCCCAGCAGCCCCCGCCGCAGTACGGCCAGCAGCCGCCCTACGGCGCTCCGCCGCCCCCGCAGCAGGCTCCGCCGGGGTGGAACCCGCCGCCGCCGCCCCAGCAGGGCTGGGGGCAGCCGCCACCGCAGCAGCAGGGTTGGGGCCAGCAGCCGCCCCCGCAGCAGTACGGCCAGCCGGGGTGGGGGCCCCAGGGCGGGCCGGAGTACGGGCCGCCCGGCGGCGCTCCGCAGGCCTACGCGGGTCAGGAGTACGGCGGGCAGGGCTACGCGGACCAGGGCTACCCGCCCCAGGGTTACGGCGCGCACGAGCAGGCGGGTCAGGGCTACGCGCCGCCGAGCTACGGCGAGCAGCCGCAGTACGGCGCCCAGGACCACGGAGCCCAGAGCTACGCCGCCCCGGAGCACGGGCAGCAGCCCTACGGGGCGCAAGGCTACGGCGACCAGAGCTACGGGGACCAGAACTACGCGGCCGACCAGAACTACGGGGCGCAGAGCTACGGCACGCCGAGCTACCCCGCCGCCGCCGAAGCCGGTCAGGGCGGCGCCGCTGCGGGCTACCCGGCGCTGCCGGAGACGCCCGCGGCCACCAAGAAGTCCAAGCTCCCGCTCATCCTGGGCATCGTCGTGGTGCTCGTCGCCATCGCGGTGGGGGTGCTCGGCTTCTACCGGCCCGGGTTCTTCGTCACCAAGGTGTTCGACAGCAACGCGCTGCAGACCGGCGTCACGAAGATCCTCACCGAGGACTACGGGCTCGCCAACGTCTCCGGGGTGAACTGCGGCCAGAACATCAAGGTCACCCAGGGTGCGTCGTTCACCTGCTCGGCGAACGTCGACGGCAAGCCGGTCACCGTGCCCGTCCGCGTCACGTCCAGCGCGGGCGACTACGAGGTGGGCAGGCCCACCTGAGCCACGAGCCGCGCAAGCTGGATAGCGGCGAGCTGCGGGGCGCCCGCGACCTGTTCATCGGCGCCCTGCTGCACCCGCTCTTGGACGACGAGGGCTGGGCGCGGAGCGCGTCGGCCTACGACCCGGACCGCACGTGGGGCGTGCACGCGGGCGACGCGCTCGTGGGCACGGCCACGTCGTTCCCGTCGCGGATGGCGGTGCCCGGCGGCGCCGTGCTCGACACGGCGGCCGTCACCCAGGTCGGGGTGCGCGCCGACCACACGCGCCGCGGCCTGCTCACCGCGCTGATGCGGGCCCAGCTCGACGACGTCGCGGCCCGTGGCGAAGTGCTCGCGGCCCTGCACGCCACCGAGGCGCGCATCTACGGCCGGTTCGGCTACGGCGTCGCGACGCGCAGGCGGCCGGTGCGGGTGCGGCGCAGCGGCCGCGGGCTGCGCCCCACGGCGCCCGCCGTCGGCGAGGTGCGGCTGGTCACGCCGGACGAGGTCGGTCCGCTCTCCGCCGGGCTGCACGAGCGGATCGCGCTCGACCGACCGGGGATGATCACGCGCGGGGAGACCTGGTGGCGCTCACCCGCCGAGCGCGCCCGCCGTGAGCAGCGTTCCGTGCTGGCCGCCGTGCACGCGGGCCCGGACGGCGACGACGGCTTCGTCGTGGCCACCTCGGGCGACGGCGACTTCACCGCCCGGCGGATGCAGGTGGAGGACCTGCACGCCGACGGGGTCGCGGCCGCGGCGGCGCTCTGGCGCTTCCTGCTCGACATCGACCTGGTCGGCGAGGTCACCGCGTGGGCCCGCCCCCTCGACGACCCGCTCGACCTGCTGCTCGCCGACCCCCGCGACCTGACCGTCACCGGGATCGAGGACGAGCTGTGGCTCCGGCTGGTGGACGTGCCCACCGCGCTGGCCGCCCGCGGGTTCGCCGACGCCCCGCCGGTGCTGCTGGGCGTGCACGACCCGTTCCGGGAGACCAACGCGGGCGTCTACCGGATCGACGGCGGCACGGCCGAACGCGTCGAGCCGCTCGGCGGCCCGGTGGCGCCGGAGCTGGAGTGCGACGTCGCCGCGCTCGCGATGGCCTATCTCGGCGACCGGCGCCCGGCCGAGCTCGCCGACGCCGGCTGGTGGACCGTGCACGACCCGGCCGCGCTCGAACGGGCCGACGCGGCGTTCGCCACGACCGTCGTGCCGTGGTGCGGCACGATGTTCTAGCCCGCGAGCGCCTTCACCAGGCGGTCAACGGAGCCGCCGAGGCCCCACTGCTCGGCGAGCGCGGCGAGCTTCCGCGGGTGCGCGGGCGCGGAGGGCAGCGCGTCGGAGCGGTCGAGCCGCACCGGCGCGTCCAGCGCCACCCGCACCACCGGCTCCACCACCGCGAGGTAGGGCGCCGCCGCGGCCAGCTTCGCCCGCACCGGCGGCGCGAGCCGGGTGTCCGAGCGGTCGATCACGGCCTCGCACAGCTCCAACCACGAGCCGAACCGGCCCACCAGCGTGGCCGCCGTCTTCGCCCCGACCCCGGGCACGCCGGGCAACCCGTCGGACGGGTCGCCGCGCAACATCGCCATCTCGGCGTACGCCTCGCCCGCCCGGTCCTTCGGCACCCCGTACTTCGCGGCGACCTCCGCGGGCCCGAGGTGCTCGGCCTTGGCCAGCCCCCGCCCGACGTACAGCAGCCGCACCGGCACCGGCTCGTCCCGCACGATCTGCATGAGGTCGCGGTCGCCCGACACCGCCAGGACCGGGTCGGTGCGCTCGCCCGCGGCCAGTGTGCCGATCACGTCGTCGGCCTCGTAGCCCTCGGCGCCGCCGGTGGCGATCCCGACGGCGGCGAGCACGTCGAGGATGATCGGGACCTGCGGGGAGAGCTTGTCGGGCACCTCCTCGGGCACCCCGACCGGCGCGGTCTCCGGCTCGCCCGGCACCCGGTGCGCCTTGTAGGACGGCAGCGCCTTCACCCGGAACGCAGGGCGCCAGTCCAGGTCGAGGCAGGCGACCAGCCGCGACGGCCGGTGCTCCGCGACCAGCCGGGCGATCATGTCGGTGAAGCCGCGCACCGCGTTGACGGGCGTGCCGTCGGGCGACGTGATCGTGTCCGGCACGCCGTAGAAGGCGCGGAAGTACATGCTCGCGGAATCCAGCAGCATCAGCGGCGCGGGGGCGGTCACGGGGCCGAGCTTGCCCGAATACCCTTGGGAGCATGACAACCGGGCTGCCCGACCAGCATGCCGACCGCATCCGCCGTGCGGGCGAGGTCGCCGCCGACCTCGACGTCGAGCTGCTGCTCATCACCCCCGGCACGGACCTGCGGTACCTGATCGGGGCCGACACGGCCACCCACGAACGGCTCACCTGCCTCGTGGTGCCCGCCGCGGGCCACCGAGCGCCGCCCGCGCTCGTCGTGCCGCGCATGGAGGCGCCGGGGTTCGCGCACCTCGGCCTCGACGGCCTCGGCGTGGAGGTCGTCACCTGGCTGGACGGGGAGGACCCCTACCTGCTGGTCAGCGACCTCGCGGGCGGCCCCACCCGGATCGCGGTCGCCGACACGATGCCCGCGGTGCACGTCTTCGGCGTGCAGGACGCGCTGCCCGACGCCACGGCGAGCCTGGCCGGGCCGGTGCTGCGCGAGCTGCGGATGCGCAAGGACGCGGCCGAGGTGCGGGAGCTGCGCGCCGCGGGCGCCGCGATCGACCGCGTGCACGCCCGGATGGCCGAGTTCGTCAAGGCGGGCCGCACCGAGGCGCAGGCCGGGGCGGACATCGCCGCCGCGATCGTCGAGGAGGGGCACGCGGAGGCGGCGTTCGTGATCGTCGGGTCGGGTCCCAACGGCGCGAGCCCGCACCACGACGTGTCCGACCGGGTGATCGAGGCGGGCGACGTCGTCGTGATCGACATCGGTGGCCCGCTGCCGAGCGGCTACAACTCCGACTCCACCCGCACGTACGCCGTCGGCCGCGAGCCGTCGGCCGAGATCCGCGAGGCCTACGCGGTGCTGCAGCACGCCCAGGACCAGGCGGTGGCGAGCGTGCGGCCGGGGGTCACCGCCGAGGAGGTCGACGCGGTCGCCCGGCGGGTGATCACCGAGGCGGGGCTGGGGGAGCGGTTCATCCACCGCACCGGCCACGGCATCGGCATCGACGTGCACGAGGAGCCCTACATCGTCGGCGGCAACGTGCGTCGGCTGGAGCCCGGCATGGCGTTCTCGGTGGAGCCGGGCGTCTACCTCGACGGCGAGTGGGGCGCGCGCATCGAGGACATCGTCGTCGTCACCGCCGACGGCGTCGAGCGGCTCAACCACCGACCGCGCGACCTGGTGGTGCTCGACTAAACCCTGCTCGAGCGGAGGGTGAGGCCGGTGCCGGGGCCGGGCACGCACGCCCCCGTCGCCTCGCCGGAGCGCACGAACGCGGCCAGGCAGCCGCCGATCGCGGCGTGCGCCGCCGCCGTCGGGTGGAACGACTCCTGGGCGAGGTGGTACCCGACCGCGTCGAGCCCGCCGTAGACGAGCGCGCGCGGGTCGACCGTGACGCGTCGCTGCCAGTCCTGGGCCGCGTCCTCGTGGGTGCACGCTTCCCGGCCCTCAGTGGCCCGCAGGAGGTCCAGGAACGCCGCACCGGTACGCGCGGCCACCCCGCGCAACGCGTCCGACAGCGCGGGGAACAGCACCGTGCGGCCCCACTGCGCGTCCGCGCGGCTGTACGGGCAGCCCTGCGCCGCGTTCAGCGGGATCATGCGCTCGGTCACCGCGGCCGCGTAGGAGGCGAGCACGAGCCGCCACGCCCCGTCGCGGTAGCCCGCGTCGCGCATCACCGCCCGCACGGCGCCCACCGCCTGCTCGACCTTCGCCGCCGTGGCCGCCATCCGCTGGGGCACGAGCGGGCCCACCGTCTCGCGGCAGGGCGGGGTGAGCACGTCGAGGAAGGCCCGGATGCACGTGACGCCGGTGGCGACGAGCGCCGCGTCGTCGTTCGCCCCGATCTGCAGCACGACCGTCGTCACGCGGTAGCGCCGCGCCGCGGCCGCGAGCTGCGCGGACTGGGCGGGCTCGCCGTACTGGCGGGTGCCGGTGATGTCGGCGGTGTCGGCGCCCGAGCAGGCCAGGTCGATCGCCACCGGGGCCAGGCGCGTGGCGTGGATGTAGGCGTGCGGCGAGCGGTGGCACCAGTCGCCGCCCTCGCCCCGGGTGCCCGGCGCGTAGTCGCCCGCCCCTTCCCCGGAGGCGGCGCTGTCGCCCAGCGCGACGACGGCGGCCTGCGGGGCGGCGGCGGCCGGTGCGGCGCTCGCCAGGGCGAGGGCGACGGCGGTGACGACAGCGGCGAGCGCGGGGAGCGCGGCGCGGGGCACGCCAGCACGGTAGGGGGCACCGCGGGTGCCGGAGCACGCCGCTCACCGCATCGACCCGATCGTGGAACCTCAGGGTGACCTCCGGACGTTCCCTGAGGGACCGGGTGCGCCGAACGCGCAGACTGGTCCAGGAGCGGCGAGATCCGCCGCGTCCGACGAAGGAGTGCGAAGTGTCCACCACCACCCTCACCCGCCCGCAGCAGGGCAAGGTGATCGCGGGCGTGTGCGCGGGGCTTGCCCAGCGGTTCGGCTGGAACGCCAACGTCGTGCGCCTGCTGTTCCTGCTGTCCTGCCTCCTGCCCGGCCCGCAGTTCGTGATCTACCTCGTGCTGTGGTTCCTGATCCCGAAGGCCCCATACTGACCCGGTGCTGAGGGGCGTGCGGGTGCTCGATCCCGCCGCCCCCGCCGACCCGGTCGAGCTGCGCACCAGCGACGGCCGGGTGGTGTCGCTCCGGCGGGCGCGGGGTCCGCACGAGGGCCTCGTCGTCACGCCCGCGTTCGTCGACGCGCACGTGCACGCCACCGCGACCGGCCTGCTCGTCGACGGCCTCGACCTGTCCGGCTGCCCGTCGCCCGGCACCCTGCTCGACGCCGTCGCCGCACGGGCCCGCGCCCGGCCCGGCGCGCTGATCTGGGGCCACGGCTGGCAGGACCTCGGCTGGTGCGCGCCCGACCGCGCCGCGCTGGACCGGGCCGCGGCGGGCTGTCCGGTCTACCTCAGCCGGGTCGACGTCCATTCCGCGCTCGTGTCCTCGGCGCTGCTGGCCCGCGCGCCTGCTGCGGTCGGTGCGGCCGGCTGGTCGGACGGCCCGCTGTCGGCCGACGCCCACCACCACGTCCGGCGCGCCGCGCTCGGCGCCGTCGACCCGGCCACGCGCGCCGCCGCCCAGGACGCCTTCCTGCGGGCGGCCGCCGCCGTCGGGATCGGCGTGGTGCACGAGTGCGCCGGGCCCGACATCTCCTCGGTCGACGACCTCGCCGCGCTCGTCGCCCGGGCCCGGGCCGACCCCCGGGCGCCGCGCGTCGTGCCGTACTGGGGCCAGGCCGCGGCCACCGTCGCCGAGGCGCGCGAGCTGCTGGCCGCCACCGGTGCGCACGGCCTCGCGGGCGACCTGTTCGTCGACGGCTCGCTGGGGTCGCGCACCGCCGCCCTGCGCCGCCCGTACGCCGACGCCCCCGACAGCCACGGCCACCCCTACCTCGACGCGGAGCAGGTGGGCGCGCACGTCGCCGCGTGCACCGGGGCCGGGGTGCAGGCCGGGTTCCACGTGATCGGCGACGCCGCCGCGGACGCCTTCGTCGAGGGCCTCCGCACCGCCGCCCGGCGCACGTCGCCCGCGGCGGTCCGGGCCCGCGCGCACCGCGTGGAGCACCTGGAGATGGTCGACGCCACCCAGAGGGCAGTGCTGGCCGAGCTGGGCGTCGTCGCCAGCGTGCAGCCGGTGTTCGACGCCTGGTGGGGCGGGCCGTCGGGGATGTACGTCGAGCGGCTGGGCGCCGAGCGGGCCCGTGGGATGAACGCGTTCGCGGCCCTGCACGCCGCCGGGGTGCCGCTCGCGTTCGGCTCCGACGCGCCGGTCACGCCGCTCGGGCCGTGGGCGGCGGTGCGGGCCGCCGTCGAGCACCGCACGGCGGGGTCGGGCGTGCCGCAGGAGACCGCCCTCGTCGCGCACACGACGGGCGGGCACCGCGCCGCGGGGGAGCGCTCGCCGCTCGCGGGCCGCCTCGTGGCGGGCGCGCCCGCCTCGTACGCCGTCTGGGACCTGGGCGAGAACAGAGGCGGGGTGCCGCGCTGCCTGCGCACCGTGCAGGACGGGCGCGTGTTGCACGACACCTTGTGACCGTCGACAGGCGCCGGTGTGCCATCATCTGCGCCGTGAGCACGTGGGCGCGCTGTCCGGAGTGTTGTCGCTGCTGTCGCAGCTG
This sequence comes from Pseudonocardia sp., assembly GCA_036265695.1. Classification (GTDB taxonomy): domain Bacteria; phylum Actinomycetota; class Actinomycetes; order Mycobacteriales; family Pseudonocardiaceae; genus Pseudonocardia. The sequence goes on along the minus strand of DATAOO010000408.1, from coordinate 12,284 downwards.
ACCCTCCGCCCGTCCGCCTTGCCGCCGCCTCCGCGGCGCTCACCCCCGGGATCTCCCTGTGCACACGCCCGATCTGCGCGGCCACACCGTCCTCGTCCTGCACGCCCACCCCGACGACGAGTCGATCTTCACCGGGATCACGTTGCGCCGCCTCGCCGACGCGGGCGCGCGCACGGTGCTCGTCGTCGCCACGGCGGGTGAGCTGGGCGTGTCGCGGGTGCCGCTGCGGGTCGGCGAGACCGTGCCCGAACGGCGCATCACCGAGCTGGAGCGGGCCGCCGAGCTGCTCGGCGTGGCCCGGCTGGCGCTGCTGGGGTACCGCGACTCCGGCCTGCCCGGCTGGGAGAGCGGCAGCCACGTGCGGGCGCTCGCCGTCGCAGACCCGCTGCGGCTGGCCGCCGCCGTGGCGCGCATCGCGGCCGCCGAGGGCGCCACGACGATCGTCCACGACGACGAGCAGGGGATCTACGGCCACCCCGACCACCGTGCGACCTCCCGCGTCGGCGCCACCGCCGCCGAGCTGCTCGGGGTGGCGGCCTACCGGATGACGGTCGACCGCGAGCACCTGCACATCAGCGCCCGCGACCGGCACCTCGTCCACGGCGCCGCCCGTGCGGCCGCGGTGCCGTTCGGCCGCATGACCGCCGAGATCCCGCTCGCGATCTCCGGGACGACCGCGGAGCTCGCGACCAAGCGGGCGGCGATCACCGCGCACGCGAGCCAGGTCGCCGAGGCCGACGTGCCCGCCGACGGCTTCGCCGACGCTTACGGGCTCGAGTGGTTCGGCCGCTCCGGCCCGCCCGGCGTGCTCGACACCCTCGGCAACGCCCACATCTTCGCCGCCGCCCACCACTGACGGGTGAGTCGCACGTTTCGACGGGCCGTGTTGGCCGTTCGGCCCGTCGAAACAACCAACACACCGCGGCAGAACGTACGACTCACCGTGGGGGAGGGCGACGGCGGCGGGCGGGGTCGGTCGGCGCACGCCGTACGCTCTGGTTGTGGCCGCACCGACCGCCGATCCCGCTCCGGCGCCCCCGCGGCGTCGCAGGCCCTCGGCCGCCGTCCTGTTGCGCGCCGTCGCGGCGGTGGGCGCGGGCGCCCTGCTGTACGCGAGCTTCCCGCCTCGGCCGCTGTGGTGGCTCGCGCTGCCTGCGTTCGCGGTGCTCGGCGTGCTCGTCTACGGCCGTCGACCCAAGGCGGCTTTCGGCTACGGGTTCCTCTTCGGCTTCGGCTTCCTGCTTCCCCTGCTCACCTGGATCGGCGCGCTGGTGGGGTCGGTGCCGTGGGTGGCGCTGGTCGTGCTGGAGGCGCTGTTCGTCGGGCTGGGCGGCGCGGGCATGGCGCTCGTCTCGCGGCTGCCGGCCGCGCCGGTGTGGTCGGCCGCGGTGTGGGTCGCGAGCGAGGCGCTGCGGGCCCGCGTGCCGTGGGGTGGTCTGCCGTGGGGGCGGGTCGGCTTCGGCCAGCCCGACGGCCCCCTGGTCCACGTGGCGGCGCTCGGCGGCGAGCCGCTGCTGTCGTTCGTCACCGTGCTGGCCGGGCTCGCCCTCGGCGAGCTGGCCCGGCGGGCGCTCGACGGCCGTCTCCCGGACCGCCTCGCGGGCGGCCGCAGCGCGGCGGACGGGCCCGCGCCCGGCCCGCGCGCGCTCGTCGTCCCGCTCGTCATCGGACTGGCCGCCCTCGCGGCGGGACCGCTGGCCGCCCTCGTCCCGACGCTCTCGGGCGGCCCGGGCAAGACGGTCACGATCGCCGCCGTGCAGGGCAACGTCCCCCGGCTCGGCCTGGACTTCAACGCCCAGCGCCGCGCGGTGCTCGACAACCACGTCAGGGAGACCCTGCAGCTCGCCGCCGACGTCGCAGCGGGCAAGCTGGCGAAGCCGGACCTGGTCATCTGGCCGGAGAACTCCTCGGACATCGACCCGCTGCGCAACGCCGACGCCGCCGCCCAGATCGAGCGGGCCGCGCAGGCGGTCGACGTACCCATCCTGGTCGGCGCCGTGCTGCAGAACCCGGACGGGCAGACCACCAGCAACTCCGCGCTGGTCTGGGAGCCGGGCGTCGGCGTGGTCGAACGGGCGGACAAGCGCCGGGTGCAGCCGTTCGGCGAGTACATGCCGTGGCGGGAGTTCTTCCGGCTGTTCTCCTCCTACGTCGACCGGGCGGGCTACTTCGTGCCCGGCAGCGGCCCGGGTGTCGTCGACATCGCGGGCACGAAGGTCGGGGTCACGATCTGCTGGGAGGTCGCGTTCGACGACCTCGTCGAGTCCTCCGTCGAGAACGGCGCCCAGGTGCTCGCGGTGCCGAGCAACAACGCGACCTTCGGCTTCACCCAGATGACCTACCAGCAGATGGCCATGTCACAGGTGCGTTCCGTCGAGCACGACCGCACCTCGATCATCGCAACCACGAGCGGGGTCAGCGCCACGATCGACCCGGACGGTACGGTCACGCAGAGCACGAGGCAGTTCACCCCCGCCGTCCTGGTCAACCAGACGGAGCTGCGCGACACCGTTACGCTGGCGACCCAGTTGGGCGCCGTACCCGAAGGCGTGCTGGTCGCGTTGGGCGTAGGGGCGGTCGCTGTCGCCGTGTCACGACAGGCACGACAGCGGCGCACGGCAGGAAAGGACGAGGATGGCTGAGCTCGGGCCGGTGCTGGTGGTGATCCCGACGTACCAGGAGCGGGAGAACCTCAGGCCGGTGCTGACGCGTCTGCACGCCGCCGTACCCGACGCCGATGTGCTCGTCGTCGACGATGCGAGCCCCGACGGCACCGGCGAGCTGGCCGACGAGATGGCCGCCGCGGATCCGCGCATCCGCGTGCTGCACCGGCCGGGCAAGGACGGGCTCGGCGCCGCCTACCTGGCCGGGTTCGCCCGCGCGATGCAGGGCGACTACCAGCTCGTCGTCGAGATGGACGCCGACGGATCGCACGCCCCCGAGGACCTGCCCGCCCTGCTCGACGCGGCCGCCGACGCCGATGTGGTGCTCGGTTCCCGCTACGTGCCCGGCGGCCGGGTGCTCAACTGGCCCGCGCACCGGTGGTGGATCTCCCGTACGGGCAACCTCTACTCGCGCCTCGCGCTCGGGGTGCCGATCCGCGACATCACCGGCGGCTACCGGGTGTTCCGCCGCCAGGTCCTCGAGGAGCTCGACCTCGGCGCGGTGTCGTCGCAGGGCTATTGCTTCCAGGTGGACGTGGCGTGGCGGGCCGTCCTGGCCGGGTTCCGCGTGCGCGAGGAGCCGATCACCTTCACCGAGCGCGAGCGGGGGGCGTCGAAGATGAGCAGCGCCATCGTGGCCGAAGCGCTGTGGCGGGTCACCTGCTGGGGCGCCGCGCGGGTGCTGCGCCGCTCCAGGGCGCACTCCGGCGGGCCGGTGCGCGCATGAGCGAGCGCGAGACGCTGACCTGGGAGCTCTTCGGCACGGCGGGCCGCGAGCTCGCCCAGATGGTCGCCGACGACGGCTACCGGCCCGACATCATCCTGTCCATCGCCCGCGGCGGCCTGTTCGTGGCCGGCGCGTTGGGCTACGCGCTGAACGTCAAGAACCTGCACGTCACCAACGTCGAGTTCTACACCGGCGTCGACGAGCGCCTGCCGATGCCGATCATGCTGCCGCCGCTGCCGAACGTGATCGACCTGTCCGGGCAGAAGGTCCTGATCGCCGACGACGTCGCCGACACCGGGGCCACGCTCAAGCTGGTGCGCGACTTCTGCGCGGACCACGTCGCCGATGTCCGCTGCGCGGTGGTGTACGAGAAGCCGCACAGCACCGTGAACTCCGAGTACGTGTGGCGCCGCACCTCGCTGTGGATCAACTTCCCGTGGTCGACGTTGCCACCGGTGCTGAGCCGGGAAGGTCAGGTGCTCGACGCCTGACCTCCGGTTGGCGCAGCTCCTGGCGGGGCTGTCGGTGGCGACGGACCTGGGGATGGGTCAGCCGCCCGGGCACGGGGCGCGCACGTGCCTGCTCGCGACCGAGCTGGGCAGGCGGATGGGCTTGGCGCAGGGCGCGCTGAGCGACGTCTACAACGTGACGCTGCTGCGTTTCATCGGGTGCACCGCGGACGCGCACGAGGTGGCGGTGTTCGGCGGGGACGAGATCGCGCTCGCGCGGGTCGTCGGGCCGCACGTGATGGGCGAGCCCGCCGACGAGGCGGCCGCGCTGGGCCTGCCCGGCGCCGACCCGGCGTTGGCCCGGGCCAAGGCGGCGTCCATGGCCGCGCACTGCGAGGCCGCGGAGATGCTCGCCACCCGCCTCGGCCTCTCAGCGGCGGTGTGCACCTCGCTCCGGCACGGCTTCGAGCGGTTCGACGGCACCGGGCACCCCGCCGGGTTGGCCGACCGGGCGGTGCCGCTGCCGGTCCGCATCGCGGTGGTGGCCCGGGATGCCGAGCTCTGGACCCGGCTCGGCGGCGTGGGGGCCGCGTGCGCGGTGATCCGTGGGCGCCGCGGCCGCGCCTACGACCCCGACGTCGCCGACGCCGTGCTCGACGACGCGGGCCCACTGCTCGGGCAGGAGTGGCCCGGCGACCTCTGGGAGCGGTTGTTCGCGCTCGACCCCCGACCGGTGCGGGTGTCCCCGGCACGGCTCGACGGCGTGCTCGAGGTGATGGCGGACTTCGCGGACCTCAAGCTCCCGTGCGCGCTGGGCCACTCCCGCGGGGTGGCCGAGCTGGCGGCCGACGCCGCTCGGCACCTCGGCCTCGACGACGACGTCGTGCGCCGCCTGCGCCGCGCGGGGCTCGTGCACGACCTGGGGCGCTGCGGTGTCAGCAACGGCGTGTGGGAACGGGCGGGCCCGCTCTCGACCGACGACTGGGAACGGGTGCGGCTGCACGCTTACCTCACCGAACGCATCCTGGCCAGGACGCCGCTGCCGGATGCGCTCGCCGAGCTCGCGGGCGCGCACCACGAGCGCCTCGACGGCTCGGGCTACCACCGAGGCACGACGGCGTCCGCGCTGAGCACGCCCGCGCGCGTCCTCGCCGCGGCCGACGCCTACCAGGCGATGCGCCAGGACCGGCCGCACCGACCGCGGCTGCGGCCCGTGGACGCCGTGGCCGAGCTCAACGCCGAGGTCGCGGCCGGGCACCTGGACGCCCGGGCCGTCGGAGCCGTGATCGCCGCCGCAGGCGGGCCGACCCGGCTCCCGTCGCGCTGGCCCGCCGGGCTGACCGACCGCGAAGTCGACGTCCTGCGGCTGACCTGCCGCGGGCTCTCCAACCGGGAGGTGGCGGCCCGGCTCGTGATCTCGGCCAAGACGGTGGGCCGCCACCTGGAGAACGCGTACGCCAAGATCGGGGTGTCCAGCCGTGCCTCGGCCGCGGTCTTCGCCGTTTCCCACGGGTTGCTCGCGGAGGACGACTGAGGAGATGGGGCGATCGCCCGATGCGCCGGCCCGGGTCGATCTCGGACCCTCGTCTCCATGCGAACCCGACTGTGCGACGTCCTCGGCATCGACGTCCCGATCATCTGCGCCCCGTTCGGTCCCTGGGACTCGGTCGACCTCGCCGCGGCGGTCTGCGCGGCGGGCGGCCTGGGCAGCCTGGGCACGGCCGTGCGCCCGGTTCCGGAGTTGCAGGAGCAGTGGCGACGGCTCCGCCGCCGCACCGACCGCCCCTACGCGATCAACCACGTGCCCCGTCCGTTCGACGAGGCGGCGTTCGCGGCGACGCTGGTCCACCGCCCGGCGGCGATCTCGTACCACATGGGTGACCCGGGCGACCTCGTCGACCGGGCCCATGACGTCGGTGTCCGCTGGATCCAGCAGGTCATGGACGTCGACCAGGCCCGGCAGGCCCTCGACCGCGGCGCCGACGTGATCGTCGCGCAGGGTGGGGAGGCAGGCGGGCACAGCGGCTTCGTCTCCACGATGGCCCTCGTCCCGCAGGTGGTCGACGTCGCGGGCGACACGCCGGTGGTCGCCGCGGGCGGGATCTCCGACGGCCGGGGGCTGGCCGCCGCGCTGGCCCTCGGAGCGCAGGGCGTCGCCATGGGCACGCGGTTCCTGGCCTCCGTGGAGATGCGCATCGACGAGGGGTGGAAGCGGATGCTGGTCGCGGCGGCCTCCCGCGATGCGCGGCACGACGAGCTCATCGACAGCCTGCTGCCGCCTTACAACCGACCGCACTACCCGGCCGTCGGTCGCATGCTGCCCACGGCCTTCGCGAAGCGGTGGCGGAGCCGACCCGAGGAGCTCGCGGCCCGCGCTGGCGAGCTGGCCCCGGCGGTCGTCAGCGCCGTCCTCGCCGGGGGCGGGCAGGAGTACATCCCCTTCGCCGGGCAGTCGGTCGGGCTCGTCGACGAGGTGCTCCCCGCCGCCGAGATCGTGAGCCGCACGTGCGAGCAGGCCGCGGCCATCCTGACGGAGCTGGCCGACGCCGCTTCAACGCAACGAGGCCGGGCCCAAGCGGGCCCGGCCTCGTGGTGACGTGCGCGTCAGGCGATCTCTGCGCGGCGCTCGGCCAGGAGCTCAAGGCGCTCCGCCAGCAGCACCTCCAGGTCGGCGATCGAACGCCGCTCCAGGAGCATGTCCCAGTGGGTGCGCGGCGGCTTCACCTTCTTCTGCTCGGGCTCGCTGCCATCGATCAGGCGGGAGATGCTGCCGTGCAGGCGACACTCCCAGGTGGCAGGCGGCTCGGCGTCGTTGGCGAAGGGCACCTCGAACTCGTGACCCCTCGGGCACGCGTAGCGCATCGACTGCCGCGGCGCCAGGTCGTGGTTGCGATCGGTCTCGTAGCTGACAGCCCCGAGCCGGCTGCCACGAAGCACGCGGTCCGCCATGCGTCATCCTCCCGTTCTCATGGTCAGGAGCCTCTCCCGACCAGGTCACTACCGAGGTGTAACGTCGTGGCTACTGACGTACATTCCTCGCCGCAGGGCGGCGACCCTGGGTGGCCTTGAGCATGCGAAGGTCACCTGGTTGTTGCTGCCCCAGGACGTTAGTGTTCCTTAAATTCGTCCGCCGCACATCCTGAAGTGACGTGTCACGCCCTTGTGACTTATGTCACCGCCCTGGCGCGCAGTGTTTACACCGTTGATGGATGCGCGTTACCCGGTGCCCGCACCGGGGCCAGCGCCACGAGGCCCGCCGCGAGCACCACCAGGATTCCGGCGATCCCGGCGCGCTGCGCGCCGAACACCGTGATCGCCACCCCGAACAGCGTGGGGGCCAGGAACGACACCGCGCGCCCCGTGGTGGCGTACAGGCCGAACAGCTGCCCCTCTCGGCCGGGCGGCGCCAACCGCGCGAGGAAGGTCCGCGACGAGGACTGCGCGGGCCCGACGAACAGCGTGAGGAACAGGCCGAAGATCCAGAACATGGTCGGGCCGGACACGAAGAGCAGGGCCACGCCCGCCGCCAAGAGCCCGACGAGCGAGATCATGATCACCGCCTTGGGCCCGATCCGGTCTTCGAGCGCGCCGCCGGACAGCGCACCCGCCGCCGACACGACGTTGGCGATCACTCCGAAGATCAGCACGTTGCCCTTGTCGATCCCGTAGACGGTGACGGCGAGCACCGCGCCGAACGTGAACACCGCGGCCAGCCCGTCGCGGAACAGCGCGCTGGCCCCGAGGAAGTACACGGTGTGCGGGCTGGCCCGGTACAGGTCGCGCAGGTCGTGCACGAGCTTGCGGTAGGAGCCCGCCACCCCGAGCCGCGCCGCGCCCGGGTCGACGGCGGGCAGCTCGGGCACCACGACCAGCAGCGGGATCGCGAACACCGCGAACCAGGCCGCGGCCACGAGCGCCACCACCCGGATGTTGAGCCCGTCGGCCGTGCTCACCCCGAGCGCCCCGCCGTCGCCCGCGATCAGGAGCAGGTACACCCCGAGCAGCTGGACGATGCCGCCGAAGTAGCCCATCGACCAGCCGAAGCCGGAGACGCGCCCCATCGTCGCCGGCGTCGACACCTGCACCAGCATCGCGTTGTACGACACGGACGCCAGCTCGTAGAAGATCGAGCCCATGGCGAGGAGCACCAGGCCCAGCCACAGCCAGTGCCAGTCCTCCCGCACGGCGAACAGCGCCGCCATCGTCGCGACCGTGCACGCCGTCCACACGCCGGTGGCGAACTTCCGGCGCCCGGCCGCGTCGGAGCGCTGCCCCAGCACCGGGGCGGCCAGCGCGATGAGGAGCCCGGCCGCGCCGATCGCGTAACCCAGCCACGCCCCGGCGTCGATCGGACCCGGCAGGCCCCGGCCGACCGCGTCCGTGAGGTAGACGGAGAAGACGAACGTGAGGATGACCGCGTTGTAGGCCGACGAGCCCCAGTCCCACAGGCCCCACGCGAAGACCCGGCCCCGGTCGGTCACGTCGGCCACTGGCCCCGCTCCCGCAGCACCTCGCGGAGCAGGTCCGGCCGGTCCGACAGGAGCCCGTCGACGCCGAGGTCGAGCAGCCGTCGCATCTGCTCGGGCGCGTCGATCGTCCAGACGTGCACCTCGCGGCCGTGCGCGTGGGCCGTGCGCAGCAGGCCTGCGTCCACGACCCGGATCGGCCCCGCGCTGACGGGGACGTGCGCGACGTCCCCGTGCAGGGGCACCGGGACCGCGCCGCGCAGCCACGCCCGCGCGCGCAGGGCCAGGATGTCGCGCTTGGCCATCGAGGTGCACAGCCGCTCGCCACCGTCGCGGCGCGCAGCGTCGACCCACGCCTGCTCGAAACCGCCGATGCACACCCGGTCCCAGGCCTGCGCCGCGGCCACCGCGGCGAGCGTCGGCGCCACGGCGGCGGCCGACTTCAGCTCGATCGTGACCCGGGTCTCCGGCAAGTCCTCCAGCACCTCGGCGAGGCGCGGGATCGGCTCCCGGCCGCGCACCCGCACCTTCGCCAGCTCGGCTGCGGTGTGCCCGGACAGCATGCCCGTGCCGTCGGTCGTGCGGTCCAGCGTGCCGTCGTGGTGCACGACGGCCACCCCGTCGGCGCTCGCGTGCACGTCCAGCTCGAGGTAGCCGAAGCCCTCCGCGACCGCCCGGCGGAACGCGGCGAGGGTGTTCTCGTAGCCGTCGAGGTCGCCGGTGTGCCAGCCGCGGTGCGCGTACGCCCGGGGGCGCGGCCCGGCGAAATAGGGGTGCACGGCGGGATCCTGTCATCACCGGGGGAGGCGCTGGGGCTCGCCCAACAGCGGGGCGAGGAGGTCGCCGAGCTCGGCGATCCGCGCGGGCACGTCGGCGGCGGTGAACACGAGGTCCTCGGGTCGGGTGGCCGCGCGCACCTCGTCCCACGTGACGGGCGTGGCGACGGTGGGCCGGGCCCGGCCGCGCAGGGAGTAGCTCGCGATCGTGGTCTTGTACGGGTTGTTCTGGCTCCAGTCCACGAACACCCGCCCGCGGCGGCGGGCCTTCGCCATCACGGCCGTGACCAACCGCGGGGTCTCGGCGGCCAGCTCCTCGGCGAGCGCCTTCGCGTACGCCGACGTGCGCTCGGGCGTGCTGACCGTCACGGGCAGGTAGAGCTGCATCCCCTTCCCGCCGCTGGTGCGGGGCCAGCAGGACAGGCCGTCGGCGGCGAGGCGTTCGGCCAGGCGTTCGGCCACCCGCGCGCAGTCGACCACCGTGGTGCCCTCGCCGGGGTCGAGGTCGAAGACCACGAGATCGGGGTTGTGGCGCCCGCCGCGCGGCCCGACCTTCCACTGCGGCACGTGCAGCTCCAGCGCGGCGAGGTTGGCCGCCCAGGCCAGGCCCTGCGCGCTCTCGATGAAGGGGAAGTCGGCGTGCTCCGAGCGGCCGCCGGGGGTGCCGACCCGTTCGGTGCGGATCCATGACGGCGCGTGCCGCGACACGTCCTTCTCGAAGAACGACGGCTTCTCGACCCCGTCGGGCCAGCGCACCATCGTGACCGGGCGGTCGCGCAGGTGTGGCAGCATCACGTCGGCGACCGCGAGGTAGTAGGCGAGCACGTCGGACTTCGTGGTGCCGGTGAGCGGGTACAGCACCTTGCGCGGGTTGGTCAGCTTCGCCCGGCCGACCGCGGCGGGTGCGGGGGGCGGCGCCTCGGGCGCGTCGACGGCCACCCAGGCCGGGCTGCGCGCGCCCGGCTCGTAGGGGGCGTCGGCGTCCTTCGCGACGACCCCGCCCAGGCGTTGCTGGCGAACCGCGGTGACCACCTCGGCCCCGCCCGCGGGGAACACCGGCGCGAGCCGCCAGTGCGGGCCCGCCAGCGGCAGGTCCTCCAGCAGCGCGCGCCGTTCGCGGAACGGCAACCCGGCGACGTCGCGGCCGTCGACGTGCAGGAGGTCGCCGATCCAGAGGTCGCCCTTGACGAGCTCGCCGTCCAGGAGCACGGGGGTGGCGCCGAGGGACGGGCCGAGCTCGCGCAGCGTCGGCGCCTCGACCTCGGCCCCCTCGGCGTCGGTGACCCGGGCCCGCCCGCCGTCGACGCGGACGATCACCCGTCGGCCGCCGAAGCTCACCTGCAGCCACCAGTTGTCGCCGCGGGGGAGCGGGCCCGGCGTGGCTTCCATCGGGCGGGTGTCGCGGGGGAGCGGGTCGCGCTCGGGTGCCGGGTCGGAGCGGCGCAGGATCCAGTTGTCGCCGGTGCGGATGAAGACGTAGCGGCCCTCGGCCCGCCGCCCGCGCAGCCGGACGATGACCTCCCGCGGGTTCCACTTCTCCGTCTCGTACGTGCCGGTGTCCCAGATCGTCATCCGGCCGCCGCCGTACTCGCCCGGCGGGATCTCGCCGGAGAACTCCAGGTACTCGATGGGGTGGTCCTCGGTGCGCACGGCCAGCCGCACGGTGTCCGGCTCGATGGGCAAGCCTTTGGGCACCGCCCACGACGCCAGCACGCCGTCGCGCTCCAGCCGCACGTCCCAGTGCAGGCTGCGGGCGTGGTGCTCCTGCACCACGAACCGGTCGTCGGTGCCGGGCGCCGGATCGGCCTCGGGGATGGGCTCCGGCGTGCGTGCCGCGTCGCGCTTGCGGCGGTACTCCTCCAGCGGCACGGCCCCACCGTAGTGCGCGTCACTGGTGTCTTGCCTCGGCCCGGGCCGTGATGCGAGCATAGCCTAACCTGAAGGAAGGGCTGCCTGATGTACGTCTGCATCTGCGAGGGCGTGACCGAAGACCAGGTCCGCACGGCGGTGGCGTGTGGCGCCCGCACGATCGAAGATGTCGGCGATTCCTGCGCGGCGGGCACCGGCTGCGGTTCGTGTCACGACGAGATCGACGTGTTCCTGCTCGCGGCCGAAGGGCTCTCCGAGCTCGCCGCGTGAGCTTTGCCTTATCCGGGCCGCACCGGTTCGGGCGCTAAGGTCCACACCGTGCGTGGCGATCCCGAAATCATCTCCCTCCTGAACGAGCAGCTCACGAGCGAGCTCACCGCGATCAACCAGTACTTCCTGCACGCGAAGATGCAGCAGAACTGGGGTCTGACCAAGCTCGCCGCGTACACGCGCAGCGAGTCGATCGACGAGATGAAGCATGCGGAGAAGATCACCGACCGCATCCTGTTCCTCGAAGGCCTGCCCAACTACCAGCGCCTGGGCACGCTGCGGATCGGCCAGACCGTCCGCGAGCAGCTGGAGTCCGACCTGGCCATCGAGCTCGCGGTGGTCGAGCGGCTGCGGCCGGGCATCATGATGTGCCGCGAGAAGGGCGACGCCACCACGGCGAACCTCTTCGAGGAGATCCTCGCCGACGAGGAGCACCACATCGACTACATCGAGACCAACCTGGAGCTGATGGACAAGCTGGGCGACCAGCTCTACCTGGCCCAACTGGTCGACCAGCCGCCCACCCCGGGCTGAGGGTTCGCGCTACTCCTTGCAGTGCGGCGCGGTCGCCGAGGCGGCCGTATAGTCCGACTGCAGCTTGATCTCCTTCACGACGGTGGCCGCGAACGCGAGGCTGCGGGTGCCCTCCAGGTAGCTGTTCACGCCGGTGCGGTACGCCGCGACGGTGAGCGGCTGGGCCGCGGCCACGGTCTCGCGGCCCGCGGTGAAGGCGTCGCGCGCCTTTGTGAACTCCGAGACGATGAGCCCGAACTGGGTCTTCACCTGGGCGTTCGGCGCCTCGTCCCGGAGCACGGTGAGGTCGGGGAGCGCGGCCTGCACGGTGCCGATCGTGCGGTCGGCGACCGCGAGGTAGTCGCGTCTGACCTGCGCGGGGTCGCTGCCGGGCGTGGTGGAGACGGCGGTCGAGCCGAGCGCCGACAGCAAGGTGCCCGAGGCGCAGAGCCGGTCGACGTAGCGGGCCTGCGGGCTGTTCGGGTCCGCGGGCGCTGCCGCGGCCGTGGCGCTGACCGTCGGGGTGCGCGGCGGACCCGGCGTGGGCGGCG
>DATAOO010000407.1:0-14545 GCA_036265695.1 Pseudonocardia sp. | reverse complement strand
CGCTGCTTCGCCGACCAGCCATGACCGACGTGCCCCTCACGGCCACCGACCCCCTGCCGTTCCGACCCCGGCGGATCCTCGTCACCGGCTGCTCCGGATCGGGCAAGACGACGCTGGCCGCCGCCCTCGCGTCCCGGTTCGGCCTGCCCCACCACGAGCTGGACGCCCTGTTCCACGGGCCCGGGTGGGTGCCGCGACCCACGTTCGTCGCCGACGTCACCGCGCTCGCCGCGACCGAGCGCTGGGTCGTGGAATGGCAGTACAGCCACGTGCGCCCCCTGCTCCTCGCCCGCGCCGATCTGCTCGTGTGGCTCGACCTCTCCCGCGCCAGGGTGTTCTCGCAGCTCCTGTCGCGCACCGCGGTGCGCAGGGTCCGCCGCGTCGAGCTGTGGAACGGCAACTACGAGCCACCGCTGCACACGATCTTCACCGATCCCGAACACGTGGTGCGCTGGGCGTGGGGTTCCTACGCCCGCATCGGGCCGCGCGTGCAGGACGTCCTCGCGCAGCCCGACCACCCGGTCGTCGTGCGGCTCCGCAGCCGTCGAGAGATCCGGCGGTGGCTCGCTCAGCTGGCCTGATCTCGTCGAACCCGACGTTTCCGGGATTCGATCACCGCAAACGTCGGTCTCGGCGTGCGGCGTGCCCCTGCCGGGCTCATCCCGTGCGCCGGTAGCCTCCCGGTCGAACGACTGTTCGCGGAGGGAGCGGCGGGTGCGGGTGCTCGGTGTCGACCCGGGGCTGACCCGTTGCGGCCTCGGCGTGGTCGACGGCAGCGGCGGACGGCACGTCCGGTGCGTCGCGGTCGACGTGGTGCGCAGCCCCGCCGACGTGCCCGTCGAGCAGCGGCTGCTCGCGGTCGGCGCGGTCGTCGAGGAGTGGATCGCCCGGCACCGGCCCGACGTCGTCGCGATCGAGCGCGTGTTCAGCCAGCAGAACGTGCGCACGGTGATGGGCACGGCGCAGGCTTCGGGAGTGGTGGCGCTGCTCGCCGCCCGGGCCGGGCTGCCGGTGGCCTTCCACACCCCCAGCGAGGTGAAGGCGGCGGTCACCGGCGAAGGTCGGGCCGGGAAAGCGCAGGTCACGGCGATGGTCACCCGGCTGCTCGCGCTGGCGGACGCCCCCCGTCCCGCCGACGCCGCCGACGCGCTCGCGCTGGCGATCTGCCACTGCTGGCGCGCGCCCATGCTGTCGCGGATGGCCGAGGCCAAGGCACGTTCGGACGAACTGGCCCGTGCCCACCGCGCCCGCCTCGCCGCGGCGGCGAAAACGAGGAGAGGTGCTGCCGGATGATCAGCTCGGTGCGGGGCGAGGTCATCGCGATCGGGCTCGACCACGCCGTCGTCGAGGTCGGCGGCGTCGGCTTGGCCGTGCAGGCCACCCCCAACACGCTCGCCACGCTCCGGCGCGGCCAGCAGGCCCGGCTCGCGACCGCCCTCGTCGTCCGGGAGGACTCGCTCACACTCTTCGGCTTCACCGACGACGAGCAGCGCGACGTCTTCGGCCTGCTCCAGTCGGTGGCGGGCATCGGGCCGCGGATGGCGCTCGCCACCCTGGCCGTGCTCGACCCGGACGCGCTGGCGACCGCGCTCCTGCAGGGCGACGTCAAGGCGCTCACCCGCGTGCCGGGCATCGGCCCGAAGGTCGCGCAGCGGATGGTGTTGGAGCTGAAGGACAAGGTCGTCGCGCCCGCCGCGGCGCCCGCGCTCGTGCCGCAGCGCTCGGGTGGTGACCCCCGCCGGGAGCAGGTGGTCGAGGCGCTGCTCGGCCTCGGGTTCACCGCCCGGCCCGCGGAGGCCGCCGTCGACAACGCGCTCGCCGCCGACGAGGCCGCCGACGCCAGCGCCCTGCTGCGCGCCGCGCTCACCGCGCTGGGCCGCGCCCGATGAGCCGCGGGCCCGGCGCCGTTCCTGACATCGCACCCTTCGGCACTTCTTCGCACCCCGCAGGCCGGGTGCGAAGAGACCGAAAGGGTGCGAAGTCGGGCGGGCGGGTGTGGGCGGGCGGGGCCGCGGTGCCGTGGTCGGGTGCGCGGTGGGGCATCCGCGGTGCGGCGGTGGGGTGCCCCGTGGAGCGGTGGGGCGTTGCCGGGGTGGCAGGCGCCGCCGTGGGGTGCGACGGGCGGGTGGCGCCGTGGGTGAGCTGACCCCCGCCGCCGAGCCGGAGGAGCTGGAGGTCGAGGCGAGCCTGCGGCCCCGCAACCTCGCCGAGTTCGTCGGGCAGGCCCGGGTGCGCGAGCAGCTGTCGCTCGTGCTGGAGGGGGCCCGCCGCCGCGGCGACCCGCCCGACCACGTGCTGCTGTCCGGCCCGCCGGGGCTGGGCAAGACCAGCCTCGCGCTGATCGTCGCCGCCGAGCTCGGTGCGCAGATCCGGCTCACCAGCGGGCCCGCCCTCGAGCGGGCGGGCGACCTCGCCGCCATGCTCTCCAACCTCGCGCCCGGCGACGTGCTGTTCATCGACGAGATCCACCGCATCGCCCGGCCCGCCGAGGAGATGCTCTACCTCGCGATGGAGGACTTCCGCGTCGACGTCGTCGTCGGGAAGGGGCCCGGCGCCACGTCGATCCCGCTCGACATCGCCCCGTTCACGCTGGTCGGTGCGACCACCCGGTCCGGAGCGCTCACCGGGCCGCTGCGCGACCGCTTCGGTTTCACCGCCCACATGGAGTTCTACGAGCCCGCCGACCTGGAGCGGGTGCTGCGGCGCGCGGCCCGCATCCTCGACGTCGACCTGCGCCCCGACGGCGCGGCCGAGATCGCGGGCCGCTCGCGGGGCACCCCCCGCATCGCCAACCGGCTGCTGCGTCGGGTGCGCGACTTCGCCGAGGTGCGCGCGGACGGTGCGGTCAACCGCGGCGTGGCGCGGGCCGCGCTGGAGGTCTACGACGTCGACGAGCTCGGCCTCGACCGGCTCGACCGCGCCGTGCTGAGCGCCCTCGTGCGCTCTTTCGGCGGCGGTCCGGTGGGCGTGTCCACGTTGGCCGTCGCGGTCGGTGAGGAAGCCGGTACCGTCGAGGAGGTCTGCGAGCCCTACCTCGTGCGCGCCGGGATGCTGGCACGCACACCGCGCGGACGGGTCGCCACCGCGGCGGCGTGGAGCCACCTGGGTGTCCCGCTGCCGCCGGGCGGCGGACCCGCGGCGTTGTTCTGACCCCTGGGCCGGCAGACTCGGCTGACCACGCGGAGAGACGGAGACCGACCCAGACCATGGATATCTCGCTGCTGTTCCCCATCCTCATCCTGCTGTTGTTCATCCCGATCTTCCTGTCGAGCCGGAAGCAGAAGCGGGTGCAGCAGCAGATGCAGGCGTTGCAGTCGTCGCTGGAGCCGGGCGACATCGTGAGCACCACCTCGGGCCTGCGCGCCACGGTTGTCGACGCCTCGTACGAGGACACCGTCGACCTGGAGATCGCCGACGGCGTCGTCACCACGTGGGTGCGCGCGGCCGTCCGCGAGAAGATCGCGGGCGAGGAGCCCGTCCACGCGGAGGAGCCGCCGGTCGTCGTCGACGAGCCCGCCGCCACCCCGTCGCTGGAGAAGACGCCGGAGACCCCGGCGCCTGCGGCGAGCCCGGAGCAGCCGAACCTCGTGAAGGACGTGGAGACCAGCCGGGGGACCAGCCGGGAGAAGGACGACTCCACGAACGGCTCCCCGCGCAGCTGATCCACCCGCCGCGGCGCGGCCGCGGTGATTCCAGGAAGAGAACTCAGTGGCTACCACCCCCGGGCGCATCCGTCCGTGGCGCTACCTGACGGCGTTCGTCGGTATCGTCGTCGTGCTCTACGCGCTCGTGTTCTTCACCGGCGACGGCAAACCCGCGCCGAAGCTCGGCATCGACCTGCAGGGCGGCACGCGGGTCACGCTCGTGGCCCGCACGGTCGACGGCGGCGCGCCGCCCCGCGACCAGCTCGTGCAGGCCCAGCAGATCATCGAGCAACGGGTCAACGGCCTGGGCGTGAGCGGCGCCGAGGTCGTGCTCGACGGCGACAACATCACCATCACGGTGCCCGGCGACGCGGGTGAGCAGGCCAAGTCGCTGGGGCAGACCGCGCAGCTGCGCTTCCGGCCGGTGATCGGCCAGCCGGTGCCCGCCGCGCCCGCCCCCGCACCGCCCCCGGGCACGGCGTCGACGCCGGCCGCCACCACCGCGCCCGCTGGCGCCACGCCCACGCCCGGTGTCAGGCCCGCGCCTGCTACCGGCGGTGCGGCCACGCCGTCCCCGGTGCCGCAGGGCGCCGCCGACCCGGCCCGGCAGCCGGTGAAGCCGGTCGCGTTCTCCGCGCCGCTGCAGGGCCCGACGCCCACGCCCGTCCCGCAGCCCGCCCCGCAGCCCGCCCCGCAGGCCCCGGCCCCGACGGCCGCCGATCCCCAACTCGCCAAGGAGATCGCGGCCGCGAAGGCCGTGCAGCAGAGCACCGACCCGACCACCCAGCAGATCGCGCTGCAGACGCTCGACTGCAGCAAGCCCGATCCGCTCACCGGCTACGACGACCCGGCGCTCCCGCTCGTCACCTGCAACCAGGACGGCACCGCCAAGTACGCGCTCGGCCCGTCGTTCCTGGAGGGCACGCAGATCGCGAGCGCGCAGGCGGCCGCCAACGGCCAGGGCGTGGGCTACGTCGTGAACGTCACGTTCAAGAGCACGGGCGAGGCGATCTGGGGCAAGTACACGAGCGAGCACATCGGCGAGGCGGTCGCGTTCACCCTCGACGGCAAGGTCGTGTCCGCCCCCACGATCCAGGGCGCGATCTTCGGATCCACCGAGATCTCCGGCCAGTTCAGCCAGGCGCAGGCGCAGAACCTCGCGGGCATCCTGCGGTACGGGTCGCTGCCGCTGTCGTTCGAGGCGAACGAGGCGCAGACCGTCTCGGCCACGCTGGGCCTCGCGTCGCTCGACGCCGGGCTGATCGCGGGTGGGCTCGGGCTGCTGCTGGTGTTCGTCTACTGCCTGATCTACTACCGGGTCCTCGGTGTGCTCACGATCCTGTCGCTCGTCCTCTCCGGCGTGATCGTGTTCGCGGTGCTGGTGCTGCTCGGGCGGTGGATCGGCTTCACGCTCGACCTCGCGGGCGTGGCGGGCTTCATCGTGGCGATCGGCATCACCGCCGACTCGTTCGTGATCTTCTTCGAACGGCTCAAAGACGAGATGCGCGAGGGCCGCACGTTCCGCTCGGCGGTACCGCGCGGGTGGGTGCGGGCCCGGCGCACGATCCTGTCCGCCGACGCCGTGAGCTTCCTCGCCTCGGCCGTGCTGTACATCCTGGCCGTCGGGCAGGTGAAGGGCTTCGCGTTCACGCTCGGCCTGTCCACCGTGCTCGACCTGGTCGTCGTGTTCCTCGTGACCCACCCGCTGGTGGCCCTCGCGTCCAGTTCGCGGGTGTTCGGCAGCCCTTCGCTGTCCGGCCTCGGGTCCGTCGCCAAGATCGGCGCCGAGCGCAGAGCGGCCGTCCCGCTGACGAAGGGGAGCGTCTGAGATGTCGGTCTTCTCCCGGCTCTACACCGGCACCGGCGCGTTCGACATCGTCGGGCGTCGCAAGACCTGGTACGTCGCCTTCGGGCTGCTGGTGCTCATCTGCGTGGCGTCCATCGTGTTCCGCGGCTTCAACCTCGGCATCGACTTCACCGGCGGCACGCAGATCCAGTTCCCGACCAACACGGCCACGGCCCCCGCCACGGTGCCCGCCGTGCAGGAGGTCTTCCAGAAGGCCATCGACGTCGAGCCCGCGTCCGTGCAGACGGCGGGCACCGGCCCGGCGGCGGTGGTGCTGATCCGGTCCGAGACGCTGTCCCTCGCCCAGACGGTCACCGTGAAGCAGGCGTTGTTCGACGCCTTCGGCCCACGCGGCTCCGACGGGGTGCCCTCCCCGAACGTGATCAGCATCAGCGCGGTGAGCGGGAGCTGGGGCGGCCAGATCACCCAGCAGGCGCTCATCGCGCTCGCCGTGTTCCTCGTGCTGGTCACGCTGTTCCTGGCGTTCTACTTCGAGCGGGCGATGGCGGTAGCGGCGCTGGTGGCGCTGGTCCACGACGTCGTCGTCACGATGGGCATCTACTCGATCGTCGGCTTCGAGGTCACGCCCGCCACGGTGATCGGTCTGCTGACGATCCTCGGCTTCTCGCTCTACGACACCGTCGTCGTTTTCGACAAGGTCAAGGAGAACACGCGCGGCCTGCTCGGGCTCACCCGCCGCACCTACGCCGAGGCGGCCAACCTCGCGCTGAACCAGACCCTGATGCGTTCGATCAACACGTCGCTCATCGCGGTGCTCCCCGTGGTCGGGCTGTTGGTCGTCGGCGTGGGGGTGCTCGGCGTCGGCACGCTGGCCGACCTGGCGCTGGTGCAGCTCGTCGGCATCCTGGCCGGGGCGCTGTCGTCGCTGCTGCTGGCCACGCCGCTGCTGGTCGACATCAAGATGCGCGACCGCCGCTTCCAGGAGCAGGCGGCCCGCGTGTTGAGCAGGCGTCAGCGCGCCAAGTCGGCGGCCGCGCAGCCCGATCCCCCCGCCGAGGGTGTGGAGCCCGACCTCGCCGACGACGCGGAGCTCGCCCGGCAGCTGCGGCGGGAACGGGCGGTGGCGGCCGCCGCGAGCGCCCCGACCCGCACGGGCAAGGCCGCGCACGCCGCGGGCCGCGCCCGGCCCACGGGCAAAGCGTCGCGGCCCACCGGCAAGCGGCACCGGTGACGGAGCCCGAGGAGCCCGACCTCGACCACGTCCGGCACCTCGTCCGCGACGTACCGGACTTCCCGTCACCCGGTGTGCTGTTCCGCGACATCACGCCCGTGCTGGCCGACCCCGAGGCCTTCACGACCGTGGCCACCGAGCTGGCGACGTCGGTCGGCGCGGCCGACGTGGTCGTCGGCGTCGAGGCGCGGGGCTTCCTGCTCGCCGCGGCCGCTGCGCTGGTGGCGGGCACCGGTGTGGTTCCGGTGCGCAAGGCGGGCAAGCTGCCGCGGGTCGCGGCGTCCCGCACGTACGAGCTGGAGTACGGCACCGCGACGCTCGAGCTGCCCGCGGACACCGTCGCGGCCGGGGCGCGCGTGTTCGTCGTCGACGACGTGCTCGCCACGGGCGGCACCGCCGCGGCCACCTGCGCGCTGCTGGAAGACGTCGGCGCCGAGGTGGTGGGCGTCGGCGTGCTGCTGGAGCTCGAAGCGCTCGGTGGACGCGATCGGCTGACCTCGGTGCCGGTGCACTCGGTGCTCGTTGTCTAAGGCCACTATCCTGGACGCGTGGAGCTCCCCACGGCATGACCGACCTGCAGCCCGCGGCGCCGCCGGTCCCCGGCACTGACGGCTCCCGCCCGTCCGCCACCCGGCGGGTTCGCGCGCGCCTCGCCCGGCGCATGACCCCGCAGCGGGTAGCGGCCGTGCCGCCGGTGCTGGAGCCGCTCGCCACCGTGCACCGCACCCTGCACCCGAAGGCCGACCTCGGCCTGCTGGTGCGCGCCTACGAGGTGGCCGACGCGAAGCACGCGGGGCAGAAGCGCAAGTCCGGCGACCCCTACATCACGCACCCGCTGGCCGTCTCGACCATCCTCGCCGAGCTGGGCATGGACACCACCACGCTGGTGGCCGCGCTGCTGCACGACACGGTGGAGGACACCGACTACTCGCTCGACCGGCTGCGGGAGGAGTTCGGCGACGAGGTGGCGCACCTCGTCGACGGCGTCACCAAGCTGGACAAGGTCGAGTTCGGCAACGCGGCCGAGGCCGAGACCATCCGCAAGATGGTCGTCGCGATGGCCCGTGACCCGCGGGTGCTGGTCATCAAGCTGTCCGACCGGCTGCACAACATGCGCACGATGCGCTTCCTGTCGCCGGAGAAGCAGGCGAAGAAGGCCCGCGAGACGCTGGAGGTGATGGCGCCGCTCGCGCACCGGCTCGGGATGGCGACCGTCAAGTGGGAGCTGGAGGACCTGTCCTTCGCGATCCTGCACCCGAAGAAGTACTCGGAGATCGTGCGGCTGGTGGCAACCCGCGCCCCGTCCCGCGACACCTACCTCAAGCAGGTCATCGACGAGGTGCGCCAGCAGCTCGACGCGGCGCGTCTCACCAACGTCTCCGTCGAGGGCAGGCCCAAGCACTACTACTCGATCTACCGCAAGATGATCGTCAAGGGGCGGGACTTCGACGACATCCACGACCTCGTCGGCGTGCGCGTGCTCGTCGACGAGGTGCGCGACTGCTACGCCGCCATCGGCATGGTGCACGCGCTGTGGCAGCCGATGCCGGGGCGGTTCAAGGACTACATCGCGCAGCCGCGGTTCGGGGTGTACCAGTCGCTGCACACCACGGTGATCGGGCCCGACGGCAAGCCGCTCGAGGTGCAGATCCGCACGCACGACATGCACAGCACCGCCGAGTACGGCATCGCCGCGCACTGGCGCTACAAGGAGATGCCGCGCACGCAGGGCTCGGCGAGCGTCGAGATCGACGAGATGTCGTGGATGCGCCAGCTGCTCGACTGGCAGCGCGAGGCCGCCGACCCGGGCGACTTCCTGGAGCAGCTGCGCTACGACCTTGGCGCCCAGCAGATCTTCGTGTTCACCCCGAAGGGCGACGTGATCACGTTGCCCGCGAAGTCCACGCCCGTGGACTTCGCCTACGCCGTGCACACCGAGGTGGGCCACCGGTGCATCGGCTCGCGGGTGAACGGTCGCCTCGTCGCGCTGGAGCGCACGCTGGAGTCCGGCGACGTGGTCGAGATCTTCACGTCCAAGGCGGAGGGAGCGGGCCCGAGCCGCGACTGGCTGGGCTTCGTCGCCTCACCCCGGGCCAAAACGAAGATCAAGCAGTGGTTCGCCAAGGAGCGCCGCGAGGAGGCCATCGAGGCGGGCAAGGACGCGATCGCGCGGGAGGCGCGGCGCACGTCGATGCCGTTGCAGCGGCTGGTGTCGGCCGACGCCATGGCCGCCCTGTCCCACGAGCTGCACTTCCCGGACCTCGCCGCGCTGTACGCCGCGGTGGGCGAGGGGCACGCCAGCGCGCGGCACGTCATCCAACGGCTCACGGCGCTGCTCGGCGGCGAGGAGCAGGCGGAGGAGGACCTGGCCGAGCGGGCCACGCCGTCCACGATGCGCCAGCGCTCCGGGGGCGAGGCGGGCGTGGTCGTGCGGGGCCACGACGGCGACGTCGGCGATCTCTACACGAAGCTCGCGCGGTGCTGCACCCCGGTGCCCGGCGACGAGATCATGGGCTTCGTGACGCGCGGCGGCGGCATCTCCGTGCACCGGGTGGACTGCACCAACGCGAGCGACCTGCGCGCCCGCGCCGAGCGGATCGTCGACGTGGCGTGGTCGGTGTCGCCGGGCTCGGTGTTCCTCGTGGCCATCCAGGCCGAGGCCCTCGACCGGCACCGGCTGCTGAGCGACATCACGAAGGTGCTGGCCGACGAGAAGGTCAACATCCTGTCGGCGTCGGTGGCGACGTCGAAGGACCGGGTGGCGATCTCGCGCTTCAGCTTCGAGATGGGCGACCCGAAGCACCTCGGCCACGTGCTGTCTGCCGTGCGCAACGTCGAGGGCGTCTACGACGTGTACCGGGTGACCAGCGCCGGTTAACCGACCGTCGCCTTCTCGATGGTCACCGGCTGCACCGGCTTGCCGCCGCCCGGGCTGGGCTCGAGCGAGCCGTCCGAGCCGCGCTTCGCGATCGTGTCGATCACCTGCAGGCCCTCCGGCGTGATCGAGCCGAACGCCGTGTACTGCGGGGGCAGCTCGCCGTCGCCGTAGATCATGAAGAACTGGCTGCCGCCCGTGTTGGGCCTGCCGGTGTTGGCCATCGCGAGGATGCCCCGCCCGTACTTCAGCTCGGGGAAGTACTCGTCGGGAATCGTGTAGCCGGGGCCGCCGGAGCCCGTGCCGCTCGGGTCGCCGCACTGCAGCACCTGCAGGCCGGGTGCCGTGGTGATCCGGTGGCAGGTGGTGTTGTCGAAGTAGCCCTGCTGGGCGAGGCTCACGAAGCTGTCGACGGTGCAAGGCGCCAGTGCCTTGTCGAGGGTGAGGCCGATCGCCCCGTCGCCGGTCTGGAGCGTGACGCCGACGGTGCCCTGCGCGCTCACGTTCGCGCCTGCGGGCGGCTTGACCGGCCGCGCCGCCTGACCGTCGGCCGGGAAGCTGCAGTTGACCGTGGCCGGGAGGGCGGTGGGCCGCTTGGGCAGCGGGGCCACCGCGGTCGGGATGGCGGCGGGGGTCTCGGCCGCGGCGGGCGGGGCGGCTTCGGGGGTGGGCGTGGGCGCGGCCGCCGGGGTGCTCGATCCCTGGCCGAGGGTGGCGAACAGAACCACGCCGACGAGGACGACCACGACCGCCGCCACCGAGCCGATCACCGTCATCTGACGCCTACGGCGAGCCTGTGCCGCGCGGCGCTCCTGCTGTCGGGCGAGCTTGCGCTTCGCCGCCTCGCGCCGCATCTGGTTCGTCGCCACCGTCACCGCTCCCGTCGTCACCTGGGCCTGCGCGAGGATAGCGGCCCCGCCTGAGAGCACCCGGATAGGCTTGTTCCCGTGCTAGTCGCAGGATTTCCGGCCGGGTCGTTCCAGACCAACTGTTACGTGGTGGCGGCGGAGGCGGGGGCGGCGTGCGTCGTGGTCGACCCCGGCCAGGACGCCACCGAGCCCCTCGAGGCGCTGCTCGCCGAGCACCGGCTCACGCCGGTGGCGGTGCTGCTCACCCACGGGCACATCGACCACGTGTACAGCGTGGCGCCCGTGTGCGACGGCCACGACGTGCCCGCCTGGATCCACCCGGCCGACCGCGCGATGCTGGCCGATCCGCTGCGGGGCCTCTCGCCACAGGCCAAGGCGGCGTTCGGCGGCCCGCTGACGCTGCGCGAGCCGCGCGAGGTGCGCCCGCTCGACGACGGTGCCGCGGTGGAGCTCGCCGGGCTCACCCTGCGCGTCGACCACACGCCCGGCCACACCGAGGGCTCCGTGATCTTCAGCACGCCGACGGAAGAGGGCGTCGACGTCATCTTCGCGGGCGACACGCTGTTCGCGGGGTCGATCGGCCGCACCGACCTGCCCGGCGGCGACCCCGAGCAGATGATGGCGAGCCTGCGCGACCGGATCCTGACCCGCGACGACGCCGCGGTCGTGCTGCCCGGGCACGGCCCCACCACGACGATCGGCCGGGAGCGCGCGTCCAACCCGTTCCTGCAGGACCTCGACGTGCCCGCCCGCGGGCGGTGGCTGTGACCGCCGTGGCCCCGCGCACCTTCGCGGCGCCCAAGGGGGTGCCCGAGTACACCCCGCCGGACTCGGCCGGGTTCGAGCACGTCCGCGACACGCTCCTCACCGCCGCCGACCGCGCGGGCTACGGGCTCATCGAGCTGCCGGTGTTCGAGGACACCGGGCTGTACGCCCGAGGGGTGGGCGAGTCCACCGACGTCGTGTCGAAGGAGATGTACACCTTCCTCGACCGCGGCGAACGGTCGGTCACGCTGCGGCCCGAGGGCACCGCGGGTGTCGTCCGCGCCGTGATCGAGCACGGGCTCGACCGCGCAGGCCTTCCCGTCAAGCTGCGCTACGCGGGGCCGTTCTTCCGCTACGAGCGTCCGCAGGCCGGGCGCTACCGGCAGCTGCAGCAGGTGGGGATCGAGGCGATCGGCGTGGACGATCCCGCGCTGGACGCCGAGGTCATCGCCGTCGCCGACGAGGGCTACAGGGCGCTGGGGCTCACCGGCTACCGGCTGGAGCTCACGTCGTTGGGCGACGCCGAGTCCCGCCCCGCCTACCGCGACCGGCTCCAGGAGTTCCTGGCCGGGCTGCCGCTCGACGAGCCCACTCGGGAACGCGCGCGGATCAACCCGCTGCGGGTGCTGGACGACAAGCGCGCCGACGTGCGCGCGCTGCTCGCCGACGCGCCGCTGCTGGTCGACCACCTCTCGCCCGCCGCGGCCGAGCACCACGCGCAGGTGCTCGCGCACCTCGACGACCTCGGCATCGCTTACGTGGAGAACCCGCGCATGGTCCGCGGCCTCGACTACTACACGAAGACGACGTTCGAGTTCGTGCACGACGGCCTCGGCGCGCAGTCGGGCATCGGCGGCGGCGGCCGCTATGACGGCCTGATGGCTATGCTCGGCGGCCCGCCGCTCACCGGCGTCGGGTTCGGGCTCGGCGTCGACCGCACGCTCCTCGCCTGCCGCGCCGAAGGCTTGACGCCGTGGTCGACGGCGCGCTGCGAGGTGTTCGGCGTGCCGCTCGGCGACGCGGCGCGCCGACGGCTGGTGGCGGTCGCGGGGGCGCTCCGCCGGGCGGGCGTGCGGGTCGACCTGGCCTACGGCGGGCGGGGCCTGAAGGGCGCCATGAAGGCGGCCGACCGCTCCGGCGCCCGCTACACCCTCGTGCTCGGCGAGCGCGACCTCGCCGAGGGCGCCGTCGGGGTCAAGGACATGGTCTCGGGGGAGCAGCGCGCGGTGCCGCTCGCCGACGTGGTGGACGAGCTGATCGCCGCGCTAACATGATCACCGGTTGGTTGCGCGAACCGGCCAGATCTGGCCGTCTTCGCCGCGAACCGGTGATCTTGCGGTGACGGACGCGGACCGCCAGCGGTGGGACGCCCGGCACGCAACGGCCGAGGACGTCGTGCCGATGCCACCCGACGCCGTGCGCGGCCGGGAGGACCTGGTGCCGACGACGGGCCGGGCGCTCGACGTCGCCTGCGGGCGGGGCGCGGTGGCGCTCTGGCTGGCTCGGCGCGGGCTGGTCGTCGACGCCGTGGACGTGTCCCCGGTCGGCCTCGCCGCGGCGGCTCGCCGGGCCGTCGACCTGCCGGTGCGGTGGATCCGCCACGACCTGGACGCCGGGCTGCCCGAGCTGGGCCGCTATGACGTCGTCGTCGTGCAGCGGTTCCGGGCGCCCGCGCTCTACCCGGCGCTGCCGGCCGCCCTCGCGCCCGGCGGCCTGCTCGTGGTCACGGTGTTGTCCGAGGTCGACGAGGGGCCGGGGCCGTGGCGGGCCGCCGCGGGCGAGCTGCGGGCGGCCTTCGGATCGCTCGACGTGCTCGTCGACCACGAGGCGAACGGTGAGGCGAGCCTGGTCGCACGGCGCTCACGCTGACTGTGGGGCTGACTGCGGGGCCTGCTCCCGACTCGCCACGACGGCCGCCACCGCCGTCGTGATCGGCACGGAGGCGACCAGCCCGATGCTGCCCACCAGCGTGCGCACGACCTCGGTGGCGACCTCCTGGGTGGTCACCACGTCGCCGAGGCTGCGGCCGGAGACGCTGAAGATCAGCATGAGCGGCAGCGAGGCGCCCGCGTAGGCGAGCACAAGGGTGTTGACCGCGGACGACACGTGATCGCGGCCGATCCGCATCGCGGCGGTGAAGAGGCCGTGCGCGCCGAGCGCCGGGTTGGCGCCGTGCAGCTCCCACACCGCGCTGGTCTGGGTGACGGTGACGTCGTCGAGCACGCCGAGCGCGCCGATCACCACGCCCGCGAGCAGCAGGCCGCGGGCGTCAATGCTGCTGCCGCCGGTGCCGAGCGCGCCGATGAGGGCGCTGGTGGTGTCGTCGAGGCCGGTGAGCCGGGCCAGCGCGGTGAACGCCGCGGACAGCCCGCCGATGAGCAGCAGCGAGACGAGGGTGCCGAGCACTGCCGTCGACGTGCGCGCCGATGGGCCGTGCGTCAGGTAGAGCACGACGAACATGATCAGGCAGGCGCCGACGACGGCCACCCACAGCGGGTTGTGGCCCGCGAGGATGGCGGGCAGGACGAACATCAGCAGCACGACGAAGCTGAGGCCGAGCGCGACCAGCGCCGCCAGACCCCGCCAGCGGCCCAGCGCCAGCACGGCGGCGGCGAAGAGCCCCGCCAGCCACCACAGCGACCCGCTGCGCTGGAAGTCGACGACCTGGTAGGAACCCGGGTCGTCGGCATCGCCGCCGGACCAGGACAACACCACCTGGTCGCCGACCGCGAACCGCGGGGTGCTGGGCTCGAGGGGGACGAGCTGCACGAGGTCCCGACCCGCCCGCGGCCCGTCGGCCATGTGGACGACGAGCGCGACGCATCCGCTGCCGTCGCCGCCCGCCCCGCCCGCGCCGGTCGGCGCCCCAGCGCCGCTCGCGTCGTCGCACCGGGCCGCGTGGGTCTCGACGACCTGGGCGTGCACCGGGGTGGCCGTGGCGGCCTGCGAGGTGGGCGCGCGGCCGGACGGCCACAGCAGGGCGAGCCCGACCAGCGCGGCCAGCGCGGCGGGCGCCAGCAGAGCCGCCAGGAGCATCTTCACGCGACGGCCCGCAGGAGGCGCGGCGGTGTGGCCGTGCCCGTGGCCGTGGGCGTCGGCGTGGGCGTAACTGTGGCCCTGGCCCTGGCCCTGGCCCTGGCCCTGGCCCTGGCCGTGGCCGTGGCTCTGGCTCTGGCCGTCAGCGTGGTTCTGGCCGTGGGCGCGGCTCTCGCCTTGCGCCCGCCTCCGGGCCCGGGCGGCGCCGTGGACCTCCTGGTCGGCCGGCCCGACCTGCCCCCGGTGTACGTCGTCGTCCACGGCCGGGACCGGCGGGAACACGTCGGTCGGCGGGTCGTCCGCGAGGTCCCGGTGGCG
>DATAOO010000406.1:0-8598 GCA_036265695.1 Pseudonocardia sp. | reverse complement strand
CCGGTGATCAGAAGGTGGTCGAGGCATTCCCGTCGCAGGGTGCCGATGAACCGTTCCGCGATCGCGTTCGCCCGAGGCGCGGGCGGGGGTCCGGATGATGCGGATGTCGGCGCCGGCGAAGACGGCGTCGAACGCGGTAGTGAACTTGCTGTCCCGGTCGCGGATCAGGAACCGGAGCTGGTCGGACTCGGCCATACCGTGGCCGCCTCCACCGTTTGGGCGATCCTCAAGGGCGCCGGGCTCGATCCGGCGCCCCGACGGGCCGGTCCGACCTGGCGGCAGTTCCTGTCCGCGCAGGCCCATGCGATCCTCGCGGTCGATTTCGCCCACGTCGACACCGTCTTGCTGCGCCGCCTCTACGTCCTCCTCGTGATCGAACACGACCGCCGTCACGTGCACCTCGCCGGGATCACCGCCCACCCCACCGGAGCCTGGGTCACCCAACAGGCCCGCAACCTGCTCATGGACCTCGGCGAACGCGCCGACCGGTTCCGGTTCCTGATCCGCGACCGGGACAGCAAGTTCACCACCGCGTTCGACGCCGTGTTCACTGGCGCCCAGATCCGGATCGTCCGCACCCCGATCCGGGCACCCCGGGCGAACGCCATCGCGGAACGCTTCATCGGGACCCTGCGACGGGAATGCCTCGACCACATCCTGATCGCCGGACCACGCCATCTCGCGGTCGTGCTGGGTGAGTATGCGCAGCACTTCAACACGCACCGCCCGCACCGATCACTGGATCAGCGGCCGCCCGTGGGCGGCACTGCGCGACCTTCCGGCGCGGCAATCCACGTGCTCCGACGAGACCGGCTCGGCGGCCTCGTCCACGAGTATGTGCAGGTCGCATGACATGACAGGGTTCTCGGCACCCACAGGTGACGGTCGACGTCGGCCCGCGCTGCTTGTCGACCTCCGCGAGCAGCCGGGTGAGTGTCTTCTCGGCGCGCCGATGCGCGGCGCGATCGGTGCCCGGCACGGTCTCGCTGCGATAGACCCGCCTGCCGGTAACCGGGTCGTCACCGGCGTACACCCGGACGCGCAGCGCGCCGCCACGCCGCTCGATCCGCCCCCGTGTGCGGCTCGCGCTGTCCTCACCAGGCATGTCGCTGAGGCTACTCGCACCCAAAGTCGCACCCAGGCGCAAATTATTGATCTTCACATTAACGTCTTGGCTGTTCAGAGGTGGGGCGGGTGGGGTTCGAACCCACGACCTGACGGATTATGAGTCCGCTGCTCTGACCAGCTGAGCTACCGCCCCGGGTGAGCGGACCCTACCGGAGGGCGGCGTGCGGCCGGCGTCAGACGGCGTATCGCAGGATGGCGGCGAGGTCGCCGCCGCCGGGCACGTCCGCCCGCCGCACCGCCACCAGCCGTGCCCCGGCGAGCCAGGCGCGCCGGGCCACCTCGTCGGCGACGCCGATCGTGCCTGCGCCCTGCTCCTCGGCGAACTCCACGGCACCGTCGGCGGCCACGGTGCCGGGGACGACGGCGTCGATGTCGAGGAACAGCGTGTCGACCACGCCGTCGGTGGCGGGGCTCCTCACTCGGCCGGGGACGGTCTCCCTGGCCTACCGCGCCGATCGCCCCCCGCGGGAACCGGTCGTCGAACGAGCCCGAGCACACGCGTGCTGGAACAGGCGGATCCCGCGGCCGATGAGGTCGCGGGATCCGTTCGCTCTCAGAACTGCGTCAAACTGCCCGTCGTCAGCGGCTGAGCGCGGCCACCCGCTTGCGGGCGTCCTTCGCCACGCCCTCGGCCTGGTGCGCGACCTCCGCGCCGACGACCGCGGCCCGCTCGGCGACGTCGTGCCCGAGCTTCGCGGCCTGCTTGGCGGCCTGGTCGAGGACGACCGGCGCGCGCTTCTCGAACCGCGCCACGGCACGGGCGGCGTCCTCCTGCCACGCCGCGCCGCGCTTCGCGGCCCGCCGCTGCAGCTTCTGGCCGCGCTTGCTGGCCTGCTTCTGCAGCTCGACACCGCGGCGCGCGGCCTGCTTCTGCAGCTCCACGCCACGCTTCTCGGCGACCTTCCGCAGCTTCGCCGCGCGCTTCTCGGCCTTCCGACGCGTCTTGGCCGCCTGCTTCGCCCAGTCCTTCGAGCGCTCGGACGCCTGGGCCGACAGCGCGGCACCCGCACTCGGCGCGAGGCCGACCAGGCCCGCCGCCACACCGCTCACCGCCGTGGAGGCGTCGCCCACGCGGCTGCCCACGCGGCCGCCGACGTCCTGCGTCACCTCGCCGACGCGTTCGCCCAAACGGCCGCCGACCTCCTGCGCGAGCTCGCTGACCAGGCCGCCGACCTCCTGCGTCGCCCCGCCGACCTTCGCCGACACATCGGACGCCACGCCCGCGAGCTTCTCGGTGAGCTCCGCGGCCGAGTCGCCGAGGGTGGACGTCGGGCCGGACAGCTGCGCCGCAGCCTTCCGGGCGCGCCACCCGAGCGACGGCTTGCCTTGCGTGTCAGCCGCGGCGATGAGCAGGCCACCGAGCAGGCCGAGGTTCTTCAGGAAGTGGATCTGCTGCTGCGCCCGGACCTCGGGGTCGTCCTCCTCCCAGAACCGGTGCCCCGCGAGCGTGGTCGGGATGAGCGACGCCGCGAGGGCGGTGGAGGCGAGCCGGGGGAACTTGCCGAATGCGAGCATCGTGCCCGCGACGATCTTCACACCGGCGTCGATCTTGACCAGCATCTCGTCGTCGGGCCGCTCGTCGAGCGGGGCGACCTCCACGGCCTGGTCGACGGCGGGCCCGACCGCCTCGAGCACCGGCTTCGCGGCCCGCGCGTGGGCCTGCGGCGAGCGTAGGGCCTCGACACCCCCGGAGATGAAGATGGCGGCCAGCATGGGACGGGCTGCGCGGCGCAGGAGCATGCCTGGACCCTACCCGCCCGGGTCGTGCGCTAAACGAGCAAGCGGAGGCGGCGGCCGGGTGTCGGGGGTTTCAGTAGGGTGAGAGCTGTGTCACTCGTGCTAGGGCCTGTACTGCGTCATGTCGGGGAGTCGACCGCGCAGGTGTGGGTGCAGACATCCGATCCCGCCACGGTCCGCGTGCTCGACGCGGAGGCGCGCACGTTCGAGGTGGCGGGCCAGCACTACGCGCTGGTCGGGGTCACCGGGCTCGCGCCGGGGTCGAGCACGCCCTACACCGTGGAGATCGACGGCGAGCAGGCCTGGCCGCCCCCCGCCCACCCCTACCCGGCCAGCGTGATCCGCACCCGTGGCGAGGCGACCGACGGGCGCAACCGCATCCTGTTCGGCTCGTGCCGCTACCCGAAGACCAGCGAGCAGAGCCTCACCTCCCGCCTGGGCCTCGACGCCCTCGACGTCACGGCCGCCCGGATGGCCCGCCGTCCCCCGAAGGAGTGGCCCGACGCGCTGCTGCTGCTCGGCGACCAGATCTACGCCGACGAGCTCACCCCCGGCACGCGACGGCGCATCGCCGGGCGCCGCGACCGCCACGACGACTGGCCCGACGACGAGATCGTGGGCTTCGACGAGTACGTCGGCGTGTACTGCGACGCCTGGTCCGACCCCGAGGTGCGGTGGCTGATGTCCACCGTGCCCGTCGCGATGATCTTCGACGACCACGACGTACGCGACGACTGGAACACCTCGGCGGTCTGGCGGGCCGAGATGCGCGAGAAGCCGTGGTGGCGCGACCGGGTGCGCTCGGCGCTGGCGTCCTACTGGATCTACCAGCACCTCGGCAACCTCGCACCCCACGAGATCGCCACCGAACCGGACGTCCGCAAGATCCTCGAGCACGAGGGCGACGCCTGGCCGCTGCTCGTAGAGCTGGCCGATCGCGCCGACGCCGAGGCCGAGGGCCGCGACGCCGTGCGGTTCAGCTTCCGCTGGGACCTGGGGCGCACCCGCCTGCTGATGATGGACTCCCGCAACGGGCGGGTGCTGAACGACGGCAAGCACCTGATGCTCGGCGACGCGGAGTTCGCCTGGCTGGAGGAGCAGGCGTCGGCGCCGGGCCGGGTCGACCACCTGCTGCTCGCCACCTCGGTGCCGTGGCTCATGCCGCACGCCATCAGCGACCTCGAGACGGTCAACGAGATCGCGGCGGCCCGGCCGGGCAGGCGCGGCCGATGGGGCGAGCGGTTGCGGCAGGCGGCCGACCTGGAGCACTGGCCGGCCTTCCGGGAGTCGTTCGACCGGCTCACCGCCCTCGTCACGCGCGCCGCCAACAGCGGTCCGGCCACGGTCAGCATCCTCTCCGGCGACGTCCACCACTGCTACGCGGCCCGCGCCGACGTGGCAGGCCCGGCTGCCGTGCACCAGCTCACCTGCTCGCCCGTGCACAACGTCATGGACTGGTACATCAAGCCAGGGTTCCGGCTCGCGTGGTCGGCACCCGCCCGTGGCCTCACCCGGTGGTGGGCGGCCCGCGCGGGGGCGCAGCCCACGCCGGTGACGTGGCGGCGGCTCGCGGGTCCGCTCTTCGGCAACACCATCGCCACCCTCGAGATCGAGGACCGCCGCGCCCGCGTGCTCTTCGAGCAACCCGTCACCTCGGGCACGCTGGCCGTCCGCGCCCGTCTGGAGCTGACCCCGTGAACAACGCACCCGGCCCCATCGCGGGTCAGACCGTGGTGCTGCGGCCCACCACCGCCGCCCACGTGCCCACGTTCCTCGCGATCCTCGGCCACCCGGACATCGCGAAGTGGTGGGGTGGCTACGACCTGGAGCGGGTGCGTCGGGAGCTGCTCGGGCCGCACGGGTACGCGATCGAGCTGGCGGGCGAGGTGGTCGGCCTCATCATCTACCGCGAAGAACAGGACCCGGACCACCGGCACGCCGCGATCGACCTCGCCGTGCACCCCGACCAGCACGGCCAAGGCCTCGGCTACGACGCGATGCGCACCATGGCCCACTACCTGTTCCACCAGCGCGGGCACCACCGCATCGTGATCGACCCCGCCGCGCACAACGCGCTGGCGATCCGCAGTTGCGAACGGGCCGGGTTCACGCGGGTGGGCCTGATGCGCCGCTACGAGCGTTCGGCCGACGGCCTCTGGCACGACGCGCTGCTCATGGAGCTGCTGTCGGACGAGGTTCGGTAGCGAGCGCGGCCAACCCGCCGACGAGCAGTTCGAGGCCGAAGCGGAACCGCTCGTCCCCCGTGCCCGTCATGAGCTGGGGCACCAGCATCGCGGTGATCGGGAAGCGGTCGGCGGGCAGGCCCGCGAAGTAGCGGTGGACCTGGTCGTAGTACTCCTGCGGGTCGCGCCCCTTGCGGGCCAGGTCGGCCGTGACCGCGTCCTCCACCGCGTTGGCCGTGACGAACATGCCGACCACGTCGACCGCCCACGCGACGGCCTGGTCGGGCACCCCACCCGAGCGGAGCACCGACATCGTGAGCTCGGAGATCCGCAGCGCGTTGGGGCCCATCGGGACCCTGCCCAGGCTGTAGCGGGCGATGTCGCCCGCGCCTGCGAGCACGGCGCGGCAGTCGCTCCACAGCTGGGTGACCTGCTCCTTCCAGCGGGCGGGGTCAGGCTCGAACAGCGGGACGGCGCCGACGACCTCGTCGTAGAGCAGGTCCAGCAGCTCGTCCTTGCCCGCGACGTGCGCGTAGAGCGACGCCGGCCCGGTGCCCAGGTCGGCGGCGACCCGGCGCATCGACACCGCGTCCATCCCCTCGGCCCGCAGCACGTCGAGCGCCGTGGCCACGATCGCCTCGCGGCTGAGGGCCCGCCGCGGCGTCGCCGTCTTGCGCGGCGTCCACCACGGGGGCTCGACGTCGGCCGCTGTCATGCGAGCAGCCTACTTGACACGAACACCGTTCGTCAGTAGAACATCGTTCGTTAACGAACAGTGTTCGAGGGGGAGACGCATGACCGTCACGACCACGCCCGCCTACCGATGGCGCTGGCTCGCCCTGGTCGCCGTGCTCGCGGCCGAGATCATGGACTTGGTGGACGGCACGGTCGTGGGCATCGCGGCCCCGTCCATCCGCGCGGAGCTGGGCGGCGGCGACGCCATGATCCAGTGGGTGGCCGCGGGCTACACGCTCGCGTTCGCCGCCGGGCTGATCACCGGGGGCCGCCTCGGCGACCTGTACGGACGGCGGCGGATGTTCCTCGTGGGGCTCGTCGGGTTCGTCGCCGCGTCGGCGCTGTGCGGGCTCGCCACCACGCCGGGCACGCTGATCGGCTTCCGCATCGCGCAGGGACTGCTCGGCGCGATGCTGATCCCGCAGGGCTTCGGCATCCTCAAGGCCACGTTCCCGCCCGCGGACCTCGGCAAGGCGTTCGGCGCGTTCGGCCCGACGATCGGCCTTGCCGTGGTGGGGGCGCCGATCCTCGGAGGGGCGCTCATCGCGTGGGACGTGGCGGGCCTGGGCTGGCGCACGATCTTCCTGATCAACGTGCCGCTCGGCCTCGCCGCGCTGGCGCTGGCCGTGGCGGTGCTGCCCGAGTCACGGGCCGAGGACGGGCCGCGGCCCGACCCGGTCGGGATGGTGCTGGTGTCGACCGGCCTCGCACTGCTGGTCTTCCCGCTGGTGGAGGGCCGCGAGCTGGGCTGGCCCGGGTGGGCTTTCGGCATGCTGGCCGCGGGCGTCGCGCTGCTGGCGGTGTTCGCCCGCCACCAGGTGCGGCGCAGCCGGGCGGGCCGGGCACCGCTGGTCGAGCCCGCGCTGTTCGGGCTGCGCGCGTTCAGCGCGGGCATGGCGGTGGGGCTGGCGCTGTTCGCGGGCATGACCGGGCTGGCGCTCGCGCTGGGCCTCTACCTCCAGCTCGGGCTGGGCTACACGCCGCTGCAGGCCGGGCTCGCGCAGGCGCCGTGGGCGTTGGGGATCGCCGCGGGCTCGGCGCTGTCGGGCGCGGTGCTGGCCGCCCGGCTCGGCCGCACGGGGCTGCAGCTCGGCGCGGTCGTGGCGGCGGCGGGGCTCGGCGGCGTGCTCCTGACCGTCACGACGGCCGCCCAGGTGACGGGCTGGGCGCTGGCCCCCTCGCTCGCCGTGTGCGGCTTCGGGCTGGGGCTGGCGATGACGCCGTTCTTCGACATCACGCTCGCGGGCGTCACGCTGCCGCTGGTCGGCTCGGCGTCCGGCGTGCTGAACGCGAACCAGCAGCTGGGGGGCACCGTCGGCGTCGCGGTGCTGGGCACGGTCTTCTTCGGCCTGTTCGACGCGGGTCACCCGACCGGGGCGATGGCCGCGGTGCTGGCGTCATCGGCGGTGCTGGTGCTGGCCGCGGGGGCGCTCGCGTTCCGGCTCCCTCAGCGCGCGGGAAGCTAGAAGGCGGTCCTGGCGAGCCAGCGCTCCCACACGGCCGCGTCGCCGATCGTCTCGACGGTGTCGGACGGTCGGCGGCGCAGCAGCGCGAGCAGGAGGTCGGCCACCGGCCCGCGGACGGCGACGTCGCCCTTGGCGTGCCCGTGCTCCCACCCGATGCGCCCACCGGCGCCGCGGACGAACCACTCCCCCGCGGCCCCGAGGCCGTCGTCGATGGCGTGCAGGTGCAGCGTGGCGCCGTCCGCGAGCGGGTTGCCTGCCGGCTCGAAGGTCCGCTCTTCCACCAGGCCGAGCCACTCGGAGACGCTGTCGGCCGCGCGTTCGGCGGGAACCACGAAGTCGGTCCCGAGGGCGAGCGCGGCGTCGGCCCGGTGCACCAGCACCTCGTGCTCGCGCCTGCGGATCCACCAGGACGCGGGCCGAGGGCCGTTGAACGTCCACACCGGGGTGTCCGGACCCGCCTCGGCCACGGCGTCGAGGACGGCTTGCGGGCCGCCGTGCAGCCAGTCGACGAGCCCGCCGTCGGGCGGCCTGCCGTCGGCCACCTCCCGGGGATCGGCGGGACGGCCGGTGCGCACGATCGCGGCCGCCCACCGGTCGCCCCGGCCGACGTGCCGGAACAGCTGCTTGAGCGACCAGCCCGGGCAGGTGGGCACCGGCGTCTCCGGATCGGCTGCCGCGGCGAGGGCGGCGAAGCGCGCGTTCTCGTCGACAAGGGCCGCGGCATGATCCATGGGTGCCGACCCTATCGGGCGAGCGCCCCCGCGCATGAATCGTTGCGTGATCGGGTAGGAACCTCCTATGGCGTCTGAGATCCGCGAGTGGTCCGTGCCCGCCCCGGCGCGCGCCCTCCTCTGGTGGCCGGCCATCTCGTTCGTGCTGGTCGTCGTGGCGCCCGACGCCGCGACCGGCGTGATCATCGCTGCGGGGGCGGTGCTCGCCTTGCTCGGCGTCGCGCTGCCCGCGGTGGCCAAACGGCTGCGCCCGTCGTCCGGCGAGGCCGCCACCATGGAGTTCCCGACGATGGAGATGCCGCCCGCGCCGGGTGACCGCGCCGCCTGAGCCGTGCGTCACGGACGGTAGAACGTCCGATAGTTGGATGTCATACTAAATCGCATGACGGATCTCCACGTGCCTGCGCACCCCGTCCGCTTCGTCAGCGCGGCGAGCCTCTTCGACGGCCACGACGCGGCGATCAACATCATGCGGCGGATCCTGCAGCGCCAGGGCGCCGAGGTCGTGCACCTCGGCCACAACCGCTCGGTCGACGAGGTGGTGGCGGCCGCCATCCAGGAGGACGCGCAGGGCGTCGCGATCAGCTCGTACCAGGGCGGGCACGTCGAGTACTTCTC
>DATAOO010000405.1:0-7169 GCA_036265695.1 Pseudonocardia sp. | reverse complement strand
GCGCCGCCGCTGAGCACGAGCACGAGGCCCGCGGGACCCGGCGCCGGGCCCGCGGCGGTGAAGCCCGCCGCGCTGAGGCCGTTGAGCACGCCTTCCGCCTGCGGCCCGGTGACCGGAGCCTGGCCGCTGGGACCGGTGAGGACCCCGCCCAGCAGGCCGCCGAGCAGGCTGCCGGTGTCGGCCGCGGCGGGCAGCTGCGCGCCCGCGGGCAGCAGGGTGCCGGTGAGCTGGCGGAGCTGGTCAGCGCGGGCCGGGTCGGTGACCGCGTCGGTGAGCGCCACCGTGCCGGTGACCGTCGCCCCCGACTGCTTGATCAGCTCGACCAGCGCGTCGCGGGTGGGGCCGTCGGCGCCCGAGGTGACGAGCGCCACGCTCTGCCCCTGCAGCACGCCGCGCACGGCCGCGGGCGCCACGCGTCGGGCGAACTCGTCGTCGGCGCGCTGGGCGGCGGCGAGCGCGTCGCGCTGGGCGGTGAGCTGCTGGACCTGGCCGGTGAGGCCATCGGCCTTCGTGGCCAGGGCCCCGAGCAGGCGGTCGGAGACCCCGCCCGCGCCGAGCACGAGGCCGACCGCGAGCGCGAGGAACGCCGCGGCCAGCGAGACCACGTGGTAGCGCAGAGAGATCACCCGAACCAGCCTTTGGTCGTCGCGACGAGGCTGTGCCACGCCTGGAGGAGCCAGACGAGCACCGCGTCACCCGCGGTGGAGACGAAGAGCGCCGCGCCCGCCGCGACCAGCACGGCGAAGATCAGCAGCAGGATCGCGCCCGTCGAGACCCGGCTCCGGTACAGCAGGGCGATCACCCGGCTGTCCACGACGGCGCCGCCGACCTGGAGGCGGGTGAGGAAGGTCGAGGCGTTGCTGCCGGAGCGGCCGCGGTCGAGGAACTCGGCCATCGTCGCCGACAGCCCCACCGTGACGATCATCGCCGCGCCGTGGTGGGCGACGAGCAGCAGCGCCAGGTCCTCGGGGTTGGCCATGCTCGGGAACGTGACGGCGCTCGCCCCGAGGTCCTGCACGCGGTGCAGGCCGGGGG
Source organism: Pseudonocardia sp. (assembly GCA_036265695.1). GTDB lineage: Bacteria > Actinomycetota > Actinomycetes > Mycobacteriales > Pseudonocardiaceae > Pseudonocardia. The sequence continues at coordinate 6,134 of DATAOO010000405.1, read as the reverse complement.
CGTGCCCGTCGTTGAAGGCGGGCACGACGATGTCCGCCCCGCACATGAGCGCCTCGTTGGAGATCTCGGACGGGTCGCCGACGATGAGGGCGGGCGCGTGGCCTGCCGCGCGCAGGGCGTCCGCTCCCGCGCCCACGCCGACCAGCACCGGCCGGTACTCGCGGATGAAGCTCTTGAGCTTGGCGAGCTCGGCGGCGTGGTCGAACCCGGCGGCGACGACGACCACCTGCCGTCCGGCGAGCTCGACGTCGACGGCCGGGATGCCGACCCCGTCGAGCAGCAGCGCCCGCTCCTGGCGCATGAACTCCGTGGTGTTGGCCGCGAACGCCTCGAGCTGGTGGGTGAGCCCCGCCTTGGCTTCGACCAGCGCATCGGCGACGGATTCGACGTCCTGGGCGAAGCCGCGCGCGAGCTCGAACTCCCCGGCGTAGACGACGCCTTCGTGCAGCCGGATGCGACTGCCGTCTTTGATCTTGTGCAGGGCCTGGGCGCCGACGTCGTCGACCAGCGCGATGCCCGCGTCGATGAGGATCTCCGGCCCCAGGTTGGGGAAGCGTCCCGAGATCGACGGCGAGGCGTTGACGACCCCGACGACCCCGGCGGCGACCAGCGCGTCGGCGGTCGTCCGGTCGAGGTCGACCTGGTCGAGCACCACGACCTCGCCCGCCTTCACGCGGCGGACGAGCGCGTCGGTGTTGCGGTCGACGCGTGCGGTACCCGCGACGCCGGGCAGTTCGGGCCGGGTGCGCTGCAGCAGGCCGGACAGCTTCATGCCGAGACTGTGACATCCGGAGCCGTCGATTCCGCGAAGCCACGCCGACCCCACCCGGTACACCCGAGTCCCCCTATTCCCGACGGCGAGTCCCCGTTTCCCCCACGGTGAGTCGTGCATCTCGACAGGCCGAGTTGGCGAATCGTGCGCCGTCGCGACCGGGTGGTCGTCGGGTGCAGGGGCACGGCTCGCGCGGACTCGCCGTCCTGAGAACGGGACTCGGGTGTGTCGGGCTAGCGGCGGCGGGTGGGGGAGCGGTCGGCGGCGCGGTGGGAGCGGGCCGCCTCGAGCAGCTCCTCGGCGTGGGCGCGGCCCGTGTCGGTGTGGTCCAGCCCGGCCAGCATGCGGGCGAGCTCGACGATCCGCTCGTCCTCGCCGAGCGTGCGGACGCGGCTGCGCGCCTTCCCGCCGTCACGGTTGGACTTGTCGACCACCAGGTGCCGGTCTGCGTACGCGGCGACCTGCGGCAGGTGGGTGACGACGATGACCTGGTGGCTGTTCGCCAGCCGGGCCAGCCGCCGTCCGATCTCGACCGCGGCCCGACCGCCCACGCCCGCGTCGACCTCGTCGAACACCATCGTCGGCACCGGGTCAGCCCCGGCGAGGGCCACCTCCAGCGCGAGCATCACCCGCGACAGCTCGCCCCCGGACGCGCCCTTGTGCAGCGGCTGCGGCGTAGCACCGGCGTGCGCGACGAGGCGCAGCTCGACCTCGTCGACCCCGTCGGCCCCGGCCACCAGCTCGCGGCGCCCGACGCGCACGGCCTCCGCCGCCCCGGCCCCGGCCGCCCGCTGCGTGACCGCGACGAGCAGTCGGGCATCGGCCATCGCGAGCCCGGCCAGTTCGGCGGTGGTGTCGGCGGCCAGCCGGCCCGCTGCCTTGGTACGCGCGGCGGTGACGGCGGCGGCGTGCTCGGCCAGCTCGACCGCGAGGCCGTCGCGGCGCGCTGTGAGGGCGGTGAGGGCCTCGTCGGAGACGTCCAGCGAACCGAGGCGCTCCCGAGCGGCGGCGGCCCACTCCAGCACACCGTCGACGTCGGCGGCGTACTTGCGGGTGAGCGCCTTCAGCTCGGCCTGCCGCGACAGCACCGAGGCCAGGCGCTCGGGGTCGGCGTCGAGCCGGCCGAGGTAGCCGGTGAGCTCCGCCCCGACGTCACCGAGCAGCGCCAACGCTTCCGCGAGCCGCGCGTCCAACGCGGACAGCTCGGCATCGCCCGCCGCGGCCAGCCGGTGACGCGCGTCGCCGATCAGCGCGAGCGCGGCGGGTACGTCGGGCATGTCCTCGGCGCCGACGAGCGCGGCCTGCGCCGCCGACGCGACCGCGCGCAGGTCGTCGGCCTCCGCGAGCCGTCGGGCGTGGGCGACGAGCTCGCCGTCCTCGCCCGGCTGGGGATCGACGGCGGCGATCTCGGTGAGCCCGTGGCGCAGCAGGTCGGCTTCCTGGGCGAGCCGCCGGGCGCCGTCGCGACGCTCGACCAGCTCCGCCGAGATCCGCACCCATTCGGCCCGCACCGCCCGGTAGCGGGCCAGCGGCTCGGCGACCGTCTCGCCCGCGAAGCGGTCCAGGAGCGCCCGCTGCTCGGCGGGCCGCAACAGCCGGAGCTGGTCGTTCTGCCCGTGCACGGCCAGCGTGGCCTCCGCCAGCCTGCCCAGCACGCCGGCGGGCACGGACCGCCCCCCCAGGTGGGCGCGGGAGCGCCCGTCGGCCCCGACGGTGCGGACGGCGATCAGGGTGCCGTCGTCGTCGGGCTCGGCGCCCACCTCGTCGGCGACGGCGATGGCGGCGGGCTCGGCGCTGAACCGGCCCTCGACGACCGCGCGGCGCGCCCCGTCTGCCACCCGCGACGCCTCGGCCCGACCGCCGCCGAGCAGGGTGAGGCCGGTGACCACCATCGTCTTGCCCACGCCGGTCTCGCCAGTGAGGACGGTGAGCCCCGGATCCAGGTCCAGCGTGGCGTCGTCGATGACGCCGAGCCCCTGGATCCGCATCTCGGCCAGCATGGCGGCAGCCTACGGCGCCTCATCCGCCGCCGTGGGCGCACCGCGCCAACCGCGCACCGGAAGGTCGAACTTGCGCACCAGGCGGTCGGCGAACGGTCGTCCGTCGAGCCGGACCATGTGCACCGAACGCACACCGCGCGTGACCTCGATGCGGGTGCCTGCGGGGAGGGGGAAGGTGCGCCGTCCGTCGCAGTCGAGCACGGCGGACGGCCCGGACGGGGCGACCTCCACCGCCACGTGGCTGTCCGGCGAGATCACCATCGGGCGGGCGAAGAGGGCGTGGGCGTTGCTCGGCACCAGCAGCAGCGCCTCCACCTGCGGCCACACCAGCGGGCCGCCCGCGGAGAACGCGTAGGCCGTGGATCCGGTGGGGGTGGCGCAGAGCACGCCGTCGCAGCCGAACGCCGACACCGGCCGCCCGTCGACCTCCAGCACCACCTCCAGGATCCGTTCGCGCGTCGACTTCTCGATCGCGGCTTCGTTGAGCGCCCAGGTGCGGGCCAGGACGTCGCCGTTGCGCTTCGCGACCGCATCGATCGTCATCCGTTCCTCGACCGCGTAGTGGCCGCAGGCGATGGCGTCGATGGCCCCCGCGATGAACTCCTCCTCGGCTTCGGCGAGGAACCCGTAGTGCCCGAGGTTGATGCCGAGCAGCGGCACGCCGGTGGGCCGGGCCAGCTCGGCGGCCCGGAGCACGGTGCCGTCGCCGCCGAGGACGAGCACGACCTCCGCGCCCTCGGCGCACCCCGGCCGTCCCTCGACGATCTTCGGCCGGAGGTTCTCCGGGAGGTCGGTGGCGAGGACCTCGGCCCACTCCTCCTCGATGGCCCGCAGCCGGATGCCGTGTTTGGCCAGCTGGATCGCGACATCGGCGGCGGTGCGCAGGTTGGTCGGGCGGCCCGCGTGCAGGACGGCCAGCACCTCGCGCGTCACGACGGCCCCATCCCGACGGCGTGGGACAGGGCGTCGTCGCCGACGTCGCCGACGTCGCGGCGGAGGCAGAGGAAGAACTCGACGTTGCCCGACGGGCCGGGCAACGGGCTCGCGACCGCGCCCGTGAGCCGCAGACCCAGCTCCCGCGCGGCCGCCGCGACATCGCGCAACGCGGCGAGCCGCAGCTCCGGATCCCGCACCACGCCGCCGGCCCCCAACCGATGCTTGCCGACCTCGAACTGCGGTTTGACCATCGGCAGCAGCACACCCTCGGTGCACGCCGCGAGCGCAGGCAGCACCGTGCGCAGCGAGATGAACGACAGGTCGGCGACCGTGAGCTGGGCCGGGCCGCCGATCTCGGCGGGCGTGAGCGCGCGCACGTTGGTGCGATCGTGCACCCGGACCCGCGCGTCGCTGCGCAGCCGCCAGACGAGCTGTCCGTAGCCGACGTCGACGGCGATGACCTCACGGGCTCCCCGGTCCAGCAGCACATCGGTGAAACCGCCGGTGGACGCGCCCGCGTCGAGGCAGCGCAGGCCCGCCGGATCGACCGCCAACGCATCGAGCGCGCCGATCAGCTTGTGTGCGCCGCGGGAGGCCCACTGCCGCTCGGCCGTGGCGACCACGGTGACCGGGGTGTCGCGGTCGACCACCGTGGCAGGCTTCTCCGCGGGGATGCCGCGCACGGCGACGCGGCCCGCTTCGATCAGCTCCGCGGCCTGCCCGCGGGAACGCGCGAGGCCGCGGCGCACCAGCTCGGCGTCCAGCCGGGCCCGGGTGACCACTGGGCTCACTCCTCGCCCGCGGTGAGCGCCTCACCGAGCGCGGCGTGCACCCGCTCGAACGCCGCGACGTGCTCGGCGAGGGGCCGCTCGGCCAGCCCCTCGATCCCCGCCATCGCCGCGCCGACGACCTCCGCGGGATCGGCGCCCGGAACGGGATCGGTCATGAGTGCACGGTAGCCGAGGCGTCCGACAATCCGAGGGCTTTGAGGGCTTCGGCCGCGCCGCGATCGCCCGCTCCGACGACGGCCGGTCCCCCGCCGCCTGCCCAATGCGCCGCGCAGAGCGCCCGCAGCGCGTCGATAGGGTCGCCTGCGCCGTTCAACGTCCAGTGCCCGGCGTTGCCGTCGACGGTCCAGCCGGGCCGCGGTCCGGGCGCCAGGTCGGCCGGGTCGTGGGTGAGGCAGCTGAGGTCGGCGGCGACGTAGTCGGGACGGCGCTCGGGCGGCGCGGCGAGCAGTTCGGTCGCGTCCGATACGCCCGTCAGCACCAACAGGGCGGGCATGCCCGCTACCCGACCGCCTTCGATGTCGGTGTCGAGCCGATCGCCGATCATCAGCGGCCGGCGCGCGCCGACCCGCTGCACCGAGGCGTTGACCAGCGCGGGCCCGGGCTTGCCCGCCACCTGCGGCTCCCGTCCGGACGCGACGCGCACCGCGGTGACCATCGAGCCGTTGCCGGGCAACGGGCCGCGCTCGGTGGGCAGGGTCGGGTCGAGGTTGCAGGCGACCCAGACCGCCCCTGCGCGCAGGGCGACGGTGGCCTCGGCCAGGTTCCGCCAGCCGGTGTCGGGGCTGTGGCCCTGCACCACGGCGACCGCGTCGTCGGCGCGGGTGGTCGCCGTCAGCCCGACGGCGGTTACCTCGGCGGCCAACGCGTCCGTGCCGACGACGAGCACCGCGGCGCCCGACGGCAGCTGTTCGGCGAGCATGGCCGCCGCCGCCTGGGAGCTGGTCACGACGTCGGCGTCGGCGGCGGGGAAACCCAGCTCGGCGAGGTGCGCCGCGACGTCGGCCGGACGCCGCGAGGCGTTGTTGGTGACGAAAACGGTGCGCACGCCACGCGCCGCGGCCCCGCGGACGGCCTCGACCGCACCCGGCACCGCCTCCGCGCCCCGGTAGAGGGTGCCGTCGAGGTCGGCCAGCAGGAAGTCGTGCCGGTCGAGGAGATCGCTCACCGAGGGTCCGCCTCGCCGCGCGCCGCCACAACCGCCGGGTCGGCGTAGCCGGAACCGTTCGTCGACGCGGAATCCGAATCGGCTGCGTCCGTACGGCCGTTGGTCGGGGCCGAGCGTGGCTGGTCCTCGGCCTTGACTGGCGCCTGGTCGAGGGCACCGCCGTCGGCCGCGTCATCGACGGATCCGCTGATCGGGCGATGGGTTGCGTCGGCGACTCCGCCGACGGCCGCACCGCCAGCCGTGTCGCCGACGGCGGCGTCCTCGGCCGCGTCATCGACGGGTCCGCTGACCGCCCGGCTGGACGCATCGCCGACGCTCACGGATGCGCTGCCAGGCGCGTCGTCAGCGTCGTCGGCATCTGCGTCGGCGTCGGCAGCGGCGGCGTCGGCAGCGGCGGCGTCGGCAGCGGCGGCGTCGTCGGTGGTGGTGGCCACGTCGGCGGCCGGGTCGGCGGCCGGGTCGACGACGGG
>DATAOO010000404.1:0-4606 GCA_036265695.1 Pseudonocardia sp. | reverse complement strand
AGACCCGGCTGCGGGTCAAGGCAGAGCGCCAGCTCGAGGACGACAACGCGTTCATGAACGACCTGGTGGACCGGATCATCGCCGAACGCAAGGCCGTGCTCGACGACGACGGGGGGGCCGCCGGTGACACGACCGACCTGCTCGGCCGGATGCTCACCGGCGTCGACAAGCAGGGCGAGAAGCTCCCGGACGAGAACATCCGGGCCCAGTGCATCACCTTCCTCATCGCCGGTCACGAGACCACCTCGGGGCTGCTCTCGTTCGCGATCTACTACCTGATCAACCACCCGGACGTGCTGGAGCGCGCCCGCGCCGAGGTCGACGAGGTGTTCGGCAGCACCGCCGCGCCGACGTTCGACCAGGTGCACCGCCTGCGCTACGTCCGGCAGGTCCTCGACGAGACCCTGCGCCTCTGGCCGACCGCGCCGGGCTTCAACCGCACACCGTTCGAGGACACCGTGATCGCGGGCAAGTACGCCGTGGCCGCGGGCACCCCGATCACCGTGATCTCGCAGGCGCTGCACCACAGCACGGAGGTATGGGGCCCGGACGCCAAGGAGTTCAACCCCGACCACACCGAGGCCGAGCGGATGACCCGGATCCCGCCCAACGCCTACAAGCCCTTCGGCACCGGCCAGCGGGCCTGCATCGGCCGCCAGTTCGCCATCCAGGAGGCCGTGCTGGTGCTCGGCATGCTGGTGCAGCGCTTCGACTTCGTCGACCACCTCGACTACGAGCTCAAGACCAAGACCACCCTCACGGTCAAGCCCGACGCGCTGTTCATCCAGGTGGTGCCGCGGCCGGGCTTCCAGCTCGACCGCGCCGAACCCGTTGCCGCGCAGGCACCTTCGCAGCCCGCGGCGGTGCCCGCGCTGCACGTCGAGCGGCACGGCACCCCGCTGGCGGTGCTGTACGGCTCGAACCTCGGCACGGCCGAGACCATCGCCACCCGGCTCGCGCAGGAGGGCGCCGAGCGCGGGTTCGCCGTCACGCTGGGGGCGTTGGACGAGCACGTCGACGATCTTCCGCGCGGCGGTGCCCTGCTCGTGGTGTGCTCGTCCTACAACGGCACCCCACCGGACAACGCGGCCGCGTTCTGCGCGGCGATCCCGAACGCCGAGGGCGTCGCGTACAGCGTGTTCGGCTGCGGCAGCACCGAGTGGGCGTCGACCTACCAGGCCGTCCCCACCCGCATCGACGACGGGCTGGCCGCGCGCGGGGGGCGCCGCATCCGCGCCCGTGGTGAGGGCAACGCCGCCGCCGACTTCGACGCCGCCTACCGCGGTTGGCACGAGGGGATCTGGGCCGACGTCGCGGGCGCGCTCGGGCTGCCCTCCGACATCGCCGAAGCCGTCGCCGCGGCCGCCCCCACCGGCCCGCGCCTGGCGATCACGATCGCCAACCGGCAGGTCACCAACCCGGTGATCATGTCCTACCGCGCGCGGCCCGCGCGGGTGCTGGCCAACCGCGAGCTCATCCGCAGCGCGAACGGCAAGCCCGCCGAGCGGTCCACGCGCCACGTCGAGATCGCGCTGCCCTCCGGGACCACCTACCAGGCGGGTGATCACCTCGGGGTGTTGCCGCGCAACGGGATCGACCTCATCCGGCGCGTGATGGCGCGGTTCGGGCTCGACGCCGGGCAGTACCTCACGATCATCCCGAACAGAGGCACCCACACCCACCTGCCGATCGACGAGCCCGCCCCGCTGCTCGGGGTGCTGGCCAGCTGCGTCGAGCTGCAGGACGTCGCGACCCGCGACGACATCGCCACGCTCGCCGACCACACCGCCGACCCGGAGCAGCAGGCCGCCTTGCGCGCCCTCGCCGACAACTACACCGACCAGGTGCTCGCGGCGAACCGCTCGCTCCTCGACCTGCTGGAGGCGTTCCCGGCCTGCGACGTGCCGTTCGCGGTGTACCTCGACATGCTCCCGCCGCTGCGGCCCCGGTACTACTCGATCTCGTCGTCGCCGATGACGGGCGGGGACGTCTGCAGCATCACCGTCGGGGTGTTGCGCGGGCCCGCCCGTTCCGGGACGGGCACGTTCACCGGCGTCGGCTCCGGGCACCTCTCCGTGCTCCCGACCGACGGCACGGTCTTCGCGTTCGTGCGGTCGCCGAGCATCGCGTTCCGGCCGCCGGAGAACCCGCACACGCCCATGATCATGGTGGGGGCGGGCACGGGCCTGGCGCCCTTCCGCGGCTTCCTGCAGGAGCGGGCGGCGCTGAAGGGCCAGGGCGTGCCGGTGGAGCGCTCGCTGCTCTTCTTCGGCTGCCGCGACCGCGCCGCCGACTACCTCTACGCCGACGAACTCGCCGGCTGGGCGGCCGACGGCATCGTCCGGGTGGAAGGCGCGTTCTCCCGCACCGCCGACACCCCGAGCCGCTACGTGCAGGACGCGATGCTCGACTGCGCCGACGAGGTGTGGGAGCTGCTGCAACAGGAGGCCGCCGTGTTCGTCTGCGGCAACGCCGCCACGATGGCACCGGGCGTGCGCAGCGCCCTCACGACGATCTTCCGCGACAAGACGGGCGCAGGCGAGGCCGACGCGACGGCCTGGCTGGCAGGCCTCCGCACCACCGACCGCTTCCTGGAGGACATCTGGGGCGGCTGACCCGCCCCGGTGAGTCGTACGTTCCACCTCGGTGAGTCGTACGTTTCAACATGGTGAGTCGTACGTTCCGACACGGCGAGTCGTACGTCTCGACAGGGTGAGTCGTACGTCTCGACACGGTGAGTCGGCCGTCTCGACACAGCGAGTCGGGCGTTCGACGCGGCGCCCGTTGCCGCGGCGCACGGCGTCGCCGACCGGCGCGCCCTCAGACGGCGGAGCGGAGAGCCAGCACGAGCAACGCCCCCACGGCCGAGACCGCGGCATTCACCAACACGGCGACGTTCCAGCCCGCCAGCATCGCCGCGGGCTCGGGGTGGGCGGCGAGCACGGCCACGATCGTGACGCCGACGGCTGCCCCGAGATAGCGGGCGGTGTTGTTGGCGCCGCTGCCGACGCTCGCCAGCCCCGGCGGCGCGCTCGCGACGGCCTGGCGGCCGAGGGCGGCGTTCAGCACCCCGCTCGCGACCCCGGCCACGACCAGGCCGGGCAGCAGCCGGAGCACGCCTGCCGAGCCGTCGAGCCCGGCCAGCAGCACCTGCCCGACGGCGACGCCGAACAACCCGGCGGCGAGCTGCACGCGCGCGGAGACCGGGATCCGCCGGGCCAGGAGCGCGGTGACCACGCTGGTCGCCGACCAGCCGAGCAACAGCACCGCCGCGTACAGGGCGTCGTGCCCCAGCGCCCGCTGCAGCAGCGTGGGCAGGAACGACATGGTCGCGATCACGCCGGCACCGGTGGCGAGCGCGCCGACCGTCGCGCCCGCGAAATCCGGGCGCCGCAGCAGCCGCAGGTCCACCATCGGGCTGCGACGGCGCAACTCGACGACGACGAAGGCCACCGCGGCGACGCCCCCGCCCACGAGCAGGGCGAGCGCGCGGCCCGGCCCCCCAGCGCGGGTTTCCACCAGGCCCGCGAGCAGCCCCGCCAGCGCCAGGCCGAGCAGCAGCATGCCCCAGCCGTCCACGGCCCGGGGACGCTCGGCGGTCGACTCGACGAGCCCCGCGCGCGCCCACACCGCCAGCAGCGCGGCCGCCACGGCGAGCAAGGCGTACGGGATCCGCCAACCCGGCCCCGACGCGTCCGCGAGACCGGCCGCCACCAGCGGACCGATCGCGATGCCCGCGCCCACGCCCGCCCCCCAGACGCCGGTGGCCCGCACGCGGGCGGGGTCGACCGGGACGACGTGCCCGATGAGCCCGAGGCCGCACGCGAGCACCGCCGCAGCACCGAGGCCTTGGCCGATCCGGGCGAGCACGAGCGTCAGGGTGTCGGGGGCGAACGTCGCGACGACCGACGTCGCCGCCAGCACCAGCGCACCGGCGACGAACATGCGGCGACGGCCGTGGTCGTCACCGATCGCGCCCGCGGGCAGCAACGCCACCGCGAGACCGCAGCTCATCGAGCTGAGGATCCACGCCTGCCCGCTGGGCCCCGTGCCGAGCGCCGACGCCGTGGCGGCCAGCGTGCCGACCGGCGTGGTGTAGGCGATCAGGGCGAGGACGGTGCCCGTCGTCGCGACGGCCACGGTGCGACGACGCTCCGCGGCGTCCGTGATGGTCGGCGTGGTCATGGGCCTCCTTAGGTCTGTTGATGAAACCACGCATTTGCGGTTCTATCAACAGACCTTTTCGGGTACGCTGACGCCATGCCGCTGGGCTCCGACTACGAAGGGCAGGACTGCGCTCTCGCGCGCGCGTTGGAGGTCGTCGGCGAACGGTGGACGCTGCTGGTGCTGCGCGATTGCCTCTTCGGCGTCCGCCGGTTCTCCGACCTCCTCGCCCACCTCGACATCTCCCGCGCCGTGCTGGCCGCGCGGCTGGCCGATCTCGTCGACGCGGGGCTGTTGGAGCGCCACGAGTACCGGCCGGGTCGCTACGACTACCGCGTCACGGCGGCGGGCGAGGAGCTGTGGCCCGCCGTGCACGCGCTGATGGGTTGGGGCGAGCGGCACCGCTCCGCGGGCGAGCGCAGGCGCCTCTTCGTGCACGTCG
>DATAOO010000403.1:0-9196 GCA_036265695.1 Pseudonocardia sp. | reverse complement strand
TCGTCGCCGTCGCCGATGGCCAGCGTGGCGACGCCCGCCGCGGTGACCGTCGGCACCCCGTACTCCCGCCCGACGATGGCCGCGTGGCTCAGCATGCCCCCACCGTCGCACACCGCGGCCGCGATTTTGCCGAACGCGGGCGTCCAGTTCGGCGACGTCGACTCGCACACCAGGATCTCGCCGGGCGCGAGCCGGTGCAGCTCGTCGGCGCTCTGCAGCACGCGCGCGATGCCGGTGGCGACGCCACGCGCCGCGGCTACGCCGGTGAGCGTCGTCTGGTTCGCCGCGTCCGGGTTATGCATCGCGCGCAGCGAGCCGGGGTTGATGCCGAAGATCTCGATGAGGACGGGGTCCTCGACCGACTCCGGCACGGCGCCCAGCACCTTGGGCATCGCGCTGCGCCTGCCGTGCCAGTGGTCGAAGTACTGCCGACGGTCGGCGACGAGGCTCTTGAGCTCGCCCGCGTAGGGCTTGCCCGCGGCGACGTCGAGCACCTCGGGCCAGAACAGGTAGAGCATGTCGTCCTTGTGGTCGGCGTCCACGCGCCGGGCGAGCTCCTGGCACGCCCGGCGCAGGGGCAGCATGACCTTGAGGTCGATGTAGAAGTTGTGGTCGTCCTGCCACCACGGGAAGTTGGCCGCCTGGTTCGCGGCCAGGCCGCCGTCGAACACGGCCTGCTCCTCCTTGGTGAGGCCGGAGCGGGCGATCTCGATGGCCTCGTCCCGCTCTTCGAGGGCGTTGCGCGCGGCGGCGTCGAAGTCGTGGTCGTCCTCCCTGAGGAGGAAGGTCTTGATGTTGCCGAACGCGTTGGTGTTGTCCTCGATCCAGCTCGGCAGGCCCACGTCGCAGGTGGCGTCCTGGCGGTGGCCGTAGACGGCGAGGAAGTCGTCGAAGTCGGTGAGCCACTGCGCTGCGGAGCCGCCGTGCGCCGACAGGGCCGCGCGCAGGTCGCCGGGCTCGTTGTCCGCGAACACCTGCGCGAGACCGGCGTTGCGCGCCTTGACCGCGAGCCCGTACAGCTCCCGGTCCAGCTCCATGATCTTGGTGTCCTCGCCCTGGAGGAACTTGCCGACGAGGTTGGTGTCGATCCCGAGCTCGGCGCAGGCGCCGTAGAAGCCGAGGAAGTTCACCAGCATCGGGTACATGACGTCGAAGTGGATCTCCATCGCGCGCTTGTGGTAGCGGCGGCCCTGCTGGATGAGCCCGCCGAGGTCGGCCGTCGGCACCGAAGCGAAGTCGACGCCCTGGAAGTAGTCCCAGGTCGCCTCCAGCTCGTCGCGGCCCGCCTCCCAGATGGCCCGGTAGTTCTGGAGGAAATGCGGCAGGTTCGTGCCGAGCCGGTTGGCCCGGGCGCCGATCTCGCGGGGGTCGGCCTCGGGGATCGGCGAGCCGTAGAGGTGCGTGCCCGCGAACCGGCAGGTGATGCCGCGGCCGGGCGGGAGCGGCAGCTTCTCCGACGCGCTCTGCGTGCCCCAGCAGTAGCCGTCGGCGCTCCACAGGGTGGCGGCGAGCGGGGTGAGGCCGCGCGACCAGTGGAAGTCGAGGAACCAGAACGCGTTCTCGTCACTGGGCTGGAACGGCCGGGGCGCGTCGACCCAGTACGGGAAGTCGAAGTGCTCGGGCTTGTAGCCGGGGTACCACTCGCCGGTGAACTCGTCGACGGGGACGACGTTGCCCATGGGGACTCCTCTGCTGAGTTCGCGTTCGGAGGAACGTGACAGCGCACACACCGCCCCGGCAAGCGGGCCGTTCGCGAGGCAGGAACGACCAGGTCGCGTTCTGCCGTGCGCAACAGAGGGCTTCCTGCAGGTCACTCCGCGTTTCTAGGGTGCGGCCATGCTCAGCGCAGAGACGAACGAGCGGCTGACCCGGGTGCGGCCGGGCACTCCGACGGGTGAGCCGCTGCGCCGCTACCGGTGGCCGATCGCCACCCACGACAGGGCCACCCGGGCGCCGGTCGAGCGGCGGCTGCTGGGCGAGGACCTCGTGCTCTACCGCGGCGGGCCGGCCCCGTCGGAGCCGGAGCATTGAGCGAGGATGCCGCTGTGACGGAGCGGGGGTTGCTGCTGGATCTCGGCGGCACAGCGTTCGGCTCGGGCCTCGAACGGCTGGCGCTGCTGGGCGAGCGCGAGCCCGCCGTGCGGTCGATCGCGGCGCGCCGCGGGCCGCTGGGGCCGGAGCCGGACCCGCTGTGGGAGGCGATGCTGCGCGGGGAGATCACCGAGCGCGGGTACTGGCGGGCGCGGTCCGACGAGGTCGGCGCGGCGCTGGGCAGGCCGGGCTGGCCGATCACCGAGTTCATGCACCTGTTGTACGGGATGGTCACGGAGGTCCTGCGGCCGGAAGCGGCCGCGCTGGTGGCGGACGCTCGCGCGGCAGGCGTCCGGGTCGGTGCGCTGACCAACGACCTGGCGGCGTTCCACGGCGACGCGGGCATGGCGGACGACCCGTTCATCGCGGGCCTGGACGCTCTGGTTGACGGGTCGGTGACGGGGGTGCTGAAGCCCGACCCGCGGGCGTACGCGATGGCCGCGGAAGCGCTGGGCCTGCCGCCGTCGGCGGTCGTGTTCGTCGACGACATGCCGTGGAACGCCGAAGCCGCGCGGGACGCGGGCATGATCGGCCTGCTGCTCGACCTCACCGACCCGGCCGAGGTCTTCGAACGGGCGCGGAAGGAGCTGGGTCTGTGAGTGAGCTCGCCGTCGTGGTCGGCGCCTCGGGTGCGTTGGGCGGCGCCATCGCGGCGCGGCTGCTGGCCGAGGGGCTTGCCGTCGTCGGCGTCGCTCGCGGCGGCGCGTCCGACACACCGGGCGGGCTGGAGTGGTGCGCCGCCGACATCGGGTCGGACGACGCGGCGGCGGCCATCGCGGAGGCGGTTGGCGGACGGCCGGTGCGGATGGTCGTGCAGGCCGCGGGGCTGCCCGCCGCGGGGCCGCTCGCCACGATCGAGCCGGACGCGCTGGGTCGGGCGGTGGCGTTGAAGTGCGGCGGGCTGCTGCGGCTCGTGCGCGCGGTCGACGGGCACCTGCAGCCGGGCGCCCGGGTCGTCGCCCTCGGCGGCCACTACGGCATCGAGCCCGCCCCGTACGCCTGTGCGGCAGGCGTGACGAACGCGGCGCTGGCCAACCTCGTGCGCCAGCTCGCGACCGCCTACGGGCCCCGCGGCGTCACCGCGCACCTGGTCGCGCCCGGCCCCGCCGACACCCCGCGGCTGCGGGCGCTCTCCCGGCAGGCGGCCGAGACGCGCGGCGTGCCCGTCGACACCGTGCTGGCCGAACGGGCCGCCGAGTCGCCGCTCGGCCGCCTGGTGACGCCCGCCGAGGTCGCGTGGGCGGTGGCCACCCTGCTCGCGCCGGAAGCGGCCGCGCTCGACGGCTCGGCCCTGTCACTCGACGTGGGCGCCCGCCGCGGCATCTTCTGAGCGCCCGAACTTGGCGACCGCTGCCGGCGTGACCGGGGTGAAGAAGTTGACCAGGTTGCCGTCGGGGTCGCGGAAGAGCAGTGACCGGTTGCCCCACGGCATCGTGGTCGGCTCGTTCACGAACGCGTCGACGGTCGCCCGCAGCCGGGCGTACTCGGCGTCCACGTCGGCGACCAGGAACTCGATGATCGCCGTGCGGTTGTCGGCCGGGCGCGCGCTCCCGGCGCCGAACAGCGCGACCGTGCGGGCGTGCCCGATCGCTACCGTGCCCGCCGGTGTGCCGATCTCGGCGAAGTCCGGGGTCGACCAGGCGGCGGCAACGCCGGTGACGTGCTCGTAGAAGCCTGCGAGGCGCCGGACGTCGTCGGTGATGAGGCGGATCGACACGAGGTTCATGGCTCTGACGCTAGGGCGAATACCGGACACCTTCCGCCCGGTATCATGCGGTGTGACCCGTCCCACCGCCCGGGTGCTGGCCCTGCTGGCGATCCTGCAGGCGGGCAGCACCCGCACGGTCGCCGAGCTGGCTGCACGCCTCGCCGTCGACGAGCGCACCGTGCGCCGCTACGTGGCCCACCTCGTCGACCTGGACGTCCCGGTCCGCTCGGTGCGCGGCCGCTACGGCGGCTACCGGCTCGCGCCGGGCTACCGCATGCCGCCGCTGATGCTCACCGACGAGGAAGCCCTCGCCGTGCTGCTGAGCCTGCTCGCGTTCCGCCGGTCCGAGACGGCGGCGACGTCGGCCGTGGCCGCCGAGAGCGCCGCGGCCAAGGTGCGCCGCGTGCTGCCCGTTGCGCTGGCGGCCAGGCTGGAGACGCTCACGGAGACCGTCGCCTTCACGGCCCGCCCGCGAACGGCCGCCACCCCGGAGGCCGACGTGCTGCTGCTCCTCGCCCAGGCCGCCCGGGACCGCTCGCCGGTCGCGATCGGCTACGTCGACCGCGAGGGTCGTCGCAGCGACCGCACGCTGCACCCCTACGGCGTCGTCACGCACGCCGCGCGCTGGTACGTGACCGGCGCGGACTCGGCGAGCGGCGAGGTGCGGCTCTTCCGACTCGACCGCGTCACCACACCGACGGTGCTCGCGGGCTCCTTCGACGTGCCACCCGACTTCGACCCGGCCGCGCGGGTGCTGGCCGCCCTGGCCGAGGCGCCCCACCGGCACGAGGTCGCCGTGCGGGTCCACGGCACCCTCGACGAGGTCCGCCCGCTGCTCCCGCCGTCCGTCGCCGTCGTCGACACCACGCCGGACGACTCCTGGGTCCGGGTCCGCATCCGGGCCGAGCGCCTCGACTGGATCCCGGCCCTGCTCGTCGGCACGGGGCGGAAGTTCGTCGTCGAGCACCCCGAGGAGCTCCGGGTGCTCGTGCGCGAGCTGGGCAACCGGCTGCTCGAGGCGGCCGATCAGCCGACCGCGTAGGCGACGGCAGGAGACCTCCCGCCGGGGGTGCCACGGTCAGGAGCGGGCCGCCCTGGCAGCGATCTCCGCGCCGCGGGCCGAGCTGGCGGGCACACCGCCGATCGCCCAGTCGTCCGGCGACACCGGGATGATCCGGCCGCGCACGACGCGGCGGTCGACGCCCAGGGTGTCGACGAGGATGTCGGTGAACGACCCCAGCAACCGGCGGCGCTGCTCGGCGGAACGGCCTTCCAGCACGATCGCGGTGAAGTACGGCGCCTCGACGCCCGCGACGCCGCCCGTGGCCCAGTGCGCGGGCTCGTGCAGCGTGACGTAGGCCCGGACGCGCTCGAGCGGCGACTCCAGCACCTCCGCGTAGCAGGCGCTCATCCTGGTGAGCAGCTCGGCGACCTGGGCGGCGGCGTGCACGCCCTCGACCAGGTGCACTTCCAGGACGGGCATGGCGCCACGTTAGTGATGGTCGAGAAGCCCGCCAAGGGGATCTGCATCCGTACCGCACGGTGAGCGAACAGGTGGGCGGGTTACCGTTGCGCACGGTCCACCGGATGTCGCCGCGGAGTGGTCATGGGTCTCGGGTTGCACGCCGCCCTGCTGTCCTTCGGGCTGCTCGTGGGCGTCACGGCGTGCGGCGGCTCGGTGGCCGACACCGACCGACCGATCCGGGCGCCCGCCACGGCCGCGCCTCTCACGCCGTTCTGCGCCGCCGCCCAACACAACGCCGACGCGCTGCGCCCGCTGAACGGCTTCGCCCAGCGCGGCTCCGTGCCGCCCGAGCAGCTGAAGCGCACCGTCGACGCGGTGCGCAACAGCGGCATCGAGCTCATCGCCTCCGCGCCGTCGGAGATCCGCGCCGACGTCCAGATCGTCGTCGACGCGCTCGACGCCCAGCTCGACGCCCTGGAGCGGGCGAAGGGCGACATCGCCGCCGTCGCCCGCGACCCGGCCGCCTCGGCGACGGCCGCCGCGAGCGGTGCCGCGGCCGCGTCACAGCGCGTGAGCGCCTACATCACCCGCACGTGCCAGGGCTACTAGGCGTCTAGGTAGCTCTCCCACGCGTCGATGGAGACGGTCAAGGTCGGGTCGGCCGCCTCGCCCCACAGCTCCCGCCCGCTGAACCGCACCGAGTAGAGCCACTCCGGCCGCTCGCCGTGGCCGTGGGCGTTGCTGTCCGGCAGGACGTGCGCGCCGTGCACCGCCTCGACCGTGCCCTGCTTGCCGCGGGCGTAGCGGGGCAGCCGGGTGTGCCCGGTGGGGTTCAGCACGCGGGTGCGCACGATGTCGCCGACCGCGAACCGGGCGGGCCCGGGCGCGGGCCGGGTGTACGGGCTGCCCGCCGCGAACGCCGCCCGGGCGTCGTCGGGGCTCCAGGCGCGGACGTCGGCGCCGGGCCCGCGCGCCCGCCCCTCGGCCAGCTCGTCCTCGCCCACGAGGCCCGTCGCGACCAGCAGCCGCTCCAGCCCGAGCGTCCAGATCGCGTAGTAGGACGAGTTGAGGTACACCGACGGCGGCAGGCTCTCGCGGGCGAAGCGGCCCGCGTCGATGCTCCACCGTCCGGCCGCGCCCATCGCGAGGACGAGCGCGAGGATGCGGCGCTCCCACTCGGCGTGGAACCGTTCGTCCTCGGGCTCCGGCACGACCGGCCCGAAGCCCATCATCCCGCCGAGGTCCGCGGCGCCGTTCACAGCAGCGCCGTGCCGATCATCCCGTCGCGGGTGACCAGCGCGGCCAGCGCCTCCTCGTCCAGGTCCTCGGTGCCCTCGGGACGCATCGGGACGACGAGGTAGCGGATCTCGGCGGTCGAGTCGTGCACGGTGATGCGCGTGCTCTCTGGCAGCGTGACGCCGAAGTCGGAGAGCACGCCGCGCGGGTCGAGCACCGCGCGCGACCGGTAGGCCGGGGACTTGTACCAGGTGGGCGGCAGGCCCAGCACCGGCCACGGGTAGCAGGAGCAGAGCGTGCACACGACGAGGTGGTGCTCGTCGGGGGTGTTCTCCACCGCCACCATGTGCTCGCCCTGCCGTCCGCCGTAGCCCAGCTCGGCGATGGCCGCGGTGGCGTCGGCGCGCAGGCGCTCCCGGTACTCAGGGTCGACCCAGGAGCGGGCGACGACGTGGGCCCCGTTGCGCGGCCCGACGTCGCCGTCGTAGGTGGTGACGATGGCGTCGAGCGTCTCCGGGTGGACGTAGCCCTTCTCGACGAGGATCGACTCCAGCGTGTCGACCTTCTCCGGGATGCCGTGATCACTCATGACGCCACCAACCTTCCTGCGTGGGCCTGCTCCTCCTGGCGCACCACACCCGCGGCGCTGCTGCGGACATCCCACGTGGCCAGCGCCCGCCCGATGCGGGCGCGCACCTCGGCCTCGCGCTCGGGCTCGGTGGCGAACAGGATCCGCAGGTGCACCTGGTCGCCCCGGCGCTGCGCGGCCGTGTGGTGCGGGGCCAGCGGGCAGGGCGGCGGGTGCTCCCAGTGCCCGCACAGCTCCGCGGTGACCGCTCCCCCGGGCGCCGCGATGTCGGCATCGGGCGCGAGCGCGATGACGGCGTCGTGGGCGAAGGGCTGCCGCATGCGGTCACGCTACGACGTGAGCCCCAGCTGCCGGTAGAGCGCGAGGTCGTCGCGCACGGCGTGGTGCTCGCGGATCACGCCGTCCTCCACGCGGTAGCGGTGCATGGCCTCGAACGCGAACTCCCGGTCGGTCGCCGCGATGCCGAGGAACTCCCCCACGTGCCTGCCCGTGCAGCGCACCCACGCCATCACCGACTCGCCCTCGGCGACCACGTCGAGCACCGTGTAGTCGATCCGCAACGCGCTCTTGAGGAGGCGGAAGATCGTGCGGTAGCCCTCCGGGCCGGGCGGGATCATCCCGGGCGGGGCGCCGTGGTCGACGAAGTCGGCCGAGACGAGGTCGTCGATGCGCTCCAGCTCGCCGTGCTGCACGGCGTCGAAGAGGGCGAGGACGGGCGCGCGGTTGTCGACCGGCGGGCGGCCGTGCGCGGCCTGGAAGTCCTCGATGGCCGCGACGGCCTGCCGCGGGTGCGCGATGAGCTGCATGTGCCCCACCGCCACCGTCCGCGCGATCGCCACCGACGGCACCAGCTCGGCGAGGCGGTCGAGGTCGGTCATCTGCGACGCGTCGACGTACAGCAGCGGCGCGGCCAGCGCCCGCAGCGCGCTCTCGGCGTCCCACTCCAGGAACTGCTCGGGCACGGCCGCCACGACGTGCTGCGGCATCCGCGCGACGGCCGCAAGCTCGGCGGTGAGCAGCGTGAGGTCGTCGGTGGGCAGGTAGCTCTGCTGCAGGAAGCCGCCCATGGCCTCGCGCCACGCGGGCGAGCGCAACGCGGCGAGCAGCGGCTCGGTGCCCGCCAGCACCTCCTTGCGGAACAGCATGGTGCCGTCCAGCGCGACGACCGCCGACGCCAGGTCCGGACGTCGGGCGGCCAGCTCGACGGCCACAGCACCCCCCGCGCTGTGGCCGACCAGCAACGCGCCCGAGACGCCCAGGTGGTCGCAGAGCGCAGCGACGTCGGCCGCCTGCGCCGGGATCGCGAGCCGCGCGTTCGCCGCCTCCGGCCCGGGCACGTCGCTCTCGCCGTGGCCCGCCGCGTCGAGCGCGATCACCCGGTAGGTCGGCGCCAGCGCCGCGCCGACCGCGCCCAGGTCCGCCCGCTCCGAGACCCAGCCGTGGATGAGGACGGCGACCGGCCGCTCTCCCCCCGTGTCGCTGTAGGCGAGCCGGAGGCCCGCCCGTTCGATGTGGTGTGTCATGATCCCCCGCATTTGGTACGGTAACCCGTATTCGATACTGGAGACGGTAACTAATGTCGGCACGAGGCGTCAACCCGCGTACCTACGACAACCGCAGGCGCGCCGAACAGGCCCGGGCGACGCGGCGTCGGATCATCGAGGCCGCGCGCGAGCTCCTGCTCGCCCAGGGGTACGCGACCACGACGATCGCGCAGGTCGCGCAGGCCGCAGGCGTATCGCCCGAGACGGTGCAGAAGGGCTTCGGGACGAAGGCGGCGCTGGCCAAGGCGGTGTACGACGTCACGCTGGTCGGCGACGACGAGCCCGTGCCGCTGCGGGAACGGCCCGAGTTCCAGGCCGTCGTCGCCGAGTCCGACCCGGTCCGGAAGCTGGCGGCCTACGGCGTCGTCGGCCGGACCCTGTGGGAGCGGCTGGGACCGCTGATCGGCGTGCTCATGCAGGGTGCGCAGGCCGGGGAGGCCGACCTCGTGGCGTTCGTGGCGATACGCGCCGAGTCCGACCCGGTCCGGAAGCTGGCGGCGTACGGCGTCGTCGGCCGGAGCCTGTGGGAGCGCCTGGGGCCGTTGATCGGCGTGCTCATGCAG
>DATAOO010000402.1:0-4122 GCA_036265695.1 Pseudonocardia sp. | reverse complement strand
CGGCCGAACACGGCGGCCACCGACGCGACCACCGTCGGGTTCACGAGCGTCGGCACGGTCGTCGCGGTGCTCGCGATCGGCTACCTGGCGGGTGGCTACGTGGCCGGGCGGCTGGCCCGCTTCGACGGCGCCCGCAACGGCCTGCTCGCCTGGCTGCTCGGCCTGATCGTCACCGTGCTCGCGGGCGTCGCCGCGGCCGTCGTGGGCGCCAACACCGACCTCACCGGCGTCGTCCGGCTGCCCGCCTTCCCGGTCGACGCGTCCACGATGACGGTCGGCGGGGCCGTGATGCTCGCCGTCACCGTGCTGGTCACCGCGTTGGCCGCCGCGCTCGGCGGCAAGCTGGGCGAGCGCTTCCACCGGCGCGTCGACCGCGCCGCCGGTCTCGACCTCCGGTAGCTCACCGGCCGAAGGCGTACCGCTCGACGAGCTCCCACGGGCCGCCGAGGTAGCGCCACAGCCCCAGCCCGACGGACCTCGACGTCGTAGGGCACGAACCCCGCGGCCAGCTGGGCGTGCAGACGCCCGGCGGCCGCGGGGTCGGCCTTGTTCTGGACGGTGATGTGCAGGTCGGCCTTCGCCCGGTCCTGCGCGGTCAGCTCGGCGGCGAACGCGCTCGCCAGGCCCGCCCGGAGGTCGCTCAGCTCGGGCGCGGCCACGTCGTAGGCCACCCCACCGCGCCAGCCCCGCACCCGCCGCACCCGCGCGGTGATCACCGGTCGGTCCGCGGCCGCCGCGAGCGCCTCGCGGACCGCCGGGTCGTCGGGCAGGTGGTGGAACAGCGTGAGGTGCGCGGCGAGGTGGTTGCGCTCGGGCGGGAAGTGCTCGCGCCGCAGTCGGTCGAACCGCTCCTGGGCCACCTCGTCCAGCAAGGCCGTGACGATCAGCGGGGCTACGCTTCCCACATGCCCGATCTTGCCGTGCGCACCGCGGACCGGGACGACCACACCGAGATCACCGCAGTGCTGGGCCGGGCCTTCCAGGTGGAGCCGGTGTACCCCGCCTACCTGGAGTGCTCCGACGCCAACGTCGCGTACTACGAGCGTTTCGGCTTCGCAGTACGCGACACGGTCGTGGTCGACGAGACCCTCAGCTGTCGGGCGATGTGGCGGATCCCCGGGCCGTCGCCCGCTTGACGTACCAGATGTTCCACGCGAGCAGTCCGGCGATCACGGCGATCGTCATCACCTCGCCCAGCGCGACCATCACGTCGATCGGCAGCAGGAACACCAGCGGCACCCGGATCAGCGCCTCGGCGAGGAGGCCCACGCCCCACACGATCGAGGACAGCCGGTGGCCGTGGCGCACATGCGGGTCGGTGTCGTACTCGTCGCGGAGCTCCGCCTTGCGGGCGGGCTGGAAGCTCTGCGACGCGGCCAGCGTCAACGGGGTGCCGAACAGCGTTGTCCCCAGGAACACCAGCCCGA
This sequence comes from Pseudonocardia sp., assembly GCA_036265695.1. Taxonomy (GTDB): domain Bacteria; phylum Actinomycetota; class Actinomycetes; order Mycobacteriales; family Pseudonocardiaceae; genus Pseudonocardia. Next base: position 2,695 of record DATAOO010000402.1, on the reverse strand, counting down.
GCACGCCGGTGACGATGGAGTTCTTCAGCAGCAGGAACCGCGGGTCGCCGCTGACGAACGCGAGGATCAGACCGATCCCGAACACCACGAGCATCACGGTGGCGAACAGGTTGAGCTCGCGCTCCCGCACGGCCACCCAGCCGATGCGGGCCGCGGCCAGCAGGCTGGCGACCAGCAGTGCGATGAAGTCGTTCACCCCCGCGAGGTGCAGCGCGTAGTAGCCGAGGACGGGCAGCCCCACGTCCCAGCCGAGGCCCCGGAGCATCAGCCGGGGGGACGGGCCGCTCTGGGGGGTGGTCACGACAGCTCCTCGTCGGCGATCCACGATCCGTGGAAGCCCGCGGGCACGCCGCGGGGCAGGGTGACGGCCGCGACCGGCGCGCCCGTCACGTCCGTGGCGTCCAGCACGAGCAGCTGGGATGCGCTGCCGTCGCGCCGGGTCGTGATCGTCAGCAGCCAGCCGTCGTCCTCGGCGCGGTCGGGCGCGGTCGAGGGCACGAACACGGCCTCGCCTGCGACGGTGTCGGGGCCGAGCGCGTGTTCGGTGACCGCCCCGCCGTCGACGTCGAACTTCACGACGGCGGACGTGCCGACGGCGTAGCGGTACCGGGCGTCCCGGCCGACGCGCTCGTCGTCGACGGTGGGGAACTCGACGGGCCGGTCGGACAGCGGGGTCTCGGTGACGGTGCCGCTCGCCGGGTCGAGCACCCAGCGGTACATCCGGGCGAGCCCGCTGGTGGCCGCCGCCGCGGCGGGCCCGGCGGCGCTCGGGCCGAGCCCCTCCCACATCGCGACGGCGTCGGCGGGCGCGTAGCGGGCGGCGTCGAGGACGACCCGGCCCGCGGCGTCGGTGGCCGCGTTGCCGACGTGGAACACGTAGGCCGGGTCGACGTCGAACCACGTGACCTCGCCGGGCCGGGCGAGCGGCATGAGGCCGATCCGGGCGCCGTACGCCTCGTCCCAGCCGTAGGGCATGCCCTGGCTCAGCCGCTGCAGCGAGAACGTCATGGGCAGGTCGAGGAAGACGGCGTGCCGGTCGGTGATGGCGAAGTCGTGCATCATCGTCGGACCGGGCACCGCGATCTCGGCGCTCGTGACGAGCTCCCCCGCCGCGGAGAGCCGGTGGTAGGTGAGGAAGGGCGGCGCGAACCCGTAGCCGAAGAAGTGCAGCTCGCCGGTGACCGGGTCGGTCTTGGGGTGCGCGGTCATCGCGGTGGTGAGGCGGCCGTCGAAGTCGCACGGGCCGACCGTCGCGAGCTCGGGGGTGAGCACGTGCGGGAAGCTGCTCTCGACGAGCGCCATGATCCGGCCCGCGTGCGCGACGACGTGGGTGTTGGCGACGCCGACGGAGCGGTCGACCGTGCCGTCCGGCCCGATCATCGACGCGCCCTGGAGCGCCTTCGTGCGCACCCACCGGTTGCGGTACCACTCGGCGCGACCCTCGCGCAGCCGGATGCCGTGCACCATGCCGTGGCCCAAGAACCAGTGCCGGGACGGCTCGCCGGGCAGCGGGTTGGGCCCGTTGCGCAGGTAGCGGCCGGTGAGCTCGGGCGGGAGCGCGCCGTCGACCGGGAGATCCACGGCGTCGATCTCGTCCGGCACCGGTGCGAGGTGGCCTGCCATGTGGATCGGAGCGGAGGTCGTCATGGGAGCAGCATGCACGTGCCGTCATCGACATGTCAATGCTGACATGTCGAGCGTGGAAGGTTAGAGTGCGGCCATGTCGTTGCCGCACGCGCTCCTCGGTCTGCTCGCCGTCGCCCCGCGCTCGGGGTACGAGCTCACCAAGGCGTTCGCGGGCGATCTCGGCCGGTACGCCTGGCAGGCCGGGCACACGAGCATCTACCCGGAGCTGGCCCGGTTGGCCGAGAACGGCCTGATCGAGGTGTCACACGAGGGCGCCAGGGGCAGCCGCACGTACGCCGTCACCGACGCGGGCCGCGAGGAGCTGCGGACGTGGCTGCTCACGCCGCCCCGGCAGGGCAAGGTGCGCAACGAGCTGGTACTGCGGATGTTCCTGCTCTCCGCGCTCGATCCCGCCGACGCCCGCGAGCTGCTCGGCCGGATCGCGGCGAGCACCGCGCAGGACGCCGCCGAGCTGCGGCGACTGCGCGCGGAGGCCGGGCCGGTGCGGCTCGGGCCCGCGGGGTTCGGGCAGCTCGCGGCGGAGTACGGGCTCCGCCAGTACGACGCGGTGCACGACTGGGCGTTGTGGGCCATCGACCAGCTCGACCAGGCGGATCAGGCGGTGGCGGCGACCACGAGCGCGCCCAGCACGAGGTAGGCCGCGGTCGGCAGCACGAGGCCCGCGGGGAGGTGCGGCCACCGCAGCGCCGCGCGGGCCACCCCGACCCCGACGACGCCCGCCGCGGCCACCCACAGCCACGACCAGAGGCCGGGCGGCGGCGCGACGGCCCGCACGAGCGCCAGCACCACGACCGCGTCGACGGCCGCCCGCACGAGCGTGGCCCGGTCGGCGGCGGCCTGCCGCCCGGTCGACCGGGCCCGCAACAACAGGACGACGACCGCGTACGCGGCGACGAGGTCCACCACCGCGGCGATCACCGCGCACCGCCCACAACGACCGACCACACCACCGCGGCGATCACCGCGCACCGCCCACAACGACCGACCACACCACCGCGGCGGTCACCGCGCACCGCCCACAACGACCGGCCACGCCGTCGCGGCGGTC
>DATAOO010000401.1:0-5549 GCA_036265695.1 Pseudonocardia sp. | reverse complement strand
AGCGTCGCCACCCGCTCGGTGACCGACCGCACCACGGCCGCGGGGGCGGGTCGGGCCCCGTCGCGGTGGGCCAGGGTGCCGAGCATGGGCCGCATCGGCACGACGAACGGGTAGACGCCCCGGTCGATCAACCGGGCCGCGCCCGCGACCAGCTCGTCGGGGTTCTCACCCATCCCGATCAGCAGGTACGTCGACACCCGGTTGCGCCCGAACACCCGCACCGCCTCGTCCCAGGCGGCCTCGTACTCGGCCACGGCGACGGTCGACTTGCCGGGCATCCAGCGCCGCCGCACGTCATCGTCGAGCGACTCGACGTGGATGCCGATCGTCGCCGCCCCGGCCGCCCGCAGCTCCGCGATCACCGAGAGGTCCCGCGGCGGCTCGATCTGCACCTGGATCGGCAGCCCCGGCACCCGGGCGAGCACCGCGCGGACGCAGCGGACCAGCGGCCGGGCGCCGCGGTCGGGCGCGTGCGTGGTGCCCGTCGTCATCACCATCTGCCGGATGCCGTCGAGCCGCACGGCGGCCTCGGCCACCTCGGCGAGCTGCGCGGGGGTCTTGGCGGCGATCGTGGCCCCCGCCCGCAGCGACTCCTCGATCGAGCAGAACCGGCACCGGTCGGGCTCGGGGTAGCGGATGCAGGTCTGCACCACGGTCGTGGCGAGCACGTCGCGGCCGTGGAGCAGGGCGATCTGTTCGTAGGGCACGCCGTCGGCGGTGGCGAGGTCGTAGAAGCGCGGCCTGCGCACCGGCTCGACCGAAAGGCCCAGGTCGAGCCCGTCCCGGAACACCCGGCCCCCGCGCACGGCATAGGGGCTCTCCGGGTTGAGCGGGAGGGTGGCGTTGCGGCCGTCGACGACCACGTGGCCGTCGTCGCTGGGCCCCGCGCCCTTGCGGCGCGAGACCGGAGCATCGACCCGCACGCCCGAGAGGGCGAGGTCGACGCGGGTGGAGAGCGTCATGGGCAGTCCTCAGCCGTAGAGGCGGTCGAAGGTGTCGGTGAAGACGAGCCGGGCGAGCTCGCCGTCGCCCGTCGCCGCGCTGAGACGGTGGTACTCGCCCGCGAAGTCGCCCCACGGCTGGTCGCTCGCGAACAGCACCCGGTCGTGGCCGATCCCGCGGCGGGAGATCTCCTCGGCGAGCCAGCGCGGCGCGAATCCGATCGCCCAGGAGAGGTCGGTGTAGACCTGCTTGCCCGCCGCGATCCAGTCGAAGAACCGGCCGCCGACGAGCTTGATGTGCCCGCTCATCCCGCCGCCGAAGTGCACGAGGTGCAACGGCACGGCGTCGGCGTAGCGCTCGACGAGCAGGCCGACGTGGTCGATGTCCGAGGCCGCCCCCGGCGAGGTGTGCACGTGCACGACCAGCCCGTGCTCGCGGGCGGCCGCGAAGATCATGTCGAGGCCTTCGCGGCAGTCCTCGGCGTCGGCCCGCCCGCCCAGTAGGAAGCTGAGCTTGAGCGCCCGCACCCCCGGCTCGCCCGCCAGCGTCAACGCCGCGGCCGTGCGGTCGGCGTCCGCGGACTGCGGCGACACCCACAGCCCCGCCCGCAGCCTTTCGTCGGTGGCCGCGGCCTCGACCACCAGTTCGTTGAACCCGAACGCGACGTCCGGGTCGGGCACCCCGTAGTTGGGCAGCACCAGCGCGCGCTCGGTGCCTTCGGCGTCGAGGTCGGCGAGAAGCTCCGCGATGGTCGCCCGGGCCCCGAGGTCGGGGCGGACCGGCGGCCCGCCGTAGAACGGGTAGGCGGGCAGCACCCCGAGGTGCCGGTGCGCGTCCCTCATGACGCCATCCCGTACGCCGCCGGGCGGCGGTCGCGCAGGAAGTGCATGCCGCCCCTGGCGGCGTCGACGACCGCGTCGACGTCCAGCTCGGCCACGGCCAACCCCGGCTCCTGCCGCGTCCAGGCGAGGATCTCCCCGCCGGGGTCGACGACCTTGGCGCTGGCCGCGAACCGCATCGACCCGAACGCGCCGAACTGGTTCGCCGCCACCCAGACGAGCTGGTTGTCCAGCGCGCGGGCCCGGTCGAACAGGTCCATGCGCCGGGTCCAGCGGTCGCGGGCCGGGTCGGGGTGCGGGTTGGTCGCGCTCACCGGCCACGCCGACAGCGAGCACACGATCCGCGCCCCGGCCAAGGCCTGGGCGCGCGCGGCCTCGGGGAACGCCTTGTCGAAGCAGATCTGCATGCCTATGCGCCCCACCGGGGTCTCGAACGCGCCGAACCGGTCGCCCGCGGCGTACGCGGCGTCCTCGCGCAGCGGCTGGTGCACCTTGCGGTGGACGCCGAGCACCCCGTCGCCGGTCACGCAGACGGCGCTGTTGAAGACCGCGTCCGAGCCCGCCTCGCAGAACCCGGCGCACACGACCATCTCCGCGGCCAGCGCGGCCAGCTTCGCGATCTCCGGCCCGTCGACGGCCAACGCGGGCGGCGGCTCGGCGGTGCCGCCGAGGTCGGTGAGGTAACCGCCGAGGCAGGCCTCGGGCAGCACCAGCAGCGCGACCCCGCCCGCCCGCGCCTCGTCGATCAAGGCCCCGGCGCGGGCCAGGTCGTCGTCGAGGTCCCGGCCGAACGCCGCCGCAGCCGCCGCGATGCGCATCAGAGCTGGTAGGTGGAGTTGATGATGGCGCCCTTGCGCGCGTAGTGGATGATCGCGTCCTGGACGTCGAGGGGGTGCGTCGGGATCACGCCCTCGATCAGGTCCTCCTCGCGCGCGCCGTGCAACGACAGCCCGAAACGGCAGCAGTAGACCTTCCCGCCCTCCTGCATGAACGTCTTCAGCGAGTTGTTGATGTTGTGCTCGCCCGGGAACGCGGAGCTGCCGGTGGTTGGGAAACCGCGGGTGGCGAGGCAGTTGAGCGAGCCGGGGCCGTAGAAGTAGATCGCCGACTCGAACCCCTTCCGCTGCGCGCGCGTGGCCTGCAGGATCGCCACAAAGCTCACCGAGGACTCGTGGGCGATGCCGTGCACGAGGGTGAAGTAGGTCTCTCCGTTCTCGGCCTGGTAGTCGGGGAACACCTTCGTGCCGCCGTAGATCGAGGAGCCCTCCGGCAGCGACGGGTGGGAGATCTCCTCGAGGCTCTGCTTCTCCAGCTCGGTCAGGTCGGCCATGGCTTTCTCCTTCAGGCGACGGTGCGAGGCGCGACCCAGTCGTCGTCCTCGCGGGGGAACGTGCTCGACGGGGTTCCGGCGAGCCAGTAGAGGCCGTCGGCGATGACGGCGCGGCGGGTCTTCTCGATCTCGCCGAGCAGGTGCTCGGCGTCGGCCGCGACGCCGGAGAACCGGCCCGAGCCCCACGTGTGCTGCCACGGCAGGCCGAGGAAGTACACGCCGGGCTGGCTGGTGACGCCGCGTTCGTGGGTGGGGTAGCCGCGGCCGTCGAAGATCGGCAGCTCGATCCAGCGGTGGTCGCGGCCGAACCCGGTCGCCCACACCACGCTGGTCACGCCCGCGGCGGCCAGGTCGAGCGCGGGCGGGTCCTCGGCCTCCGGCCCGGGCGACCACACCGGCGGGCGCCGCGCCTCGGCGGGCGCCGCCACCCCGTTCGCCGCGATCCATGCGTCGATCGTGTCCTTGATGGACTCCGCGACGGCGTCGGCCGCGTCCAGGTTGCGGCGCAGGTCGGGGGCGAACCGGGCGTGGCCGTTCGCGATGCCGGTGAGCCGTCCGTGCAGCGCCATGCCCGCCAGCGCGAACCGGCGGAGGTCGATGTCGCGGCCGCCGTCGCGCCCGGTGACGTAGTGGTTGGTGCGGAACCGCACGACGTCGGCGTCGTCGAACTGGTCGATGCCCCGGGTGTAGGTGCCCATGTCGGAGAGCCAGGCGACGCAGTCGCGGCCGCGGTAGAAGCGTGCGACGCGGGGCGCGCTGCCGGTGGCCAGGTGCACGGTGCGGCCCGCGAGGTGCAGGTCCTCGGCGATCTGGCAGCCGGACTGGCCGGTGCCGACCACCAGCACCGCGCCGTCGGGCAGCGCGTCCGGGTTGCGGTACTCCGCCGAGTGCACCGAGGCGACGTGGTCGGGGAGCCGCTCGGCCATCCGCGGAGTGCGCGGCACCTGGTAGGGCCCGGTCGCGATGACGACCTGCTCGGCGGTGAGCGTGCCCCGGGTGGTGCGCACCTCGAAGCCGCCGCCGCGCGCCCGCAGCCGCGTGGCGCGCACCCCTTCGACCAACGGCGGCCCGAAGGACGCGATCCACCGCCGCAGGTAGGCCTCGATCTCGGCGCGCACCATGAACCCGTTCGGCTCGTCGCCGTCGTAGGGGAAGCCCGGCAGCGCGCACTGCCAGTTCGGGGTGACGAGGCAGAAGCTGTCCCAGCGCCGGTCGTGCCACTCGTGACAGGCCCGCTCCGCCTCCAGCACCACGTGGTCGATGCCCCGGCGCGTCAGCCACCAGCTCATCGAGAGCCCGGCCTGGCCACCGCCGATCACGACCACGGCAGAATGGGTACCGTCGATCGTCCCGATGGCGGATGCGTCCACGGCGAACAGTCCATCGGCCGCCGATGACCGCGCGGTTTCCACCGGAATTACACCGGGTTATCCGGTGTTACCGTCGAGTGTCGGGAGGTGGTCGCATGGTGCGCCCCGGACCCCTGTTGTGGCTGCGTTACGCCTACGGCGGCGCTCTGCCCGCGCGCTATCGCGAGTGGGTGTTGCACGACGTCACCGCGCCGACGTGGGTGGTGCGCCACGTCCTGCGCGGCGTGGTGCAGTTCCTGCCGTTCGCCGTCGTGCTGTTGCTGGTGATCCCGGTCGACAAGGGCATATTGGCGACCGGGATCGCGATGGGCGCGCTGATCGGGCTGTTGTTCTCCACGGCGTTCGTGGACAACGTCGCCGAGAGCCGCGCGATGAAGGCGGGCTACCCGGAGGGGCACGCCGCCCAGGTGCGGCGGGAGCGGGTCAAGAAGGCCCGAGCCCGAGCCCGCCAGCGGCGCTGACCGCCCAGGACGCGATCCACCACACCACGAGCCCGCCGAACAGGGCGATCGGCAGGTTGCGCTTGAGGCGGCGCCACGCCAGCCAGGCCGCGGCCGCGGCGAGCAGCGCAGGCGCCGTCTCCGCGAGCGCGATCGTGCCGTGCGGGGCCACGAACGCGGGCACGACGATGGCGGCCAGCACCGCGGGCCCCACGTAGGGCAGCAGCCGGGCCACCGGCGCGGGCGGCGAGCGGTGGGCCATCACGAGGAAGGCCGCCCGCATCGCGTAGGTGCCCAGGCCGATCACGGCGAGGACCAACAGCTCATACATGACGGCCGCCCAACCAGCCGCCGACCGCGATGCCCGCGGCCGCCCCGGCCAGGAGCCCCAGCCCCAACGGCAGGCCGGACGCCGCGACGGCGACGGTCCCGCCCGTCACGGCGGCCGCGTGGGCGGGCCGCGAGGTGAGCATGGGCAGCAGCAGGAGCAGGAACGTCAACGGCGCGGCCAGGTCCAGCCGCAGCGAGGCGGGCAGCACGCCGCCGAGCAGCACGCCCGCGCCGGTCAGCGCCATCCACGCGGGCCACATCACGATCCCGACCGTGAAGTAGTAGCGGAGGCGCTCGC
>DATAOO010000400.1:0-39197 GCA_036265695.1 Pseudonocardia sp. | reverse complement strand
GGCTCTGGCTCGCCCTCGGCACCACCGCGCTCTACCAGGCGGGCGCGTTGAGCGTGTTCGCGTACGTGGCGCCGCTGCTCACCGACGTGGCGGGCATCCCGGAGAGCTGGGTGCCCGCCGTGCTGTTCGGCTACGGGCTGGCCGCGCTGGCGGGCATCACGGTCGGCGGGCGGCTCGCCGACGCGCACCCGTGGGCGACGCTCTTCACCGCGCTCGGCACCGGTGCGGTGATCTTCGTCGTGCTGGGCGTGTTCGCGGCGGTGCCGGGCGTCGCCGTGGTGTCGGTCGTGCTGCTCGGCGGGGTGGCGTTCCTGGTGGCGGCGCCGCTCAACGCGCGCGTGTTCCAGCTCGCCGGTGCGGCGCCGACGCTGGCCAGCGCGGCCAACACGGCGGCGTTCAACGTCGGCAACGCGCTCGGCCCGGTCGTGGGCGGGCTCGCGATCGCCGGGGGCCACGGGTACGCGTCGCCGTCGTGGATCGCGCTGGCGCTCTTCGCGGGGTCGATCGGGCTGGGCGTGGCGGGCCGGGCCGCCGACCGGGTCCGCTCCGACTGAGTCGCCGGGATGTGCCCCTGCTGCGATGGGGGTCGGGCGGGGGAGGATGGGTGCTATGAGGACGCTGCTCGGCTGGGTCCGGTGGGCGCAGTTGGCGACCCGCCGCGGCAAGGGGGGCGGCACGGTCGCCAAGGTGGCCGCGGTGCGGCCGCTGGCGGGCGGGCGCGCGCCGCTGATCGACGACCGGGTCGGCCTGCAGACCCGCGGCGGCGCGAAGCTCGACCAGGTCGACGGCACCACGTGCGGCAGCGCGGTGCTCGTCGCGCTGGCCGCGTGGGCCGACCCCACCGAGACACGGCAGCTGGACGGCCAGGGCGGCGGGGCCGCGGCGGTCGGCGCGGCGGGCCTGGCCGTCGGGTTCGGCGGGCGCTACGACGCGCGGCAGCGCCAGGTGCACAAGGAGTCCACGAAGTTCTGGCCGCAGGCGCTGGGCACCTCGCCGTGGGGGATGGTGGCGTGGCTGCGCAGGCACGCGCCGGGGGCGGGGCCCTACCGCGTGCGGCTGGTCGACGACCGCAACGCCGCCGACCTCACCGCCGCCGTCGAGGCCGCGAACGCCGCGCTCGCGGTGGGCAGGCCGGTGCCGCTGCTCGTGGGGTCGGCCATCCCGCGCCACTACTGCCTCGCGCTGTCGGCGACCGGCGACGCCTGGCACGTCTACGAGCCCACCAGCGGCGAGGTCCGGGTGGTGCCGCTCGACCACGTGCGGCGCAGCACGCTCGCCGGATTGCTCGGGTTCGACCGGCTCGCCGCCGTGCTCCTGCCGTCCTGAAAATGCTGTCGGTAGCCCCTCGTAAACTGGACGGGTGACCGAAACCCTCCCACCGCGCACCGCCCAGCTCCCGGCCCAGTGGACGCCGGGCGCTGTAGAGGCGGGCATGTACGACCGGTGGGTGGAGGCGGGCTACTTCACCGCCGACAACACGTCGGACGCGCCGCCGTTCTGCATCGTCATCCCGCCGCCCAACGTCACCGGCAGCCTGCACATCGGCCACGCCTTCGAGCACACGCTCATCGACATCCTGGTCCGCCGCCGCCGCATGCAGGGCTACGACACCCTGTGGCTGCCGGGCATGGACCACGCGTCGATCGCGGTGCACGCGCTCGTCGAGCGCGCGCTGGAGGCCGAGGGCACCAACCGCCGCGAGCTGGGGCGGGCGGCGTTCATCGACCGCACCTGGGAATGGAAGGCCGAGCACGGCGGGGCGATCCTCGCCCAGATGCGCCGCCTCGGCGACAGCGTCGACTGGAGCCGCGAGCGCTTCACGATGGACGAGGGCAGCAACCGCGCCGTCCTCACCATGTTCAAGCGCCTCTACGACGACGGGCTGATCTACCGCGCGGAGCGGATGGTCAACTGGTCGCCGGAGATGCGCAGCGTGCTGTCCGACGTCGAGGTCGAGCACAAGGACGTCGACGGCGAGCTGGTCTCCATCCGCTACGGCGACGGCGACGACAGCATCGTCGTCGCCACCACGCGCGTCGAGACGATGCTCGGCGACACCGCGGTCGCCGTCCACCCCGACGTCGAGCGCTGCCGCCACCTCATCGGCAAGCAGATCACGCTGCCGCTGGTCGGGCGCATGATCCCGGTGGTGGCCGACGAGCACGTCGACCCCACGTTCGGCTCCGGCGCGCTCAAGATCACCCCGGCGCACGACCCCAACGACTTCGAGATCGGACGGCGGCACCACCTGCCGATGCCGACGATCATGGACGAGACCGGCCACATCGCGGGCAGCGGCACCGAGTTCGACGGGCTCGACCGGTTCGCCGCCCGCACGGCGGTCAAGGAGGCGCTGCGCGCGCAGGGCCGGATCGTCGCCGAGAAGCCCCACCGGCACAGCGTCGGGCACGCCCAGCGCGGCAAGTTCGAGCCCATCGAGCCGCGGCTGTCGCTGCAGTGGTTCGTCAAGGTGGGGCCGCTGGCCAAGGCGGCGGGCGACGCGGTGCGCAGCGGCGACGTCGTGGTCCACCCCAAGGAGCTGGAGCCCCGCTGGTTCGCCTGGGTCGACAACATGCACGACTGGTGCATCTCCCGCCAGCTCTGGTGGGGCCACCGCATCCCCGTCTGGTACGGGCCGGGCGGCGAGGTCGTCTGCTGCGGTCCCGACGAGGAACCGCCCGCGGGCTACGTCCAGGACGAGGACGTGCTCGACACCTGGTTCTCCTCGGGGCTGTGGCCGTTCTCCACGCTCGGCTGGCCGGAGCACACCCGCGACCTCGCGAAGTTCTACCCGACATCGGTGCTGGTCACGGGCTACGACATCCTGTTCTTCTGGGTCGCCCGCATGATGATGTTCGGGCTGTACGCGATGGACGGCGTGCGCCCGTTCGACACGATCGCGCTGCACGGCATGGTCCGCGACCAGTTCGGCAAGAAGATGTCGAAGACGGTCGGCAACACGGTCGATCCCAACGAGTGGATGGACGTCTACGGCACCGACGCCACCCGGTTCGCGCTCGCCCGCGTGGCCAACCCGGGCGTCGACGCGCCGATCGGCGACGACAACGTCGCCGCCGCGCGCAACTTCGGCACCAAGCTGTGGAACGCCGCCCGCTTCGCGCTGGCCAACGGGGCCTCGCCCGCGCTGCCCCTGCCGTCGACACCGACCGACGCCGACGCGTGGATCCTCGGGCGGCTCCGGGAGGTCACCGCGCAGGTCGACGCGCTGCTCGAGGACTTCCAGTTCGCCAAGGCCACCGAAGCGCTCTACCACTTCACGTGGGACGAGCTGTGCGACTGGTACCTGGAGCTGGCCAAGCCGCAGCTCGCCGGGCCGGCCGCCGAGGGCACCCGCGCCGTGCTCGGGCACGTCTTCGACGTGCTGGTCCGGCTGCTGCACCCGATCTCGCCGTTCCTCACCGAGGCGCTCTACCAGGCGCTCACCGGGGCCGAGACGGTGGTGATCGCGCCATGGCCCACCGGTGTGGGCCGGCCGGTCGACGACGGCGCCGCGCGGCGGATCGCCGATCTGCAGACGCTCGTCACCGACGTCCGCCGCTTCCGCACCGAGCAGCGGGTGCCCGACAAGCGCCGGGTCGCGGCCCGGCTCGTGGGGCTCGACGAGGCCGGGCTCGGCGCGCACCGCGGGGCGATCGGCGCGCTGGTGCGGCTCGACGAGCCCGGCGCGGAGTTCACGCCCACCGCCGCGGTCGAGGTCGCGCTGTCCGGCGGCACGGTCGTGGTCGAGCTGGACACCTCCGGGGCGATCGACGTCGCCGCCGAGCGCGCCCGGCTGGGCCGCGATCTCGCCGCCGCCCAGAAGGAGCTCGACCAGGCGGCGAAGAAGCTCGGCAACCCGTCGTTCGTGGCCAAGGCGCCCACGCACGTCGTCGAGGACATCCGCGGCAGGCAGGCCAAGGCCACCGCGGACCTGGAGCGCATCACCGCGCGATTGGCGGCGCTGCCCACGTGACCGAGCTTGCGAGGTCGTCAATGAGCAGAGCACCGCAGGTCGCGGCGACGACGAGCGACGGCGAGGAGGCGTCGTGACCGGTCCGGAGGGGGAAGGCGAGCTCCCCGAGCCCGAGGACACGCTGGTCCGCCACGTGCTGGACGCCATCCGCGGCGGGGAGTCGCCCGACGTCGTGCCCGAGACGTCCAGCGTGGTCAGCTTCGCGGAGTTCCTCGCCGTCGAGGCCGCGCTGGACATGCGCTGGCCCGAGACGGCGATGGAGCCCTCCACCGAGCGGATCGCGGCCCTGGTCGACGCGCTGGGCGAGCCGCAGCGCAGCTACCCGGTGGTCCACCTCACCGGCACCAACGGCAAGACGTCCACGGCCCGCATGATCGACGCGTTGCTCACCGAGGTGGGGCTGCGCACCGGCCGCTACACCAGCCCGCACCTGCAGCGCGCCACCGAGCGGATCAACGTGGACAACCGGCCGGTCACGCCGGAGCGCTACGTGGAGCTCTACCGCGAGGTGGCGCCGTTCGTGGAGATCGTCGACGCGAGCCACGGCGCGCTGTCGAAGTTCGAGGTGCTCACCGCGATGGGCTTCGCCGCGTTCGCCGACGCCCCGGTGGAGGCGGCGGTGATCGAGGTCGGGCTCGGCGGGCGGTGGGACGCCACCAACGTGGCCGACGGCACGGTCGCCGTGATCACCCCGATCGGGCTCGACCACGCCGAGTACCTGGGCACCGACGTCCTGGGCATCGCCAAGGAGAAGTCCGGGATCATCAAGCCGGGCGCGGTGGCCGTGATCGCCGAGCAGGACCCGGCGGTGGCGCAGGTGTTGCTGGAGCGCTGCGTCGAGGTCGACGCGCAGGTGGCGCGGCAGGGCGCCGAGTTCGGCGTGGAGTCCCGCGAGATCGCGATCGGCGGGCAGCGGCTGGTCCTGCGCGGCCTGTCCGGCACGGTCGACGAGATCTTCCTGCCGCTGCACGGCGAGCACCAGGCGGGCAACGCGGCGCTCGCGCTGGCCGCGGTGGAGGCGCTGATCGGGGCCGGCCCGCACCAGCCGATCGACCCCGACGCCGTGCGCGCCGGGTTCGCCGCCGTGCGGTCGCCGGGGCGGCTGGAGCGGGTGGCCTCGGGCACGGCGAGCGTGTTCGTGGACGCCGCGCACAACCCGCACGGCGCCCGCGCGCTCGCGGCCACGCTCGCCGCCGAGTTCCGCTTCACCCGCCTCGTCGGCGTGCTCGGCGTGATGCGCGACAAGGACGCCCGCGGCATCCTCGCCGAGCTGGAGCCGGTGCTGGCCGAGGTGGTCGTCACGGCCAACACGTCGCCGCGGGCGATGGACCCCGACGAGCTGGGCGCGGTGGCGGTGGAGGTGTTCGGCGACGACCGGGTGAGCGTGTCGCCCACGCTGCCCGCGGCCATCGAGGAGGCCCGAGAGCTGGCCGAGGAGGGCGTCGAGTCCGGCGGTGGCGTGATCGTCACCGGGTCGGTCGTCACGGCGGGGGAGACGCGCACGCTGTTCGGCCTGGAACCCGCGTGAGCGGGCCGCGAGGCGGAGCCGGCGTGAGCGGATCGCGAGGCCGCCGCGCCGCACGGCATCCCGCATGAGCGAGGAGCCTGCCGGCCCGCCCCCCGCGTCGACCGCACCCGACCCGATGAAGGGCATCCGCGGCGTGTTCGCCGCGGTGCTGATCCTCGAGTCGATCGTGGTGCTGCTCGCGCTGCTGGTGTTCGCGCGGTTCGGCAGCGGGCCGCCCGCGGTGGGCGTCGCGGTGATCGTCGGGCTGGCGGTGCTCATGATCATCGGGTCGGGCCTGCAGCGGCGGCCGTGGGGGCTCGGGTTCGCGCTGGTGGTGCAGGTCGCCACGATCGTGGCCGGGTTCGTGCTGGTCACGCCGCTCGGCGTGGTCGGGGTGATCTTCGGGCTCGTCTGGGTCGTGCTGCTGCTCATGCGCCGCGACGTCGCCCGCCGGATGGCCCGCGGCGAGCTGCCCGGCCAACGCGGCCGATGAGAGGTTCCGGCAGTGCGGGGTCCGCGGGTCGGGGCGCTCACTGCCGGACCCTCTAAGCTCCCGCACCGTGACTGAACGCACTCTCGTCCTCGTCAAGCCCGACGGCGTGGGCCGCAAGCTGGTCGGCGAGGTCCTGTCCCGCATCGAGCGCAAGGGCCTCGACATCGTCGCGATGGACCTGCGCACGGTCGACCGCGAGCTGGCCAGCCAGCACTACGCCGAGCACGACGGCAAGCCGTTCTTCGAGAGCCTGCTGGAGTTCATCACCTCCGGGCCGGTGGTGGCGGCCGTCGTCGAGGGCCCGCGCGCGATCGCGGCGTGGCGGCAGGTCGCGGGCGGCACCGACCCGGTCGAGAAGGCCGCGCCCGGCTCGATCCGCGGCGACTTCGCGCTGGAGACCCAGAACAACCTCGTCCACGGCTCCGACTCGCCGGAGAGCGCCGCGCGCGAGATCAAGCTCTGGTTCCCGTCGCTCTGAGCACCTCCGGGTTACCGTCCTGAGCGTGGGGGACGGGCTGGTCAGCGCGCGCGGGCTGCGCAAGAGCTTCGGGGCGTTCGACGCCGTGCGCGGCATCGACGTCGAGGTCGCCCGCGGTGAGGTCTTCGGCTTCCTCGGGCCGAACGGCGCGGGCAAGTCGTCCACGATGCGGATGATCGCGTGCGTCTCGCCCCGCTCCGGCGGCACGCTCACGGTGCTCGGGCGCGATCCCGACACCGACGGCCCGGCGATTCGCGCCCGCATCGGCGTGGTCCCGCAGTTGGACAACCTCGACGCCGAGCTCACCGTGCGGCAGAACCTGCAGGTCTACGGGCGCTACTTCGGGCTGCCGCGGGCGCACGTGCGCGCGAAGGCCACCGAGCTGCTGGCCTTCGCCCAGCTCACCGACCGCGCCGACCAGCCGGTCGAGCCTCTCTCCGGCGGCATGAAGCGGCGGCTCACCATCGCCCGGTCCCTGGTCAACGACCCCGAGCTGCTGCTGCTCGACGAGCCCACCACCGGGCTCGACCCCCAGGCCCGACACCTGCTCTGGGAGCGGCTCTACCGGCTCAAGCGCGAGGGCGTCACACAGATCATCACCACGCACTACATGGACGAGGCCGAGCAGCTCTGCGACCGGCTCGTGGTGATGGACGCCGGGGTGATCGTCGCCGAGGGCTCGCCCGCGGAGCTGATCGCCCGCCACTCCACCCGCGAGGTGCTGGAGCTGCGGTTCACGCCCGAGGACCGGCCCGACCCGGCCAAGCTCGAACACCTCGCGGAGCGGGTGGAGGAGCTGCCCGACCGGCTGCTCGTCTACGCGGGCGACGGCGAGCACGTCCACGCGCAGGTGCTGGAGGCGGGCCACCGGCCGCTCTCCGCGCTCGTGCGCCGCTCCACCCTCGAAGACGTGTTCCTGCGGCTCACCGGGCGGAGCCTCAACGAATGAGGGGCGGGTCGCTGCTGGTCGTCGAGCACTTCTGGACGTGGTACCGGCGCAACTGGCGGGCGACCGCGGTGTCGTCGGTGCTGCAGCCGGTGCTCTTCCTCGTGGCGTTCGGGGTGGGGTTCGGCACGCTCGTCGCGGGGCGGCCCGGGATCGGCGCCGCCACCGGCGGGGTGCCCTACCTCGTGTGGCTCACCCCCGCCCTGCTGGCCGTGTCGGCCGTGCAGAGCGCCGCGTTCGAGTCGTCCTACCCGGTGCTCTCGGGCTTCAAGTGGCAGCGCATCTACCACGCGATGACGGCAGGCCCGATCACCCCGGCGCAGGTGGCGATCGGGCACATCGCCTGGGTGACGCTCAAGCTGACGTTCACGGGCGCGGTGTTCGTCGCGGTCGCCGCGCCGCTGGGCGGCGCGACCGGGCCGGGGATCCTCGGTGCGCTGGCCGCCGCCGTGCTCACGGGCGCCGCCGTCACCGCGCTCGTCACGGCGTACGCGGCCAAGGTGGAGCTCGCCCAGGGGTTCACCGTGCTCTTCCGGCTGATCGTCATCCCGGTCACCCTGTTCTCGGGCACGTTCTTCCCCGTCGAACAGCTGCCCGCCGTCGTGCGGCTGCTGGCGTGGATCTCGCCGCTGTGGCACGGCACCGAGCTGGCCCGGGCCGCGGCGCTGGACCGCTGGGCCCTGCTGCCCGCGCTGGGTCACCTCGCCTTCCTGGGGGCGCTGCTGGCGTTCGGGGTGGGGCTCTCGGGCCGGCTGTTCACCCGACGGCTCGCGCAATGAGGGCCTACGCGGGCCTCTCCCGCATGCTGTTGCTGCGCTCGGCCACCGCGTCCCGGAGCACCTGGCTGGCGTTCGTGACCGGATTCTTCGAGCCCGTGTTCTACCTGCTCGCGCTCGGCCAGGGCCTCGGGGCGCTGGTCGGGCAGGTCGAGGGCCCCGGCGGCGCCCCGATCAGCTACGCCGCGTTCATCGCGCCGGGCCTCCTGGCGGCGTCGGCCATGAACGGCGCGGTGTTCGACTCCACGTTCAACGTGTTCTTCAAGCTCAAGTACGCCCGCCTCTACGACGCGATGCTCGCCACGCCGCTCGGCCCGGTCGACATCGCGCTCGGCGAGATCGGGTGGGCGCTGATCCGCGGCGGCCTCTACGCGCTCGGCTTCCTCACGGTGCTGGCCGGTTTCGGGCTGCTGAGCTCGCCGTGGGCACTGCTGGCGCTGCCCGCGGCGCTCGTCGTGGCCTTCGCGTTCGGGGCCATCGGCATGGCCGCCACGTCGTACATGCGCTCGTGGCAGGACTTCGACCTCGTGACGCTCGTGATCCTGCCGATGTTCCTGTTCTCGACCACCTTCTACCCGATCACGGTGTACCCGCGGTGGCTGCAGGTGGTCGTCGAATGCCTGCCGCTCTACCACGCGGTGGAGCTGATGCGCGGCCTCACCACCGGCGTCGTAGGGCCCTCGATCTTAGGCCATCTGGGCTATTTCGCCGTGATGATCGTGGTCGGGGTGACGCTGGCGGCGCGTCGGCTCGGCGCGTTGCTGCTCAGCTGAGAGCCGGGGTGGCCGCGTCGGGCAGCGAGGTCGAGAATGGTGGCATGTCGGTCCTCTCGCAACGCTCGGCCCGGGTGGACCTCGCCCGCGCCGCCACGGTCGCGGTGCTCGCAGTGGTGCAGATCCTGGTGGCGGCGATGTCGGGCGGATCGCAGGGAGCGGTCGCCGAGTCGCTGCGCACGCCGCTGCTGGCGGCGGGCTGGGCGTTCACGATCTGGGCGCCGATCTACGCGGGTTTCCTGATCTACGCGGGCTACCAGCTCCTGCCCGCCCAGCGCGGCCGCGAGATCCACCGCCGCACCGGCTGGTGGGCGGCCGCGTCCGCGCTGTTCAACCCCCTGTGGATCATCGCGTTCGGGAACCGGATGATCCTGCTCGCCGAGCTGGTGCTCGTCGCCCTGCTCGTGGTGCTCGCCGTGGTGTTCGGACGGCTGTCGCGCGAGCCCGCGGCCGACCGGGTCGAGCGCGCGGCGTTCCGCGGCCCGCTCGCGCTCTACACGGGCTGGGTGTCGCTGGCCACCGTGCTCGGCACCGCCGCCACCGGGGTCTGGGCGGGTCTGCCCGGCGACAACGCGCTGGCCGCCATCGCCGCGGTCGTCGTGCTGCTGGCCGCGGCCGGGATCGTCGCGTGGGTCGTGCTGTCCGGCACGGCCGTCGTGCCCTACGCGGCGGCCGTCGTGTGGGCGCTGATCGGCATCGCGCTCAACTCGCCGCCCGCGGCCGTCGTCATCACGTGCGCGATCGCCATCGTGATCGTGCTCGCCACCACGCTGCGCCGGGTCACCACCGCGGGCAGCCGGGTGCGCGCCGCCTGGGGCTGACGCCTGCCTACGGCAGCTCCACCCGCAGCAGCGCGCCGTTGTCGCCGCGCTGCACGAGCCCGCCCTCGACGGTCGTCAGCGCGGTCAGCCGCGGGTCCTGCGCCACTGGACGCACCACGCCGTCCGTCGTGATCGCGAGCACCACGCCGTCGGCGAGCACCGCCGCCCGGCCCTGCGCGTCGAGCCCGAGGGACGCGTCGCCGAGCACGAGCCGGGCGGCCTGCACACCCTTGGCGAGCTGCACGGGCACCGGCGCGCCGGGGCCGGTGCCGTCGATCACCGGGCCCAGCACCCGGCCGTCGGCGAGCGCGAGCACCCGGCCGCCCGCGAGCAGCCAGCCCCGCCCGTCGGCGCGGATGACGCCGCCGGTGACCGGCCCGTCCACCACCCGGGTGCCGTCGAGCCGGTAGGCGCCGTCCGGGGCGGCGACGAGCGGTGGCCGGTCGCCGAGGTCGGGGACGAGGCTGAGTCGGCCCGCGGGCAGCGGCACCGGCGGCAGGCGTGTCTCCGGGCGGGCCGGTCGGGCGTGGACGGGCGTCGTCCCCTCCAGCCACCAGACGCCGCCCGCCCCGTCCGGCCAGACCGGGCCCGGCACGGCGGCCTGCCGCAGGCCCAGCGGCACGCGGGTGCGGCCGTCCGCCGAGACCGTGCTGATCTGGCCGTCGCGGGTGCTGCTCGCCCAGCGCCCGTCCACGCCGAGCGGCGCGCCCAGCCGGTCGGTGCCGGTGTTCGTGATCGGCACCAGCGTGGCGGGCGGCCCGACGGCGGGCGGGTCGGGCACGCAGTCCGAGCGGGTGGGCGGCAGGTCCTCCAGCGGCGCGTTCGCCGCCAACGCCCAGACGCCCTGCCGCGTCGCGACGACGAGGCCGCCGTCCGGCGTCGTCACCAGCGCGACGGCGGGCCCGGGCAGCGGCGCGCGGACGGCCCGCAGCACGCCGTCGGGTGCGACCTGCAGGAGCCGCCCGTTGGCCGCCAGCCAGGCGCCCCCGTCCGGGGTGGGTGCGAAGGGGCCGGGCGCGCCCAGCGTCGCGCTGCGGGCCACGGACGTGAGCCCGCAGGTCGGGTCGAGGCCGCCCGCGAGGGGGGTGACGACGGTGCGGCCCGGCGCCGCCGTCACGCGTTCCAGCCTGCTCGCGGTGCGGCGCAGCGCGCCGTCGGGCACCGGCAGGAGGTCGGCGGCGGCCAGCGGGGCCGCCCCGACCGGCGCGTCCACCGTGACGACGGGCAGCACGGTGACGTCGAGCGCGACCGCGCCGGGGTAGGCGTGCAGGTCGAGGCGGCGCACGGCGGCGGCGGGCTCGCCGTAGCCGCGCAGCCACACCGAGCCGTCCGAGCCGACGGTGCTCGCCTCGGCGACCCCCTGCACGCGGACGGCGGTCGGGTCGCCGGGGCGCAACCCGGTGACCAGCAGCGTGCCGGGGGCGACGAAGCGCGCGACCCGGTCGCCCGCCACGCCGAGGATCCCGCCCGCGTGCCGGAGCCGGTCGTCGGCGGGCACCCGGGCCACCAGGCGGACGTGGCCGCGGCCGAAGGTGGCGATGCCGTCGGCGGTGACCGCGGCCGCCGAGCCGTCGATCAGCGTCAGCCGCAGGTCCGACGCGGGGAGCGCGGTGGCGCCGTTGCGCAGCGGCCCTCCGTCGGCGAAGTCGGCGAGGCGCACGAAGGGCCCGTCGGCCACCGCGGTGCCGGTCGCGGGCAGGAGTCCGACGGCCAGCCCCCCGACCAGCGCCGCCGCCACCACGGGCACCGACCGGACCCGCGGCCGCCCGACGGCGAGCCCGACGGCGGCCACGCCGAGCACGACGGCGGCCCACAGCGCGGCCGTCGCGCCCGGACCCCACGCGGCGAGCACCCGCACCGCGCTCGCCGCCGTCGCCCCGCCCACCAGTCCGGCCACGGGCAGCGCCCACCGGTCGGGGAGGGCGAGCCCGACCGCCGCCAGCACCGCGAGGCCGATCGACGGCGCCGCGCCCAGCAGCTCGGCCCCCGTCCAGGCGTCCGCGGCGAGGGGGGACGGCGGCCCGTCGACGAGCAGCACCGGTGTGCCGCCCGCCTGCCACCACGGGAGGAGCACGCAGGCGACGGCCAGTGAGGCAAGCCCCGTTGCGACCGGGGCACGCAGACGGCCCATCGCACCCTCCCGGCGTGAACCGTACGCTGGGTCGCGGCGAGTGGAGGTCACCATGATCACCGGCATGATCACCGGCAGCATCGTCGCGCTGGTCACCCCGATGCGGGCCGACGGCGCCGTCGACCACGAGGCTCTCGCGAAGGCCGTCGACCGCGTGATCGAGGCGGGCTCGGCGGCGATCGTGTCGGTCGGCACCACCGGCGAGTCGGCCACGCTCGACGTCGACGAGCACACCGACGTCATCCGCCGCACGATCGACGTGGCCGCGGGCCGCGTGCCGATCATCGCGGGCACCGGTGCCAACTCCACCACCGAGGCCATCCACCTCACCGCGGCCGCGAAGGCGGCGGGCGCCGACGCGGCCCTGCTCGTCACGCCGTACTACAACACGCCGCCGCAGGAGGGCCTTTACCGGCACTTCAAGGCGGTGGCCGAGGCCGTCGACATCCCGCAGATCCTCTACAACGTGCCCGGCCGCACCGCCGTCGACATGCTGCCGAGCACCGTCGAGCGGCTCGCTGACGTGCCCGGCATCGTGGGGATCAAGGAGGCGAAGGGCGACCTCGACCGGGTGCGCGAGCTGGTGGCGCTCGGCCTGCCCGATTTCGCGCTCTACTCCGGTGACGACGCCACCGCCCGCGACAGCATCCTGCTGGGCTTCCACGGCGACATCTCCGTCACTGCCAATGTGGCGCCCGAGGGCATGGCCCGCATGTGCGCGGCCGCGCTCGCGGGTGACGCCGAGACCGCCGCGGCGATCGACGCCGACCTCGCGGCCCTGCACCGCTCGCTGTTCGTCGAGCCCAACCCGATCCCCGTCAAGTGGGCGCTCGCCGAGCTGGGCCTGATCGACGAGGGCATCCGGCTCCCGCTCGTGCCGCTCGACCCCGCGTTCCACGACGAGGTCCGGGCCGCGATGAAGGCCGCCGGGCTGTTGTAGGTCGTGGAGCGCGGCCGTTGATCCGCGGGACACGGCCTCAGCCGTCTGGGCTACGCTGGTTCGGCGTGACACCCTCCGTGTTCCCGGCACTCGAAGCGCTCCTCCCGCGGGTCGCCAAGCCGGTGCAGTACGTCGGCGGAGAGCTGAACGCCGTCACGAAGGACTGGGCCGCCGCGGACGTCCGGTGGGCGCTGCTCTACCCGGACGCCTACGAGGTCGGCCTGCCCAACCAGGGCGTCCAGATCCTCTACGAGCTGCTCAACGAGCGCCCCGACGCGCTGGCCGAGCGCTGCTACGCCGTCTGGCCCGATCTCGAAGCGCTGATGCGCGAGCACGGCGTGCCCGCGTTCACCGTCGACGGCCACCGCCCCGTCGCGGCGTTCGACGTCCTCGGCGTGAGCTTCTCCACCGAGCTCGGCTACACCAACCTGCTCACCACGCTGGACCTCGCGGGCATCCCGCTGCACGCCGATCGGCGCAGCGAGGAGCACCCGATCGTCCTCGCGGGCGGGCACGCGGCGTTCAACCCGGAGCCGATCGCGCGGTTCGTCGACGCGGTGGCGATCGGTGACGGCGAGGAGATCGTCGGCGACGTCACCGACGTGGTGCGCGACTGGAAGGCCACCGGTGGCACCCGCGCCGAGCTGCTCCGGCGGCTCGCGCAGGTCGAAGGCTGCTACGTGCCGTCGCTCTACACCGTGACCTACGGCGCGGACGGGGCGCTGGCGGCCGTCGAGCCGCGCGACGGGGCGCCGCGGCGGGTCACCAAGCGCACCACCGTCGACCTCGACGCCTGGCCGTACCCGAAGGCCCCGCTCGTGCCGCTCGCGGAGACCGTGCACGAGCGCGCCAGTGTCGAGATCTTCCGCGGCTGCACCCGCGGCTGCCGCTTCTGCCAGGCCGGGATGATCACCCGACCGGTGCGGGAGCGGTCGCTGCGCGGCATCGGCGAGATGGTCGACAAGGC
Source organism: Pseudonocardia sp. (assembly GCA_036265695.1). GTDB lineage: Bacteria > Actinomycetota > Actinomycetes > Mycobacteriales > Pseudonocardiaceae > Pseudonocardia. Next base: position 25,392 of record DATAOO010000400.1, on the reverse strand, counting down.
GGTGCGGGCGTCCGGCTTCGACGAGGTGGGGTTGCTGTCGCTGTCCAGCGCCGACCACACCGAGATCGCCGAGATCACCAAGGGCCTCGCCGACCGCTACGAGGGCACCCACACCTCGCTCTCGCTGCCCTCCACCCGCGTCGACGCGTTCAACATCGACCTCGCCAACGAGATCAGCCGCAACGGCCGTCGCTCCGGCCTCACGTTCGCCCCCGAGGGCGGCTCGGAGCGGATCCGCCGGGTGATCAACAAGATGGTGTCGGAAGACGACCTGATCCGCACCGTCTCCGAGGCGTTCGGGCAGGGCTGGCGGCAGGTCAAGCTGTACTTCATGTGCGGCCTGCCCACCGAGGAGGACGAGGACGTCGTCCAGATCGCGGACATGGCGCACAACGTGATCCGCGCCGGGCGCGCGGCGTCCGGCCGCAACGACGTGCGCTGCACGATCTCGATCGGCGGCTTCGTGCCCAAGCCGCACACGCCGTTCCAGTGGGCCGCGCAGGCCCACCCCGACGTCGTCGACGGGCGGCTGCGCAAGCTCCGCGCCGCCGTCAACGCCGACCGCAAGCTCGGCCGCAACGTCGGCATGCGCTACCACGACGGGCAGCCCGCGCTGATCGAGGGCCTGCTCGCGCGGGGCGACCGGCGGGTGGGCGCCGTGATCGAGCGGGTGTGGCGCGACGGCGGCCGGTTCGACGGCTGGAGCGAGCACTTCTCCTACGAGCGGTGGACCACGGCGGCGGCCGAGGAACTGGCCGACGTCACCTTGGAGTGGTTCACCACGCGCGAGCGGGAGCGCGACGAGGTGCTCCCGTGGGACCACCTCGACTCCGGCCTCGAACGCGACTGGCTGTGGGACGACTGGCAGGACGCCCTCGCGGGCCGCGAGCAGGACGACTGCCGCTGGACTCCGTGCTTCGACTGCGGGGTCTGCCCGTCCACCGGCACCGAGATCGAGGTCGGGCCGAGCGGCACCACACTGCTGCCGCTCACCCCGATCCGCCGTGGCTGACGGGCGCGACTTCACCGTCCGCGTCGCGGACGAGCGCGACATGCCCGCGCTGGCCCGGCTCCGCAGGGCGTGGCTCGAGGAGCGCGCGGGGCACCCCGTCGACGCGCCCGGCTTCGAGGCGGCGTTCGCCGAGTGGTGGCGCGTCGAGCTGCCGCGGCGCACGTTCTGGCTGGCCGAGGTGGGCACGGAGCGCAGCGGGTTCACCGCGATCGGGTCGATCAACGTCGTCGAGATCGTGCACATGCCCCGCCCCGGCGCCCGGCCGGGCCGGATCGGGCACATCGGCAACGCGTTCGTCCTGGCCTCCTTCGCCGACCGGGGGGTGCCCGCGGCGCTGCTCGCCGCGGTGGTCGAGCACGCCCGCGAGCGCCGCTACCGCAGCCTGCTGCTCGCCCCCACCGCGGGCAGCACCGCGTTCTACCGGCGGGCCGGGTTCAACCCGGCGGGCGAGTCGTTGCTGGCGATGGAGCCCACCCGGCCCGCCTGACCCGTAGGCCGTCGAGGCGCGGGGCGCGGCCGTGTCCTGCCGCGGTCTCCGCGCCCAGGCGGACGCGATCTGCAGGACACGGCCTAGGCTCGCCGCATGGCTCGCGTACGGCCGGGGGAGGCCGCCAACCCCGCTCCGCCGACCGTCGCGCGCGTCCGGCTGCGGTTCGCCAAGCGCGGCCGGTTGCGCTTCCTCTCCCACCGCGACGTCGCGCGCAGCTTCGAGCGCGCCGTCCGCCGGGCCGGCCTGCCGGTGTCGCACTCGCACGGCTTCAGCCCGCACCCGCGGCTGTCGTGGGTCGGCGCCGCGCCCACCGGGGCAGCCAGCGAGGCGGAGTACGTCGAGATCGGGCTCACCGAGGTCGTCGAGCCCGGGGCGGTGGCGAGTGCGCTGGACGCCGCCCTGCCGGACGGCCTGGACGTGCTCGCCGCGGCGAACGCAGGCGGGGCGGCGCTGGCCGATCGCATCGACGCGAGCCGGTGGTCCATCGAGCTGCCCGGGGTGGCGCCCGAGGTGCTGCAGGCGGCCCTGTCCGCCCTGCTCACGCGCGAGTCCGTGGTGGTGGAGCGGGTCACGCCGTCGGGGCGTCGGCAGATCGACGTTCGGGCTGCCCTCGTCGACGCGCAGGTGGGCACGGCTGGCAGACCCGATGCCGGGATCGATGTCTGTGCGATACTGACGGCGGTCGTGCGGCAGACGACACCCGCCGTTCGACCCGACGACGTGTTGGGTGCACTCGACGTTGTCGCGGACCTACGGCCCCCGGTGCCCCCGAAGGCGACCCGGACGGCCCAGGGTCTGCTCGACGACGGAGGTGCCCTCGCCGATCCGCTCGGTCCCGACCGGGTCACCACCCGGGCCTGACGAGCAGACGGCGGCGGCGTCGAGCACCACCCGCACCACCACCAGGATTGCCCGTCGCGTACCGCGCGACGCGGAAATGAGCACGTGCCCCTGCGCGGCCGCCCTCCACGGGGCGCCCGGGGGTGAAGGAGCTGCATGTCGAAGAATGATTCGCCCGCCGGCAACACCGGTGGGTCCGTTGTACTGCCCGACCTCGACGCTTTGCCCGACAAGATGCGGGTGCACGCGCTCGCGAAGCTGCTCGGGGTCACGAGCCGGGAGATCCTCGCCGCGCTGAGCGGTCTCGGCCACGAGGCCCGCAGCGTCCAGTCGAGCATCGAGCGCAAGGTCGTCGAGCAGATCATCGGCGCGCTGGTGCCGGGGGTGGGCCCGGACGACGCGCCCGGGGTCGCAGGCGGCGTTCCGACGACCGCCGTCCCGGCGGACACAGCCGAGCCCGGGCCGGCCGCCGAGCCCGAGCCCGCTCCCGCACGGGGCCGCACCCGGAGGCGTGGCGGCGGGGCGGCCGCTGCGGGCCGCGCAGCTGTCGCGTCCGACGACACGGCCGGCGCTGCCGGCCCTGGCGTGGCTGGGTCTGGCGTGGCTGGGTCTGGCGTGGCCGTTTCTGGTGCTGCCGGATCTGCTTCCGGCCGCTCCGGCGTTGCCGGGGGCGCCGCCGACGGCGCAGGCGCGGCGCTCGACGCCGACTCGACGTCGGAGCCGTCCGCCGCCGAGGCGCCCGGAGCGCTCGCCCCGGTGTTCGCGCCCCCCACGCCGTTGTTCCAGGCCCCCGTCCGCGTCGAAGCCGACGTCGAGCCGGCTGCCGAAGCCCCGCCCACGCGGCGGCGCCGTCGCGGGAAGGCCGAGGAGCCCGCGGTCGAGGCCGTCGAGGACGTCGCGACGGACATCGCCGCCGAGGACACCGCCGAGGCGGACACCACCGACGACGCAGGCGACGACGCAGCAGACGACACCGACGACGGCGCCCGCCGCCGTCGCCGTCGCGGCCGCCGTGGCCGCGGCCGTGGCCGGGGCGGCGACGAGACCGACGAGAACGAGAACGACACCGAGTCCGACACCGACGACGAGTCGGAGGACGAGTCCGAGGACGCCGACGACGGCGAGGCCGAGTCGGCCGAGGGCAGCCGCCGTCGCCGCCGTCGCCGTCGGCGCCGCGGTTCCGGCGACGACGCCGCCGACTCCGCCGACGACGACCCGCCCGGCACCGTCACCCGCATCCGCGCCCCGCGCGAATCCCGCAGCGACAACGGCGACAGCAGCGACGGTGGCGACGGCGTCCAGAGCGTCCGCGGCTCCACCCGCCTTGAGGCCAAGCGCCAGCGCCGCCGTGACGGGCGCGACGCGGGCCGCCGCCGCCAGCCGATCCTGTCCGAGGCCGAGTTCCTGGCCCGGCGCGAGTCGGTCGAGCGCACGATGGTGGTGCGCGAGCGCGGCAGCCGGGTCGAGATCGGCGTGCTGGAGGACGACGTGCTCGTGGAGCACTTCGTCACCGGCCGCGACGGCGGCTCCCTGGTCGGCAACGTCTACCTCGGCCGGGTGCAGAACGTGCTGCCGTCGATGGAGGCGGCGTTCGTGGACATCGGGCGCGGCCGCAACGCCGTGCTCTACGCGGGCGAGGTCGACTGGGACGCCGCCGGGCTCGGCGGCAAGGCCCGCCGCATCGAGCAGGCCCTCTCCACCGGCGACAGCGTGCTGGTGCAGGTCACCAAGGACCCGATCGGGCACAAGGGCGCGCGGCTCACCACCCAGATCAGCCTGGCCGGTCGGTTCCTCGTCTACGTGCCCTCCGGCGGCGCGGCCGGGATCAGCCGCAAGCTGCCCGACGTCGAGCGGCGGCGGCTCAAGGACATGCTGCGCGACATCGTGCCCAGCGAGGCCGGTGTGATCATCCGCACGGCGTCAGAGGGCGTGAGCCAAGAGGCCCTCGAACGCGACGTCCGGCGGCTGCAGGCGCAGTGGGAGGTCGTCAAGACCAAGTCCGAGCAGACCGGCCCGGGCAGGCCCAAGGCGCCCGCGCTGCTCTACGAGGAGCCCGATCTGTTGATCAAGGTCGTGCGCGACCAGTTCAACGAGGACTTCTCCCGGCTCGTCGTACAGGGCGACGACGCGTGGGACACGCTGTACGGGTACCTGGCGCACGTCGCGCCCGAACTGGCCGATCGGATGCACCGCCACGTGGGCAACCAGGACGTGTTCAGCGCGCACCGCATCGACGAGCAGCTGCTCAAGGCGCTCGACCGCAAGGTGTGGCTGCCCTCCGGCGGCACCCTGGTGATCGACCGCACCGAGGCGATGACCGTCATCGACGTCAACACCGGCAAGTTCACCGGCTCCGGCGGCAACCTCGAGGAGACGGTCACCCGCAACAACCTCGAAGCGGCCGAGGAGATCGTGCGGCAGCTGCGGCTGCGCGACGTGGGCGGCATCATCGTGATCGACTTCATCGACATGGTGCTGGAAGCCAACCGCGACCTCGTGCTGCGGCGGCTCACCGAGTGCCTCGCCCGCGACCGCACGCGCCACCAGGTCGCCGAGGTCACCTCGCTCGGCCTGGTGCAGATGACGCGCAAGCGGGTCGGCGGCGGCCTCCTGGAGCACTTCTCCACGCCGTGCGAGCACTGCCGCGGCCGGGGCGTGATCGTCGACACGGAGGCGATCGAGCACGCCGAGCCGGGCAAGCCGGAGGCGGCAGCCGGCGTCAGCCGCAAGTCGCGCGGTGGCCGCGGTCGTCGCGGCGACGGCGAGACGAACGGCCACAACGGCAACGGTCGCTCGGCGAACGGCTCCGGTGGCTCCGACGCGGGCCCCGTCGGCGACCACGCCGCGGTGGTGGCGGCCACGGCCGTCATCGCGGCGGCGGGCAACCGGTCGGGCGGCGCCGTAGCGACCACCGACGCGGCGCCCGTGAGCGACGCAGCGGCCACAGACGGCGCGATCACCGAAATCGTCGCCGAGTCGGCTACCGGGGCGGCCATGGACGTGGCCGCGCAGGTGAACGAGGCTTCCGCGCCCGTCGTGGATGCGCGGGGCACCGAGATCACACCCGTCGCAGGCGCACAGGCGTCTGGGGTTGCGCCCACTGCGGGCGCGCAGGCGGCCGGGGTTGCGCCCGCCGGCGCAGGCCCCGCCGTCCTCGCACCCGCCACCGCCGCGCGGCCTGCGGGCATCGCACCGGCCACGGAGGCGCGTGTGGCTGATGGCGCGCCGGCTGCGGACGCGCGTGCGGCCGGGGTTGCCACCGCCGGCACCGCACCCGGGGCACCCACGGCCGCGGAGCCGGTCGCGGGCGCTCCCGCGGACTCACCGGGCCCGCGTCGTCGCCGTGGTCGGGTCACCCGCACCGCGGGCGCGCCGACCGTCACCGAGGGCGAGGCGCCTGCCGCGGCTGTGGTCACGGTGCCCGTGTCGGTGGAGTCGGACGCCGGGCCGGGCACCGGCTCCGGAGCCCCGACCGTCGACGTCGCCGCACCCGCGGTGGCGCCGCAGCCGGAGCCCACCGCCGCGTCCCGGCCCCGCCGGGGGCGCCGGGCGGCGTCCCGTCCGGCAGGTCCGCCCGCGGAGGTGCCTGCGGATTCAGCGGGGGGAGACCCGGTTTGACCCTCCGCGAAACGCTTCCGTACCCTGGTAGATGAGAAGCCGCGCATGTCGTCACGTCAGCTGCGGCCGGGCGGGCAAGACCCGCGCTACGACCTTCGAGCTTTGGAGCAGTGCGTCGATGTACGCGATCGTCAAGACGGGCGGTAAGCAGTACAAGGTGGCCGATGGCGACATCGTGGCCGTCGAGAAGATCGAAGGCCCGGTCGGCACCGAGATCGCCCTTCCGGCCCTGCTGCTGGTCGACGGCGACGACGTCGTCACCGACGCCGAGGCGCTGGCCAAGTCGTCGGTCACCCTGCGGGTCGTCGAGCACACCAAGGGCCCGAAGATCCGCATCCACAAGTTCAAGAACAAGACCGGCTACCACAAGCGCCAGGGGCACCGTCAGCCGCTGACGCGGGTGCAGGTCACGGGCATCACGAAGTAGGAGAGACGCAGCCATGGCACACAAGAAGGGTGCGTCCAGCTCGCGCAACGGGCGCGACTCCAACGCACAGCGCCTCGGCGTGAAGCGCTTCGGCGGCCAGGTCGTCAACGCGGGCGAGATCCTCGTCCGGCAGCGCGGCACCAAGTTCCACCCCGGTACGGGGGTCGGTCGTGGCGGCGACGACACGCTGTTCGCCCTCGTCGAGGGCGAGGTCGAGTTCGGCCGCGCGCGCGGCCGCAAGGTCGTGAACGTGGTGCCGGTCTCCGTCTGAGGCCGGTCACCCAGCAGTTTCCGCGACGGCGGGCCGCCCGGCGAGGGTGGCCCGCCGTTCGCGCGTGAGGAGAAGTGATGGCCAAGTTCGTCGACCGCGTGGTGCTGCACGCCACCGCGGGGGCGGGCGGCAACGGTTGCGCCTCGGTGCACCGCGAGAAGTTCAAGCCCCTCGGTGGTCCCGACGGCGGCAACGGCGGCCGCGGCGGGTCGGTGGTGCTCGTCGTCGACCCGGGCGTGCATACGCTGCTCGACTTCCACCACCGCCCGCACGCCCTCGCCCGCAGCGGTAAGCAGGGTCAGGGCGGCTTCAAGGCGGGCGCCAACGCCGAAGACCTCGAGCTCCGCGTGCCCGACGGCACGGTGGTGTTCGACACGGCGGGCGTCGTGGTGGTCGACCTCGTCGGCCCGGGCACCCGCTTCGTAGCCGCCGAAGGCGGGCGGGGCGGCCTCGGCAACGCCGCCCTCGCCTCCGCCGCGCGCAAGGCCCCCGGCTTCGCCCTCCTCGGCGAGCCCGGCGAGGCCCGCGAGCTCGTGCTGGAACTGCGGTCGATGGCCGACGTCGGGCTCGTCGGCTTCCCGTCGGCGGGCAAGTCGTCGCTGGTGGCTGCGCTGTCCGCGGCCCGGCCCAAGATCGCCGACTACCCGTTCACCACGCTCGTGCCGCAGCTCGGCGTGGTCACTGCGGGCGACGAGACCTTCACGGTGGCCGATGTGCCGGGCCTCATCCCGGGCGCCTCCGAGGGCCGGGGCCTCGGGCTCGACTTCCTCCGGCACATCGAACGCTGCTCTGTGCTCGTGCACGTGGTCGACTGCGCCACCTTCGAGCCCGGCCGCGACCCGGTGTCGGACATCGAGGCCCTCGAAGACGAGCTGGCCCGCTACACACCCGCACTCGGCGGCGAGCTGGCTTCGCGGCCGCGGCTGGTCGCGCTCAACAAGGTGGACGTGCCCGACGCGCGGGAGCTTGCCGACATCGTCACCGACGACATCGCCACCCGGTTCGGCTGGCCCGTGTACCCGATCTCGACGGCGAGCCGCGCGGGGCTGCGCGAGCTCGCGTTCGCCATGGCCGCGGCGGTGCACGAGGTGCGGGCCGCGCAGCCCGTCGTCGAGCCCACCCGGGTGGTGCTGCGCCCGCAGGCCGTCGACGACACGGGCTTCACGATCGAGCCCGACCCGGAGCTCGAGGGCGGGTTCATCGTGCGCGGCGCACGCCCGGAGCGCTGGATCCGGCAGACCGCGTTCGACAACGACGAGGCCGTCGGCTACCTCGGCGACCGGCTCAACCGGCTCGGCGTGGAAGACGCGCTCGCCGCGGCGGGCGCCGTGCCGGGCTGTCCGGTGACGATCGGCGACGTCACGTTCGACTGGGAGCCCAGCACCCCCGCCGGGGTCGCTGTGCTGCTCTCCGGGCGCGGCACCGACCGGCGCCTGGAGTCCAACGACCGCATCGGCGCCGCCGAGCGCAAGGCCGCCCGCGCGCAGCGCCGGTTGCACCGCTCCGACGCCGAGCTCGCGCTGGGGCGGCTGGCCGAGGACGAGGAGTAGTGCGCAGGCTCGCCGACCCCACCGCGCCGCGCCTGACAACGGCTCCGAACGGCGCGACCGCGACGCCGCGCAGCTCGACGGTGGCGTGGGGCGGCGCGACCGCGATGCCACGCAGCCTGACGAAGGCTCCGGGTGGCGGCGCGACCGCGGTGCCACGTAGCTCGGCGGCGGCGTGGGGTGGCGTGATCGCGATGCCACGTAGCTCGACGGCGGCGTGGAGTGGCGAGACGGAGGCGTCGCGCCACAGGACCGAGCGGTCGGGCCGGGGGCCTGCGGTGCGCCGTGGGTAGCGCCCTGGGCGGCGCGGCGGATGGCGTCGTGGCCCGCCTGGCGCTCGCCGCCGCCCGGCGCGTCGTCGTGAAGGTGGGGTCGTCGTCGCTCACCTCGCTGACGGGCGGGCTCGACCCCGCCCGGCTCGACGCGCTCGTCGACGCCCTCGCCAAGCGCCGAGCCGCTGGCAGCCAGGTGGTGCTCGTCTCGTCGGGGGCGATCGCGGCCGGGCTCGCGCCGCTCGGGCTGGCGCGTCGCCCGCGTGACCTCGCCACCCAGCAGGCGGCGGCCGCCGTCGGCCAGCTCCTGCTCGCCGAGGCCTACGCGCGCTCCTTCGCCCGCTACGGACAGGCCATCGGCCAGGTGCTGCTCACCGCCGACGACATGATCCGCCGCGCCCACTACCGCAACGCCCAGCGAACGCTGGAGCGCCTGCTCGGGCTCGACGTGCTGCCCGTCGTGAACGAGAACGACACCGTGGCGACCGACGAGATCCGGGTGGGCGACAACGACCGGCTCGCCGCGCTCGTCGCGCACATCGTCGGCGCGGACGCGCTCGTGCTGCTCTCCGACGTCGACGGCCTCTACGACGGCGATCCCCGCACCCCGACCGCCCGCTTGCTGGGCGACGTGGACGCGCCCACGGACCTCGACGCCGTCACCGTGGCCCGCACCGGCAGCGGGCTGGGCCGCGGCGGCATGGCCACCAAGATCACTGCGGCGGCGATGGCCGCGGCATCCGGCGTGCCGGTGCTGCTTGCGGCGGCCGAGGCGGCAGGCGCCGCGCTCGACACGTCCGCGACCGGGCCCACCGTCGGCACAGCGTTCCGCCCGTCGGGGCGGCGGATGTCGGCGCGGCGCTTCTGGTTGCGCCACGCCGCCGACGTGCGGGGCCGCCTCGACCTCGACGCGGGCGCCGTGGCCGCGGTGCTCGATCGACGGCGGTCGCTGCTCGCAGCGGGTGTACACGGCATCTCCGGCGACTTCGTGGCAGGCGACGTGGTGGACCTCGTGGGCCCGCACGGTGCCGTCGTGGCCCGTGGCGTGGTGGGGTTCGACGCGGCTGAACTGCCCGCGATGATCGGCAAACGCAGCCGCGACCTGCCTCCCGAGCAGCGCCGCGAAGTGGTGCACGCCGACGACCTGGTGCCACTGAGCTAACGGCCCGCCCCATGGTGCACCGATGGCTGATCCGCGCGGGATCGAGAAGCGCCGCACACTGAGCCAAGGTGGCGTGGATCAGCCCACCGCGGCCAAGGCGAACGGCAGCACGGCGCCCGCGCCCGCCCGGCGCAGGACGCGAGCGGCGACCGTGACCGTCCAGCCGGTGTCGATCACGTCGTCGACCAGCAGCACCGGGCCAGGCGGAACGGCGAACCGGGGCTCGCCGACCGAGCTCCACACGGCCGCGAGCCGCTGGGCCGAGTTGGCGTGCGGGGCGGGGCGCGGGCCTTGTGGCTCAAGGGTGCCGAGCAGCGGCAGCCTGCCGATCTCCGCGATACGCCGGGCCAGGTGGGCGAGTTGGTGGGGGCGGGTGCGCGAACCCATGCCGACCACACCGACCGGCCGTTCCGGCCAGCCCCAGCCCGCCAGCACGCGCACGCAGGCGTCCAGCACCTCCTTCGGCACCGGCTGGTCGCCGCCCCCGCCGCCCTCGCCGTCGCCGACGAGGAGCTCACGCAGCTGAGCACCCCAGCCGATGTCCGACAGGCGCCCGATCACGCGGCCGGAATCGGCCTGCTCGGTGGCCGGGATCCGCCCTGACGCGGGCACCTCGAGCCCGGCCATGCCGGACGGCCACTGGCGCCGGGGTGCCACCTCGACGCCCGGCCGGGTGAGCCGTTCGCGCGCGGCCTCGGCGTCGGCCCTGGCCACCTCGCTGCTCCACACGGTGCCGGTGCAGACGTCACAGCGTCCGCACGGCGCGGCGGACGGATCGTCGAGCTGGCGGCGCAGGAACACCATGCGGCACTCGGCGGTGTCGAGGTACTCCAACATGGCCTTCTGCTCGGCCACGCGGGCGTCGGCGATGCGGCGGTGCCGCTCCCGGTCGTACACCCACTCGGCGCCGGTGCCGACCCAGCCGCCCTTGACCCGCTTCGCGGCGCCGTCGGCGTCGAGCACCTTCAGCAGCATCTCCAGGCGGGTACGCGACAGGTCGACCCGCGGCTCGATCGCCGCAGTGGACAGCGGCGCCTCCGACAGCACGGCGAGCGTCTGCCGCACGAGCGGCTCGGGCGGGAAGGCGAGCGAGGCGAAGTAGCGCCAGATGTCGCGGTCTTCGTGACCGGGCAGGAGCACCACCTCGGCGCGCTCGACCGCTCGGCCCGCGCGGCCGATCTGCTGGTAGTACGCCACCGGCGAGGCGGGCGCGCCGAGGTGCACGACGAACCCGAGATCGGGCTTGTCGAACCCCATGCCGAGCGCGCTCGTGGCGACCAGCGCCTTCACCCGGTTGGCCAGGAGATCCGCTTCGGCGGCGAGGCGCTCCTCGGGCTCGGTCTTGCCGGTGTAAGCGGCAACCCGGTGGCCGCGCTCGCGCAGGAACTCCGCCACGTCTTCGGCGGCCTGGATCGTGAGCGTGTAGACGATGCCCGCGCCGGGCAGCTCCGCGAGCCGGGCCGCGAGCCAGCCGAGCCGCTCGGCAGGCGTGCGCAGCCGCACGACTGAAAGGCGCAGGCTCTCCCGATCCAGCGAGCCGCGCAGGACGAGCGGCCGGCCCGCATCCCCCTGCTCGGGCGCGTCCTCGGCGCCGGGTGCCGCGACGCTGCCCATGCCCAGCTGCTCGGTGACGTCGACGACCACCCGGTCGTTCGCGGTGGCCGTGGTGGCGAGCACCGGGATGCCCGGCGGCAGCTCGCCGATGAGCGCCCTCAGCCGCCGGTAATCGGGACGGAAGTCGTGCCCCCAGTCCGAGACGCAGTGCGCCTCGTCGACGACGAGCATGCCCGCGCTCGCCGTGAGCCTCGGGAGCACCCGATCGCGGAAGTCGGGGTTGTTGAGCCGCTCCGGGCTGACCAGCAGCACATCGACCTCGCCCGCGTCGACCGCCGCGTAGGTGCGCTCCCAGTCGGCGGTGTTGGCGGAGTTGACCGTGACCGCCCGGATGCCCGCCCGCTCCGCCGCTTCGATCTGGTTGCGCATCAGCGCGAGCAGCGGCGAGACGATGACCGTGGGCCCCGCGCCCGCCGCGCGCAGCAGCGCGGTGGCCACGAAGTACACCGCTGACTTGCCCCAGCCGGTGCGCTGCACGACGAGCGCCCGCCGTCGCTGCGCCACGAGGGCGTGGATCGCCGTCCACTGGTCTTCCCGCAGGCGCGCCTGCGGCCCGGCCAGGGCGGCGAGGGCGGCCTCTGCCTGCCCGCGCAGATCGTGCTCGGTCGTCGTCACGCGGCCCATGGTGCCCCGCCGGTCCGACAGACCGAGGTCCGCACCGGCATCGTCGGGCCGACACCGGCGCCCGGACGCCGGTGCGAGCGCGGAACAGCCGGTGCGAGGCGCCGATTCCCGCGAAAGCCCACGGGCGGCGCGGCGACGTCTCCATGCTGGTCCACGTGGATCTGCCAACGCTCGGGCCGGGCCCGCTGTCGCTCCGCGAGCTCGCCGCCGCGGGGGTCGACGGCGACGAGGTGCGGCGCATGCACCGCCGTGGGGAGCTGGCCCGCATCGCGCCCGGCACGTACGTCGACCCGACCGACCCGCGGCTGCGCCGCCCCGAGGATCGGCACCAGCTGCAGGTGGCCGTGGCCGTGCCGCGGATCGCGTCCGACGCCGTCGTCAGCCACCAGTCGGCCGCCGTGCTGCATGGCCTGCCCGCGTGGAACCTGCCGCTCGCCCGCGTGCATGCGACGCGCCCGCGCCGTTCCGGCGCGCTGCGCACGGGAAGGCTGCACCTCCACACCGCTCCGCTTGAGCCCGACGAGATCGTGGTGGTCGGCGGGGTGGCGGTCACCACCGTCGCGCGCACCCTGGTCGACGTGGCGCGCACCGCAGGCTTCGAGGAAGCCGTCGCCGTGCTCGACGCGGCGCTGCACCGCCGTCTCGTCACGTCGGCCGCGCTCGCGGGGGCACTGGACCGCGCAGCGGGCTGGCCCGGCGCTCCCCGCGCGCGACGGGCGATCGAGTTCGCCGATCCGCGGGCCAGGAGCGTCGGGGAGTCCCGCAGCCGGGTCGCGATGTCCCGGCACGGGGTGGCGCGTCCGGTGCTGCAATGGGAGGTGGTCGACCCGACCGGCGTCGTGCTCGGCACCGCCGGTTTCGGCTGGCCCGAGCACGGCGTCGGCGGCGAGTTCGACGGCCTCGTCAAGTACGGCCGGGTGTTGCGTCGCGGCCAGGCCCGCGGGGAGGCGGAGTTCACGGAGAAGCGGCGCGAGGAGCGGATGCGGAGCGCGCTGCGCGGTTTCGTCCGCTGGGTGTGGGCGGAGCTCGACGCGTTCGCCGACGTCGCGCAGCGGTTGCCCCGATGAGCGCGCGCATGATCGATGCACGACGCCGTGCCGAGCGTCGGCGAAGGAGCGCGACCGAGCGCGGTCGTACCGACGCCCGACGCCGGTGTGAGCACTGCAACGCTTGCGCGGTGCCATCCGGGCGGTCCACACGGCAGGATGACAGACGTGAATCTGCCGCAAGCGCCACTGTTCGGCTCCGTCGCCGAGGTGGGGCAGCGCTTGGCAGAGGTCGGCTACCTTGCCTCCACCGCCGTCGCCACCACGGTCTTCCTCGCCGACCGCCTCGGCAAGCCGCTGCTCGTCGAGGGGCCCGCAGGCGTCGGCAAGACGGAGCTGTCCAAGGCCGTCGCGGCGGCGACCGGGTCCGGCCTGGTGCGCCTGCAGTGCTACGAGGGCATCGACGAGGCCCGCGCGCTGTACGAGTGGAACCACGCGAAGCAACTGTTGCGGATCACCGCGGGCCAGGGTCGCGAGTCGTGGGACGAGACCCGCGACGACGTGTTCAGCGAGGAGTTCCTGCTCCCGCGCCCCCTCCTGACGGCGATCCGCCGCACCGAGCCGACCGTGCTGCTCGTCGACGAGATCGACAAGGCCGACGTCGAGGTCGAGGGCCTGCTCCTGGAGGTGCTCTCCGACTTCCAGGTCACGGTGCCCGAGATGGGCACGATCACGGCGGCGCGTCGTCCGTTCGCGGTGCTCACCTCGAACTCCACGCGCGAGCTGTCCGAGGCGCTCAAGCGGCGCTGCCTGTTCCTGCACCTCGACTTCCCCGACGCCGACCTGGAGCGGCGTATCGTGCTCGCGCGGGTGCCGGAGCTGGCCGAGCAGCTGGTCGACGCGCTTGTCCGCACGGTGCGGGTGCTGCGCGGGCTGGAGCTGCGCAAGGCGCCGTCGGTCGCGGAGACGATCGACTGGGGGCGCACCCTGCTCGCGCTCGGCCTCGACACCCTCGACGACGACGCCGTGCGCGCCACCCTCGGCGTCGTCCTCAAACACCAGTCCGACGCGGTCAAGGCCGCGGCCGAGCTGCGGCTGAACTGATGGCCGTCGTCGAGCACGGGCTCCCCGGTCACCTCGTCGCGTTCGTCGGCGCCCTGCGGCGGCACGGCGTGGCGGTCGGGCCGGGCGAGACCATCGACGCCGCACGGGTGCTCGGCGCGCTCGACCTCGTCCACCGCGAGCACCTGCGCGAGGGGCTGGCCGCCGCGCTCCTGCGCCGCTCGGGTCAGCGCCAGGCGTTCGACACGCTCTTCGACCTGTACTGGCCCGCCGCCCTCGGCGCGGGCAGCGGCGAGGTCGACGTGCCCCGGATCGACGACGCCGACGACGGACCGGTCGACGTCGACGCCTTGCGCGACGTTCTCGCCGAGCTGTTGCGCGACGGGGACACCGCGGCGTTGGAGGAGCTCGCCCGGGCCATCGTCGACGCGCTGGGCCGCTCGGGCGGGGTGGGCAGCGGCATCCGCGGGCTCGCGGGCCAGCCCACGTGGTCGGCCTACCAGTCGCTGCGCATGCTCTCGCCGGAGACGCTGCTCGCCCAGATACTGGCCGACCTGCGGGGCTCTGGCGTCGAGGAGGGCAGCTTCGCCGACGAGGTGCTGCGCCGGGAGATCCGCGACCGCATCGCCGCGTTCCGCAAGATGATCACCGACGAGGTGCGGCGGCGCACCGCGGAGATCCGTGGGCGTGACCAGGTGGCGCGCTCGGCCGTGCCGAAGCAGATCGAGCAGGTGGAGTTCCTGTCCGCGCACGCCGAGCAGCTCGCCCAGCTGCGCCGCACCGTGCAGCCGCTCGCGCGACGCCTCGCGGCGCGGCTCGCGGTGCGCCGCCGTCGCGCCAAGCGGGGCGAGGTCGACATGCGCCGCACCCTGCGCCGCTCGATGTCCACCGGTGGCGTGCCGATGCGCCCGGCCTACCGCACCCGCCGCCCGGGGCGCCCGGAGCTGGTGATCCTGTGTGACGTGTCGGGCTCGGTCGCCGGGTTCAGCCACTTCACGCTGCTGCTGGTGCAGGCCCTGCGCGAGCAGTTCTCGAAGGTGCGGGTGTTCGCGTTCGTCGAGCGCGCCGACGAGGTCACCCACCTGTTCGCGCCCGGCGCGGAGCTGTCCGGGGTCATGCAGCGGGTGCTGCGGGAGGCCGATCTCGTCACGTTCGACGGGCACAGCGACTACGGCGGCAGCCTCGGCGGGTTCGCCGAGCAGTGGGGCGGAGCGATCACGTCCAGGACGTCGCTGCTGATCCTGGGCGACGGTCGCACGAACTACCGCGATCCCAACCTCACGGTGCTGCGGCGGCTGGTGGGTACGGCCCGGCACGCGCATTGGCTCAACCCCGAGCCGCGCAGGCAATGGGGCAGCGGCGATTCCGCGGCCCTGCGCTACGCCGACGTCCTGCCCATGCACGAGTGCCGCACCGCCGCGCAGCTCGCCGCCGTCGTCGAGGCGCTGCTGCCCGTCTGACCTGCACGGGGAACGTGACGTACGAGACTGCAAGAGTTCTTGACCGGCTGGCCAGTCAAAGCGTAGACCTGACCTTGTTCGAGAAAGGGAGTGGTGGCAATGGCTACCGAACAGGTCGGGACGTGGCGGCGCTGGCAGGACTGGGCAGCGCTGGTCATCGGTGTGTTGGTCGCGCTCTCGCCGGTCGTCGTGACGACCTCGGCCGCGGCCGTATGGGGCCTGGTGGTGCTCGGCGTGTTGCTGGCGATCACCGGCTTGTGGTCGCTGGCCGTACCGGGCTCGGCGGCGAGCGAGTACGTGCACATCGTGCTGGGTGTGCTGCTGTTCCTCGCGCCGTGGGTGCTGGGCTACAGCGCGCTGGCCGGGGCGTCCTGGACGTCCTGGATCGGCGGGATCCTCGCGGTGATCGTCGGAGCCACGGCCCTGCCGTCGGCGAACGCCGAGCACCGGCTCGCCGGGCAGCACTGACCGGCACCGCCCGCGCAACGGCCGAGGGTCGCGTACCCCCGGCCGTTGCGCATGTCCGACACTCTCCCTGATGGACGACGAGCCCGCGCGCGAGCGCATCCTCTCCGCCGCGGAGGCGCTGTTCGCGGAGCACGGCTTCGCGGCGACGCCGACCTCGCGGATCGCGGAGCAGGCCGGGGTGCCCAAGGGGCTCGTCCACTACTACTTCACCCGCAAGGCGGACCTGCTCGAGGCGTTGGTCGAGCGCCTGCCGCCGGGCTGCGCGGTGCCGGTGGGGCCGGGTGACCTCGCGACCAACCTGCGCCGGGCGGTCACCGCGCTCGACGCCGAGCTCGCCTCGTCGGCCGTGCTCTCCCACCTGCTCTGGCGCGAGGCCGACACCCACCCGGCCGTGCTGGACGCGCTGCAGGCCCGCTACGAGCGGATCGTCGCCGCTGTCGCCACGGTGATCGCCGCGAGCGTGGAGGCGCCGCGAGCCGCCGTCGAGGGGGCGGCCCGGCTGCTGAGCTCGGCGTTGTCCTACCGCCACGCCGTCGCCCGCCACGGCGAGCTCGCGAGCATGGACCCGGAGATCGACCTGATCGTCGCGGCGTTCGGGAGCGGGTCGTGGCGGGGCTGACCCGGCGGCGGCTGCTGGCGGCGGCCGCGTCCTCGGCCGCGGTCGCGACGGCCGCCGCGCTGCTCCCGTCGAACGTGCGGCGCGAGATCGTGACGCCGCCGAGCCGCCGCGCGTCCCTGGGCGACATCCGCCACGTCGTGCTGCTCATGCAAGAGAACCGCTCGTTCGACCACTACTTCGGCACGCTCTCCGGGGTGCGCGGCTTCGCCGACGCGAACGCGCTCTGGCTGCCCGACGGGGCCAGCGTGTTCCAGCAGCCCGACGCGGGGCACGCCGCGGGCCACCTCCTGCCGTTCCACCTGGACACCCGGTCCACGAGCGCCGCGACGATCCCGTCGACCTCGCACGCCTGGCAAGTGCAGCACGACGCCTGGAACGGCGGCCGGATGGACGGGTGGATGGCCGCCCACCGCGGCGCCGACGGAGCGCACGCGCCCTACGTGATGGGCTACCACACCCGCGCGGACCTGCCGGTGCAGTTCGCGCTCGCCGAGGCGTTCACCGTCTGCGACGCCTGGCACGCGTCGGTGCTCGGGCCGACGTGGCCCAACCGCATGATGTGGATGACCGGCACCGTCGACGCGGAGGGCCGCGGCGGCGGGCCCTGCCTCGACAACGCCGCGCCGCGGGCGGGCTACCGCTGGACGACCTACGCCGAGCGGCTCACCCGTGCCGGCGTGAGCTGGCGGGTCTACCAGCAGGACGACACCTTCGGCTGCAACGTGTTGGAGCAGTTCAGCGCGTTCCGCCGGAGCCGCCGGGGGTCGGCGCTCGCGGTCGACGGCCTCACGGCCCGCTCGGAGTTCGCGTTCGAGAGCGACGCCGTCGCCGACCGCCTCCCCACCGTCTCCTGGGTCATCTGCACGAGCACCACGTCGGAGCACCCGTCGCACCGCCCCACCGACGGCGCCGACTTCGTGACGAGCAAGATCGACGCGATCGCGGCGAACCCGGACGTGTGGGCCAAGACCGCCGTGATCCTCACCTACGACGAGAACGACGGCCTCTTCGACCACGTCGCGCCGCCGACGCCACCGCCCGGCACCCCGGGCGAGTTCGTCACGTGGACCTCGCCGGGCGGCACCCCCGGCAACGGCCTACCGGTGGGGGCGGGCTTCCGGGTGCCCGCCATCGTCATCTCGCCCTGGACGGCGGGCGGCTGGGTGTGCTCCGAGCCGTTCGACCACACGTCGACGCTGCGGTTCTTGGAGCGGGTCACCGGGGTGCGGGAGCCGAACATCTCGGCGTGGCGGCGGCGCACGTTCGGCGACCTGACCTCGGTGTTCCGGTTCGGCGACGACCCCGCGCCCGCCCCGCACACGGTGCGGCCCGCGCCGGAGGCGATCCCGCCGTCGGTCAACGCGTGGGCCACCCTGCCCGTGGCGCAGCTGCCCCCGCCGCGGCTGCCCGGCCCGAACCAGCTGCCCCCTTCTCAAGAACCGGGCACGAGGCCGCGAATCTGAGCGTACAATCGAACTATGGTTCGAGACTTGGCCGCCGATCTGGTGTGGCAGCCGTCCTTGCTGGACGGATTGGACGTGGCTGCGGCGCGGCGGCACGAGCTCGGGCACGGCGCGTGGGTCGACATCGCGCCGGGCTGGTGCGCGGGCGCCGAGGAGCTGTTCGCGCGGCTGTTGGCCGAGACGCCCTGGGGCGGCCCGCGTCGGGTGCGGATGTACGACCGGGTGGTGTCCGAGCCGCGGCTCACCCACCGCTGGCCGCTCGCCGAGGCGCCGCCCGACCTGGCCGCGATGGCGCGGGAGCTGACCGCACGCTACGGCGTCGAGTTCACGCAGGTCGGAGCGAACCTGTACCGCGACGGTGCCGACAGCGTGGCCTGGCACGGCGATCGGGTGGCTCGCGAGCTGCCGTCCGCGGTCGTGGCGCTGGTGTCGTTGGGTGCCGTGCGGCCGTTCCGGCTGCGGCCCGCGGGCGGTGGGCCGTCCGTCGGGTTCACACCGGGCCCGGGCGACCTGCTGGTGATGGGCGGCTCGTGCCAGCGCACCTGGCAGCACAGCGTGCCGAAGACCCGCGCGGTCGGCCCGCGCATCAGCGTGCAGTTCCGCCACGCCTACGAGGTCTGACGCGGGAGGCAGCACACGGCTTACGCTCCGCTGATGCGCAGGATCGGCGTGATGGGCGGCACGTTCGACCCCATCCATCACGGGCACCTCGTCGCGGCCAGCGAGGTCGCCGACCGGTTCACGCTCGATGAAGTGATCTTCGTGCCCACTGGGGAGCCGTGGCAGAAGTCGGCCAAGGTCGTGAGCCCGGCCGAAGACCGCTACCTCATGACGGTGGTGGCCACGGCGTCCAACCCGCGGTTCTCGGTGAGCCGGGTCGACGTCGACCGCGGGGGGCCCACGTACACCGCCGACACGCTCACCGACCTGCACGCGCGGTACCCCGAGTCGCGGCTGTACTTCATCACCGGCGCCGACGCCCTCGCCCAGATCCTGTCCTGGCACAAGGTGGACGAGCTGTTCGAGCTGGCGCACTTCGTGGGCGTCACGCGGCCGGGCTACGAACTGGCCGACGGGCACCTGCCCGAGGGGGTCGTGTCGCTGGTGGAGGTGCCCGCGATGGCGATCTCGTCCACCGACTGCCGCGATCGCGTGGCCCGTGGCCGCCCGGTCTGGTACCTCGTGCCCGACGGCGTGGTCCAGTACATCTCGAAGCGGCACCTCTACCGGGAGGAGAACGTCCAGAACTCCAGGATCAACTGATCGGCCGAGTCGGCGCCGTGGGTGACGGCGATCCAGTCGTCGCCTGCGCCCGCGAGCCAGGACGGGAAGCGGCCGCGGAGGCGGCCGGTGTCGGCGTCGTACACGTTGACGAACGGGTGGTCCTCGGCCGCTCCGGTGACGGCCACGAGCCCGCGGGTCACCGCCGAGTTCCAGCTCGCCGACGTGCCGGGCAGGCCCGCGTCCGGAGCCGTCCAGCGCTGCCGTCCGCTGGCGAAGTCGAGCAGGGCGAGGTCGCCGGTGTCGGCGTGGCGGCGCACCAGGAGTGCGTCGCCGTCCCCGTCGATCGGCACACCCGGCACGTCGGCCGTCCAGGCGATCGTGCCCGTTGCGAGGTCCAGCACCTGCGGGTGGCCGTCCGCGCTGCTCACGGCGATGCGGGTGCCGGAGCCGAGCGCGGCCTGGCCGTTGCCGGTGTCGGCGAGGGCACGTTCGCAGCTGTTGTCGGCCTGCCTGCCGCTGAAGGCGGTGGTGCTGCGCTGGTTGGTGCCGTCGACAGCGACGGAGGTGACGGCGACCGTGCACCGGGGCTCGCTCGGCGGGGGGTCGTTGTCGGTCACCACGAGGGTCTGGTCGGCGACCAGCGCGTACCAGTCGTGGGCGCTGAGCTGTCCGCGTTGGACGGCGCCGCTGCGGGCATCGACGGCCGCCACGGCGCCGCCGCTTACCGTCGCGGCCAGGTAGCGGGGTGCGGGCGGGGCGTAGGGGAGCCGTGCGCCGATGCTGTCGTTCGCGATGCCGACCCCCGGCGCCGTCCACCGCGTGCGCCCGTCGGCGACCTCGTGGGCCGTGGTGACCGGGTCGGCGGACCGGTCGGCACGCCGCGTCAGGTAGACCGCGTCCGTGCGCACCACGGCCCGCACCGGCCCGTCGGCCCGCCAGCGGGGCGATCCGGTGGCCGCGTCGAACACCTCGAGCGACCGGCTGTCGGTCGGCTCGCTCGCGACGAACGACGCCGTGCGGCCCCGCTCGACGACGACGTAGCCGCCTGCCACGGTGAAGCGGTCGCCGTCGGCGAAGGGTAGCCGCCACAGCTCGCCGCCGTCGGATCGGCGCAGGCCGAGCAGGGCCGCGCCGTCGGCCAGGAGCACGGTCTCGCCCACCACCGCGAACGGCCGGGTGCCGGTGGCCACGGTCTTCGACCAGGCCAACCTGACTCCCGGGGTGGTCGGTCCGACCGGGTCGGCGACGTCCGGGCGCGGGGTCGCTTCGGAGCAGGCAGCCAGCACTGCGAGAGCGGCCAGAACGGTCAGGACACGCCTGCCGACGTGGAGGAACGGCATCGGCGCTCACCTCCGCTGGGGTCGAAGGGCGCCCCACCCTAGACGAGGTCTCACCCGCCGCTCCCGTCGACCGCCGCGGCTGGGAGACTGGTCGCCGCGTCGGCCCGGCCGGGTCGGGCGGGAGGGACGAGCGTGACGGCGACCGACCAGGCGCTGGCGATGGCCCGGGTGGCCGTGGCGGCAGCGGCCGACAAGAAGGCGCAGGACATCGTCGTGCTCGACGTGTCCGAGCAGCTGGTGATCACCGACTGTTTCGTGATCGCCTCCGCACCGAACGAGCGGCAGGTGCAGGCGATCGTCGAGGAGGTCGAGGAGAAGATGCGCCTCGCGGGCGCCAAGCCGACCCGGCGCGAGGGCGCGCGCGAGGGTCGCTGGGTGCTGCTCGACTTCGTCGACGTCGTCGTGCACGTCCAGCACAGCGAGGAGCGCGGCTTCTACGGGCTCGACCGGCTGTGGAAGGACTGCCCGCGCATCGCGTTCCCGGAGGCGCAGGTCGAGCAGGCGGAGGGCGGCGGGTGACGCTCCGCCGGTTGGTCCTGCTCCGCCACGGCCAGACCGACCACAACGTCGAACGCCGGATGCAGGGCCACCTCGACGCCGAGCTCACCGCGCAAGGCCTGGCCCAGGCCGCCGCCGTCGCCCCGGGCATCGCCGCACTCGGCCCGGACCGGCTGATCAGCTCCGACCTGCGGCGCGCCGTCGACACCGCCGCCGTGATCGGCGCCGCGGTGGGCCTCGACGTGAAGGTCGACCCCCGGCTGCGCGAGACCCACCTGGGGCAATGGCAGGGGCGCACGGTCGCCGACATCGAGGCCGAGTGGCCCGGCGCCATCGCGGAATGGCGCTCCGACCCCGGCTGGGCGCCGCCCGGCGGCGAGTCCCGCATCGAGGTGGTGCGCCGTTCCCGGCCCGTCATCGACGAGCTCGACGAGGAGTACGCCGACAACCCCGAGGGCATCGTCGTGGTCGTGGCGCACGGCGGCATGATCGCGGGGCTCGTGTGCGGCCTCCTCGGCCTGCCCACCTGGACGTGGCCGTCGATCGGCGGCATGGCGAACTGCCACTGGGCCGCGCTCGCGCGCCGCGTCGACCACCCCCGTTGGCGGCTGTCGGGCTACAACGTCGGCTACGACGTCGAGCCGTAGCCCTCCGGTGCCCGGTCCCACCCTGCTGGTGCTCGCCGACTCGTTGGCCTTCCACGGGCCCGAGCGCGCCGAACCCGCCGACGACCCACGGCTGTGGCCGAACATCGCCGCCGCGGCGCTGGGCGGCCGGGCCGAGCTGGTGGCCGGGATCGGCTGGACGGCTCGCCACGCCTGGCAGGCGCTGATCCGCGACCCCCGGATCTGGGCCGCGCTCCCGCGGGTCGACGCGCTCGTGCTCGGCGTCGGCGGCATGGACACGCTGCCCTCGCCGTTGCCCACGGCGCTGCGCGAGCTGCTCCCGGTCGTGCGGCCGGAGGGGCTGCGGCGGGTGGTGCGCACGGCCTACCGGCGGTTGCAGCCCGGGTTGGCGTGGACGTTCGCTCGCACGCTCCCCGGTGGCGGCCCGGTGGCGCTGCCGCCGCGCCTGACCGTCCGGCACCTTGAGCAGTGCCGTGCGGCCGTGCTCGCCCTACGCCCGGGCATCCCCGTGGTCGCGGTCCTGCCCCCGGTGCACCGCGCCGCCGAGTACGCCCGTGTGCACGTCGGACGGCCTGCTGCGGAGCGGGCGACGCGGGCGTGGGCGGGTGCGCACGGAGTCGCGCTCCTCGACCTCGAAGCGCTGGTGGCGGAGCACGTGCTGAGCGGGCGGGGCAACCCGGACGGCATGCACTGGGGCTGGTCGGCGCACGCCGATGTCGGCCGGGCGTGCGCCGCCGTGCTCCGCGCCGAACGGATAGGGTGACGCGTGGCCGTCGCCGTCGTGACCGACTCCACGTCCTCCCTGCCCGAGGGCATGGCGACGCAGCGGGACATCCGCGTGGTGCCGCTGTCGGTGCGGCTGGGCGCGCGCGTGGGGCGTGAGGGCGTCGACATCGACACCTCGCAGCTGTGCTCGGCCTTGGCCGACCGCCGCCTGGACGTCCAGACCTCGCGGCCCGCCCCCGCCGCGTTCCTGGATTGCTACCGGGCCGCGCTGGACGCGGGCGCGTCGGCGGTCGTCTCGGTGCACCTGTCGCGGGAGCTGTCGGGCACGTGGGAAGCCGCTCGGATGGCCGCCGACGAGATCGGCGCCGACCGCGTGCGGGTGGTCGACTCCCGGGCGGCGTGCATGGGGCTGGGCTACGCGGTGCTCGCCGCGGCTGATGCCGCCGCCGACGGCGCGGGCATCGACGAGGTCACAGCGGCGGCGAACGACGTCGCGCGGCGCTGCCGCATGTTCTTCTCGCTCGACTCCCTGGAACGGCTGCGTCGAGGCGGACGGATCGGCGCGGCCGCCGCCTGGGTGGGCACGGCGCTCGCGGTGAAGCCGCTGCTGCACGTCGCGCAGGGTCGCATCCTGCCGCTGGAGAAGGTGCGGACCACGGCGCGGGCAGCGCAGCGGCTCGTCGAGCTGGCCGCGCAGGCGGCGGGGGAGGGGCCGGTGGACGTCGCCGTGCAGCACCTCGCCGCCGCCGCCCGTGCCGAGGAGGTGGCGGCGCGGCTGCGGGAGCGCCTCGATGTCGCGCGGCTCCTGGTGTCGGAGGTGGGGGCCGTGATCGGCGCGCACGTCGGCACCGGGTTGGTCGGGGTGGTCGTCGTGCCGCGGACGGGGCCGACCCCGGCCATGCCTCCGTCGCCCTGACCGCGTTCTCGCGAAGTTGTCCACATCGTCCGGGCTTGTCCACAGGTTCGCGATTGCTTGTCGCGGAGCGTTCACACCGACCTAGCGTCGAGCTGTGTCCCGAACCGCTCCCGCCAGTCGCCTCACGTCGGTCCTGAGCCTGCGACCTGCGCTCGCGCCCGTCGGCCCGCCACTCGCGGCCCGCGGCGGCGAGGACGGGGATCTGCGCGATGGTGGGGCGGAGGGTCTGGACGGGGCGGTCGCCGGGCCGCCGACCGTGCCGCTGCCGGTGCCGCGGCTCGCCGCGTGGCGGCACCGGATGTCGGGCCGTCCCCACCGGGCGTCCGGCCATCGGCTGCGGCTCGACCCGGGCCGTCCGGGAGCCGTGGCGTTGGTGCTCGTGGCGGCCGTGGCCGCGGTCGTCGCTGCGGTCGGCGTGTGGACGGCGCGGCCGCAGGCCGAGCCGGTGCGGGGCCTCCCGGCGGTCGCGGTGGACGGGATGCCCGGCGCAGGCCCGGCCGGGGCGGCGGCCGCAAGCACCGGGAGCGCCTGCGCGGGGGCGCCCGCCGCTGAGCAGGTCGGGGCGGCGGGTGCGGGCGGTGCGGCGGAGGCCGGTGGCACCGCGTGTGGCGCGGCGGGTGGTCCGGCGAGGGAGCTGGTGGTCAGTGTCGCGGGCCGGGTCGCGCGTCCGGGCGTCGTGCGGGTGCCGGCCGGGGCGCGGGTCGCCGATGCGCTCATCGCCGCAGGTGGCGCACGGCCGGGCGTCGACCTGTCCGGTCTGAACCTCGCGCGTCGGCTCGTCGACGGCGAACAGATCGCGGTCGGTGTTCCGCCCGCGCCGGACGCGGCCGGTCAGCCGCCCTCTGGCGGGTCGGCGCCCGGCGCGGGAGCCGCCGCAGCGGGATCGGGCACCGCGGGGTCGGCGGCCGCGGGTGCGGCGGCGAAGGTCGATCTGAACACCGCGAGCGTCGCCCAGCTCGACACCCTCCCCGGTGTCGGGCCGGTCACCGCCCAGCACATCGTGGAGTGGCGCAGCCGCAACGGCCGCTTCGCGCGCGTCGATCAGCTGCGGGAGATCGACGGCATCGGCGAACGCCGGTTCCAACAGCTCCGCGATCTGGTCACGGTCTGATGCGCGCGCCCACCGAGCACCCGCCCGTCGACCTCCGGCTGGTCCCGGCCGCGGCCGCCGCCTGGGCGGTGATGTTGCTCGGGCTGGGGCTCGGGCCGATCGCGGGCGGGCTGGTCGCGTGCGTCGCCGCCGCGCTCGCCTGCCGTGGGCATCGCGCGCCGGTCCTGCTCGCCGCGGCGGGCACGGCGGCCGCGGCCGGGATCGTCATCGCGGCCCACACCTTCCTGGTCGTCGCGCATCCACTGCACGAGCAGGCGCTCCGGGGCGCGGCGGCCACCCTGCGGGTCGTGCTGCGCGACGATCCGCGGACGCTGCGCACCACGGGCCAGCCGGGGCCCGCCGCGGCGAGGGTCGTCGTGCCCGCCGACGTGGTGACGACCACCGCCGGCGCGGGGAGCTGGAGCGGTGGGGGCCGGGTGCTGCTGCTCGCGCCCGCTCAGGGCTGGCAGGGGCTGCTGCCAGGCCAAGCCGTCACGGCCGAGGGTCTGCTCGCCCCGCCGGATCGCCACGATCTCACCGTCGCGGTGCTGCGGGTGCGGGATGTCCCGCACGACGTCGCAGACCCGCCGTGGTGGCAGTCGGCGGCAGGCGGCCTGCGCTCGGGCCTGCGGGTCGCCACCGGCACGCTGCCGCCCGCCGAGGCCGGGCTGCTGCCCGGCCTGGCCATCGGCGACACCAGCACCCTCACCCAGGAGGTTGACGACGACTTCCGCACCGCCGGGCTCACCCACCTCCTCGCGGTCTCCGGGGCGAATCTCGCGATCTTGACCGGCGCCGTGCTCGCGGGCCTTCGACGGCTCCGGGCCGATCCGCGGTTGTCGGCCGCGGCGGCGGCCGCGGTCCTGGTGGGCTTCGTGGTGCTCGCCCGGCCGTCGCCCAGCGTGGTCCGGGCGGCCGTGATGGGGGCGGTCACCCTGGTGGCGCTCGGGGCAGGCCGTTCGCGCTCGGCGCTGCCCGCGCTCGCCGCCGCCGTGCTGGTGCTGCTGTTCGCCGATCCCGCGCTCGCGGTCGACGCC
>DATAOO010000399.1:0-6263 GCA_036265695.1 Pseudonocardia sp. | reverse complement strand
ACCGACGCCCAGTACCGGGAGCGGCTGGGCCCCGCCGCCGAGCTGCTCCTAGGCATGTTCGCCGCGAGCCGGGCCGGGGAGTTCGCCGCCGTGGACCCGACCCTCGGAGAGCTGCTCGGCAGGCCGCCGCTGACCGTCCGGGACGTGCTCGCCAAGGACTGACCGGGGTCGGGGCGCGCGCAGTCCCAGCCCGCGCAGCTCCAACGCCGCGAGGTCGCGCACGACGACGGCGTCGTCGCGCCGCCACGCCGCCGCCGGATCGCCCGCCACCCGCAGCAGCTGCTTGGTCGGCTGGTGGGCGAGCGCGCGCAGGGCGAGGAGGTCGAGGTCACGGGCGCGCGCGGTCACCGCCGAGCTCGCGGTGCGCGCGTACCGGAGCCGCACGAAGAGCCACAGGAGCACGACCGGCACCGCGGCGAACGCGATGATCGCCACCGACGCCCACATCCCCACGGTGTCGATGAGCTGCGCCTGGCGCTGCCCCGCGGACGCGAGCGATTCGCCCGCCCCGGTGCCGACGCCCAGCGCCTTCGCCAGGTCGTCACCCACGAGCGGGATCCCGGACGCCGTGCGCGCGGCCCCGGCGAACGTGTCGCGCATCGTCTGGCCGGCCGACGTCAACGCCCCTGCAGGCCCCTGGAGCTGGTCGATGAGGCTGCGCGCCGCCTGCGCGAACGTCACGACGAGGTACGCCCACCCGATCACCAGGACGTCGGCGAGCAACTGCCGGGCAACCCGCAGCGGGCGTTCCGCGTAGAAGCGCATGCCTGGGGTCTACAGGAGTCCGAGCTTCGTCGCCGCGTACACCGCCTCGGCTCGCCGCGACACCATCAGCTTCCGCATGAGGTTGCCCACGTGGAACTTCACCGTGGTCTCCGAGATGAACAGCTCACCGCCGATGGCCCGGTTGGACAGCCCCCGCGCGAGCAGCCGCAGCACGTCCAGCTCGCGCTCGGTGAGCCGCTCCCGCTCCGGCACACCACCGGACAGCGAGCGGACCATCGCCGAAGCGCTCCGGGCGTCGAAGGCGCTCTCACCACGGGAAACGGCCCGGATGGCGCGCACCAGCTCGGTGGTGTCGACGTCCTTCACGACGTACCCCCGCGCCCCCGCCTGCACCGACTCGACGACGAGCCGGTCTTCGGCGAACGTCGTGAGCACCAGCACTCCCAGCCCGGGGTGGGCGGCGGTGAGGCGGCGGCACACGTCCAGGCCGTCGGTCTGCGGCCCCGCGGTGAGCTTCAGATCCAGGAGGACGACGTGCGGGCGCGACGCGGCTACCGCGGCCACCGCGTCGGCCGGGGTGCCCGCCTCGCCGACGACGCGCAGGTCGGCCTCGCGCTCCAGCACGGCCTTGAGGCCCTGCCGCATGATCGAGTGGTCGTCCACGAGGACGATGCGCGTGGTCATCGGGGCACGGGGATCTCGACCTGCACCTGCAGCCCACCCAGCCGGGCCCGCCGGAACGCCACCGTGCCGCCCAGCTCGCGGGCCCGCGCCTGCATGTTCACCAGCCCGCGGTGCTCGCCGGACGGGGTGGCGCTCGCCGCGCGGAGGCTGCGGCGGACCTCCTCGGGCCGTCCGACGCCGTCGTCGGAGATCGTGAGCCGCACGGCGGCGCAGGAGTAGGCCAGCCGCACGACCGCCCGGCTCGCCTCGCCGTGCACGGCCGTGTTGAACAGCGCCTCGCCCGCGATGCGGAACAGCGACTGCTCGCACTCGGCGGGCAGCGCCACCGGCTTGCCGCCGATGCGCACCTCGACGGACAGCTCGTCGGGCATGTGCACGCCCGACAGCCTGCGCAGCATGGACGGGAGGTCCTCGCCCTCGGCGTGCTCGTCGTGGAGCGCGTAGATCGCGGAGCGGAGCTGCTCGACGGCGCGGCGCGTGAGGTCCTTGGCCGTGTCGAGCTGGGTGCGCAGCCGGTCGTCCGCGATCTCCGAACGCACCAGCTCGATGTGCATCCCGGCGGACAGCGCGTACTGGGTGACGCTGTCGTGCAGCTCGCGGGCGATGCGGTGGCGCTCGTCGTCGAGCACCTCGCGCTGCCGCGCTGCGCCCAGCTCGGCCTGGGTGGCGAGGAGTTCGGTGTTGCGGGCTTTGAGGTCGGCGGCCTGACGGGCGGTGCGGGCGTGCAGGCGGGCGGAGTGGTCGAGCAGCGCCGCGTTCTGCAGCGCCGTGGCCGTCTGACCGGCGAGGATGCGCAGCACGGAGTGGTCGGTGTCCTCGATCTCCCGCTCCGTGGGCGTCCACGCCGCGAACCCGCCGACCACGCGGCCGTCGAGCTTGATCGGCACGTGCAGGTGGTGGCGGGACTGGTGCGCGTCGTGCTCGCCGTCGGGGTGCCCGCCCGAGACCTGGTCGACGTGGTGGCGCACGTGCTCGGGGGTGTCGTCGGACGGGCCGCGCACGAGGTGGCGGGGCCGCACGTCCGGCAGCTCGCCCTCGACCAGCGCGAACACCACCCAGTCCGCGGACAGGTGCTCGGCGGCGGCGTCCACGACCGCCCGCACGAGCGCCTCGGAGCCCTCCATCGTGCGCACGAGCGCCCCGGAGATCCGTTCCAACGCCAGGATCACCCGCCGCAGCCGCTCGGCGGAGATCCGGTACTCCGGGTAGTAGTGCGGCTTGCCCGAGCGCAGGCCGGTGAGCGCCTCGAGGTCGGGCCGCTTCGGCGCCTTCGGACCGCCCCGGCGGGGCCACTGCGCGGCGGCCGTCATGGCTACAGGGCTGCCTTGAACATCGCCGCCACGTCCTCGACCGACGTGTGGCGCGGGTTGGTGGTGAGGCACGCGTCGGAGAGGGTGAGCTCGGAGAGCCGCGGGATGTCCTCCGCCCGCACGCCGAGGGCGCCGAGCCCGCGGGGCACGCCGACCTCGTCGCCGAGGGCCCGCACCGCCTCGGCCACCCGTTCGACGGCCTCGTCCGGCGGCGCGCCCGCCACGTCCAGCCCCATGGCCTGCGCGATCGGCACGAACCGCTCCGGCAGCTCGGCGCCGTTGAACCGGATGACGTGCGGCAGGAGCACCCCGTTGACGACGCCGTGCGGCAGGTCGAGCATGCCGCCGACCTGGTGGCTCATCGCGTGCGTGGCGCCGAGGATCGCGTTGGTGAACGCCAGGCCCGCCTCGAGCGCGGCCTGGGCCATGCTGGCGCGCGCCGCGATGTCGTCGGGGCGGTGGATGGTGCGGGCCAGGTTGCCGTTGACCATCGCGATCGCCTGCAGCGCGTGGTGGTCGGTGAGCGGGCCGTGGGCGAGCGAGACGAAGGCCTCGATGCCGTGCGTGAGGGCGTCGAGCCCGGTGGCGGCGCCGAGCGCGTCGGACATCGTGGTGAGCAGCCGCGGGTCGATCACCGAGACGTCCGGCACCAGCGCCCGGCCCATGATGGTGATCTTGGTGTGCCGCACGGTGTCGGTGACGATGCAGAACTGGGAGACGTCGGCGCCCGTGCCCGACGTGGACGGCATCATGATCAGCGGCGGGATGGGGTGCTCGATGCGGTCGATGCCCTCGAAGTCGAGGATGCGGCCGCCGTTGGCCGCGAGCAGGGCCACGCCCTTCGCCGCGTCGATCACGGAGCCGCCGCCGATGCCGAGCACCACGTCGCAGCCCGCCTCGCGGTAGCGCTCGTGCCCGGCCTCGATCTCGTGGTCCTTGGGGTTGGGGGTGACGTCGTTCCAGACCACCGGGTGGAGCCCCGCCGCCCGTAGCTGGCCGAGCAGCTCCGCGGGCCAGCCCGCCTCCAGCAGCCCGGGGTCGGTGACCACGAAGGGCCGTCGGGCGCCCAGCCGCACCGCCGCGTAGGCGGCTTCGGACAGCGAGTCGTGCCCGAAGACGATCTCCGGCGCGTGGAACTTGGAGAGCCGCAGCGGCGCCGGTTCGTCGGAAGAACGCTGGGAGAGCAGCACCGTGTCGCCCGCTCGGCGGGCCTCCTCGACGAGGACCACACTGCCCTCCCGACGTCGACTGGCGCTGCCTCACGTTACCCCGATGACCTGCCGGGAGGCACCGGTCGAGACCGGGGTCGCTGAATCGGCTGGCGCGAACGCGGAAATCCGACCTGGCTGGACGGTCAGGCCGCGCCTATCGGCCTGGCCCGACGTCGCACCCTTTCGGTGCACTTCGCACCCCGTCGACGGGGTGCGAAGAAGCCGAGGGATGCGAAGTGGGAGGGCGGTCGCGGCTCAGTGGGAAGTGTGGATCGGGCCCTCGCGCTCGGCGAGCCGGGTGCCCGCCCCGCCCCAGTGCTGCGCGATCATCTCCGCCGCGATCGAGACGGCCGTCTCCTCCGGGGTGCGCGCGCCGAGGTCGAGCCCGATCGGGGACGACATGCGCGCGATCTCCGCCTCGGTGACGCCGCGCTCGCGCAGCCGCTCCAGCCGGTCGTCGTGGGTGCGCCGCGAGCCCATGGCCCCGATGTAGGCGACCTCCGGCAGCCGCAGCGCCACCTCCAGGAGCGGCACGTCGAACTTCGGGTCGTGGGTGAGGACGCACAGCGCCGTGCGCTTGTCGACGCGCCCGGCCTCGGCCTCCGCGGCGAGGTAGCGGTGCGGCCACTCGACGACCACCTCGTTGGCCCCCGGGAACCGCGACGCCGTGGCGAACACCGGCCGGGCGTCACACACCGTGACCCGGTAGCCCAGGAACGAGCCGATCTTCGCGCAGGCCGCGGCGAAGTCGATCGCCCCGAAGACGATCATGCGGGGCGGCGGCGCGAACGACTCGACGAACACCGAGAGCCCTTCGCCGCGGCGCTGGCCGTCGACGCCGTAGGTGACCATGGCGTTGCGCCCCACGTCGAGCAGGCCGCGGGCGTCGTCGCGGACGGCGTCGTCGAGCCTGCCCGAGCCGGTGCTGCCGTCGACCTTGTCGGGCCAGACCACCAGCCGCTTGCCCAAGCGCTCCGCGGGGCCCGCGACGACCGTGGCCACCGCGACCGGCGACTCGGTGCGCACGGCCTCGGCCACCGCCTGGAGCTGGGCGAACGTGTCGGGGTTGACCTTCTCGACGAAGATGTCGAGTATCCCGCCGCAGGTGAGGCCGACGGCGAAGGCGTCGTCGTCGGAGACGCCGTAGCGCTGCAGCACCGGCCGCCCGTCGCGCAACACCTGCTCGCCGAGCTCGTACACCGCGCCCTCGACGCAGCCGCCCGACACGCTGCCGACCGCCTCGCCCGCGGGCCCGACCAGCATCGACGCGCCGGGCTGGCGCGGCGCCGACCGGAAGGTGCCGACCACGGTGGCGAGCGCGGCCGTCTCCCCGTTCTTCCACCAGCCTTCGAGCTGGTCGATCACGTCACGCATCCCGCATCACCCTCAGTAGTTCCTCCAGCGTAGCGAGGCTGTGGCCCGCCAACAGTCCATCCAAGTACGGCAACGCGGCCACTATTCCGCCCTGCACCGGCGCGTAGCCGTCCTTGCCCGCGTGCGGGTTCACCCAGATGATCTTGTGGGCCAGCCGGTGCAGCCGCGCCATCTGCTCGCCGAGCAGCACGGGCTCGCCGCGCTCCCAGCCGTCGGAGAAGACGACGACGACCGCGCGGCGCGCCGCGCCCCGCTGTCCCCACCGGTCGATGAACGCCCGCAGCACCTCGCCCAGGCGGGTGCCCCCCGACCAGTCCGGGATGGCCTTGCCCGCCGCGTGCAGCGCGTGGTCGGCGTCGCGCATCCGCAACTCGCGGGTGACCCTCGTGAGCCGGGTGCCCAGCGTGAACGTCTCGACCGAGGCGGGGGAGCGCCGGGTGACCACGTGCGCGAACCTCAGCAACGCGTCGGCGTAGGGCTCCATCGACCCGGAGACGTCGACGAGCAGCACGGTCTTGCGCGGCCGTCGGGTGTGGTCGCGGCGCAGCAGCGCGCGCACCTCGCCGCCGTTGCGCAGCGCCGCGCGCAGCGTGCGGCCGGGGTCGGCGCCACCGTGGCGGGCCGGGCGCCGCCGCCGCGACGGTCGGGTCGGCGGGTCGGGCCGCAGCAGGGCGAGCAGCCTGCGCAGGTGCTCGCGCTCGGCGTCAGTGAGGTCGGCGAGGTCGTGGTGGCGCAGCACCTCGCTGGCCGAGGCGCGGGCGCGGATCGTGGTGACGTCGCTGTCGCCGTCCTCGCCCTCCTGCCCGGGCGTCGACGGGTCGAGCGAGGCGAGCTTCGGTGGCGGCGGCTTGCGTTCGTCGGTGATCTTGGTGCCGCCGCTGCGGCGCTCCGCGAACCACTCCTCGAAGGCCTGGTCGTAGCGGTTGAGGTCGTCCGGGTCGGCGCAGAGCGTGAGCCG